>JAFCDN010000049.1 GCA_017609625.1 Candidatus Iainarchaeum sp.
TGGCCAGCTTGCAGGGCGCGGAGTGAACATTCTTGTAAGAAAAAACTTTCCGGTTATTGTGGATTTTGAAAAAGCTTCCCAGAAAAGAAAATGCCATAACAAAACTGTTCTGGAATCTTTTTTGTTTAAGAACCCGCATTCTGCAGTAACAAAAAAAGTAAAAGAGATTTTAGATTAAAGCCTTTTAGGGCCTGTTTGAGACGGGCTTTTTCTTGAAGATCTTCTGGTATTTTTTTCGGAATCACTTCTTTTAATATGAATGAATCTTTTAGCTAAAGAGGCAAATGCACTTAGTCCTTCACCAAAGGTTTTGCTTCTTAATCTCTTGTTTCCAGTTTCTAAAATTATGTATTCAATTCTACGATGAGCCAGTTTTGAAAAACCTCTTGAATGAGTAAAAGCCATTGATTTTCTTATAGCAGGTTCTGGATGGCATTTAAACATGAATTCAAAAGGATGTTCTAAAGCTTGCTTTAAATACTCTGCAACTCTTTTTTTTTCCATAAAATTTTGAAAGCCTGTTAATTTCTTCTGCAACTTTAGACATTTTTTCTGTAAATTCAGCTTTAGAAAGATAAACTGTATCCCGCAGAATTTTAGCCAAATGTATTCTCAAAAAACTTATTGCTTTTTTGGGTTTTTGTTTAGCCAGAAAAACACCTTTAGATTTTTATTACAACACATTGCTGGTCTGCGGTGTGGATTGGATATTCTTTTTTGTTCCTGAAAAAATCGTTTAACGCTTTTCTTGTTCCAGGATGTTTTGAAACATTATAGTCAGCACAGACAATTATTCCTCCAGAAACCATTTTAGGATAAAAGAATTCCAATGCATCTTTAGTGCTCTGATATAAATCTGCATCAATATGAACAAAACAGAATTTTCCTTTTACACTTTTAGCGCTTGCAGGGAAAATTCCCTTAAAAAATTCAATGTTTTTAAACTCTCTTAGATAACTTTGAACTGAAGTAAAATCTGTTCCGCCGGAAATCTCTTTTGTTTGATATTGAGGATTTACTTTTAAGGGGTCAGAAAAATTGTCAAACAAAAAAATCTTTTTTTTAGTGTTCTGGAAAACTCTTGCTAAAAGTTTTGCGCTTCCGCCTTTATATACTCCAACTTCAGCAATGTTTCCTGAAAGCTTTGCAGAGCGTTTTGCAAACTGATATAAAAGAAAAATTCTTTTAGGGCTTAAAAAAGTAAAAGGTTTTATTTCGATGTAGAGGGATTTAAACTCCGGGTTTTCTTTTTCATCAACAAGTTCTGGAAGAAATTGTTTGAACATAATATAAAATTAGAAGTAAAAAAATAAAAAAGGAAAACAAAAAGAAGAAATCATTTTTTTGGGATTTCTTCAGTGTATTTGTTTACAAAAGTTTTTCTTAAAACAAATTTTCTGTCGACTTCGCTTATTAAAACATCACAGGCTGCCTTGATTGTTTCAAGTTCTTTTATGATTCTTTCTTTTTCCAGTTCAATTTCTGAGACATTTTCGTAGGTTTCAATTGCATCCCAAAACATTGAGCCGTCAACATAAGTATAAGGATGGGAATTCATTTTCTTTGCGATTCTTTGAACCATTTTTCCTAACCATAAATTCATTTCAACCTTAACCTGGCCTTTAATTTGCTTTCCTTTGTCAAGGTTTCCTCTCAGCATGTTAACAATAGTTGCTTTAGGAAAAGGAAGGTTTAAATCATCTGAATCATCATCTTCAATGTCTTCAGGAATTGCAGTTTCAGACTCTTCAGCCAAATCTTCTGCCTGTTCATTGATTTCTTCATTTAACTTCTTTTTTTCTTCTTTTTTTTTCTCAGATTTCTTTTCTTTACTCATTTTATCACCCTAAACTTTTCAAAAAAAACTTAATAAAAAAGCCTTATAAAAATAAACATAAGCAGTAAAAATCTCCTATATAATAGTGAATCGTTTGAAATATAAAGCCTTACTGCAAGGAAAAGCTCAAGGGTTTAAAAAGTTTTGGTTTTTCAGTCAAAACCATATTGTTTTGCAAACAACAAAACTTCAATTGCAGTTATAATAAAAAAGAAGCCTGCAATATAAGAAATCCAGGAACTTATTACCAGAACAGGAACAGCAGAGAAATCATAAATAAAAGAAACAAAATTGAATAAATGCAAAGTGAAAAAAAGCACTGAAGTCAAAAAAATCCATCTGGTAACCGCACTTAACTGCGGAGTATGAAACCTTAAAGAACTCCTAAAAGAAACAATAACTGCAATCAAAATAAGGATGATGCTGGAAACATTCAACAAAGAAACAAAATCTATTCCTAAAGCCATCTAAAACAACCTCTTGTATTTGAAGCCGAATTTCTCTGAAAACTTTAAGACTTCAAAAGAAGTTAAAATCAAGCCAATAGAAGTGGCAATAACAAAAAAAGAACGAATTGAATAGACTAAATCTATGCTATAATCCAAATAAATCATTATTAAAATAAAAAACTGGCCTAAAACAAAAATCAGCAAAGTGAAAAAAAAATGATTCAAAACAACCTTAAGGTCTCCTTGGTTAAATCTGTGCAAAGCGCCAAAAAAAAGAGCTACTGTAAGGAAAGAAATAACAAAAGAAATTAAGCTTGAAGTAAACTCAAAACCTAAACTCATTTTTTAACCTCAATTATCCTGTCACAAAACTGGCTTACCTGTGCAATAAGCCTTGCATCAACATGCTTTTGCAGGGAAATCAAAACTCCTTTTATTTTCCACTGCCTCATTCTTCCTGTTAAAAAATGGGCGAATTTCGCTACGCTTTTGGACTGATTGTAAATTAATAAGGTGCTTAAAGAATCAAAGAAAATAAACCTGTCTTCTTTTTTTTTCATTGCACTAAAAGCTTCACCTAAAGCAATTCCTAATTCAGTTAAACTGTTAGGAGAATTAATAAACAAACAGTTTGGAACTTCTTTTGCTTCTCCTACAACAGTTAAAGTTATTGCATCAATGAAAAAAATGTTTTTTGTTTTGATTTTGTTTTTTTCCAGCAGTTTATTTAGGCTGTCAAAAGGCCTGTTAACTGTAACATAAATCCCTTTTTCATCTAATTTGTTTGTTAAAGTATTCAGAATTTTCAGGTTTGTTTCCAGATATTTTTTTTCATCTGAAAGAATCAAAACAATCTCTTCTTTTTTTACTTTATTAAGTTCTTTAACTAAATCCATTTAACCACTAAAAGAAAAAAGGCTTTAAGATTAATAAAGCTAACTGAAAATCAGATGATTTTCTGCAGTTCATTAATGTCTTTTATTTCAAAATCTGCCTTGATTTTTTTAGAAAAAAACTTTTGCCCGTATTTTGCAAGACAGGTTTTCATTCCAACTTCTTTTGCTCCAAAAATGTCTCTTTCAGGATTGTCTCCGACAAACAGAATTTCTTCTGGCTTTAATTTTAATTCTTTCAGGGCTTTTTCAAAAGGCATTTTGCTTGGCTTTAGTTTTCCAGTGTCATCCAAAGTTACAACCACATCAAAATAATGAGTCATATTCATTTCTGCAAGCCTTAACCATGCTCTCATTCTTGGTGCATCAGAAACAATCCCTAAAATAAGGTTTTTTTCTTTTAATTTTACTAAAGTGCTTCTTACATGAGGATAAGGAAAAAGAAATCCAAACTGAACTCTTCTGTAAGCTGCAATCCCGTTGCTTAAAATTTTATAATCAATTTTTTTAATTGTTTTTTCAAGAAATTTCTGAAAGATTGTCTGGTCTTCTATTCCATATTCTTTAAATAATTCAGACAAAATTTCTATTGCTTTTTCTTCTTTTACCGGCAGGCCTGCATCAATCATTGCTTTAATTGCAGCATTAGATGATTCAGTTTTCATCCGAAAAAAATCTATTAAAGTGTTGTCCAGATCAAATAACACTGCTTTAATCCTGCCCATAAAATCACTCCAAATCCAATAAAAATAAACCGTTTTCTTGTTTTTTTCTCTCAATTTTTTTCTTTAAAGGTTCAACCAAAAGCTCTAAAGTTACGCCAACTATCCCGGAAACAAAATGCCCTCCAATTAAAGAAAAATCTTTTCTTCCCAAAACAACGTGTGCATGCACAAAAGGTTTTTCTTCTTTTACGGAAATGTTTCCTGCAAAACTCAAAACTTCCAAATCTTCTTCAAAAACTTTTGTTTCATAAGCTTTTTTTTCATAAGAAAAAAAACCTAATTCAGCTTTTTCCAGTGCTCCGATTCCATAGAGTGCACCGGAAAAAACTTTTTCTTTTTCGCAAAACGCAAGCAATTTTTCAGAAAGAGATTCTCTTGAAAGAAAACGTAAAACAAAACCTGAAGAAACTTTTTTGTACTGCATCTTTTATCACCAAAAAAAGAAAGAATAAAAATGATTAAAAAGTGTTTTTAACAGAATTTATTCGGCTGATGATGATCTGACGATGACGCTGAATCATGATGAAAGATGGGCGGACTGAAGCCAGAATTTTAATACTATATAGGATTGAAATTCCATCTTTTATGGAATTTTGTTCCTTAATAGCAACGTTTTTATGGTTTTTGGCTTATATTTCAGTATGGTTTCAAAATTTGATTTGCTTTATCCTGTTTTTTTAAATGAAGGATTAACTACTGTACAATTAGTTAGGAAACTAGGCAAAACTCCTTATGATTACAATAAATTTTATAAGCACCTGAAACAGCTTGAAGAAGATGCTTTAATTGAAATTAAACAGAACAAATATTTTCTGAAAAAAGCTGAAAGAACAAGAAAATTCATTAAAGTAATTGATTTCTGCGTTAAAAACAATATTGACTACAGTGAATTGTTTCTGGAAAAAACAGTTGAGTTTATTGAATTAGGACTGAAAAAAACAGTTTTAAGTGATTTGCCTTTTGACAACAAAACTGTTTCAAGAATTTCAGTTTTCTTGGCTAAACATGGCTTTCTGTTGGTTGAATCAAAGAAACCTTTTACTGCAAAAATTGTTTATTCTGATTTCTTAGAAACTGTAGTAGAATTATTTAAAGGAAAAGTTAAAGTTAAATGCAAGAAAATTTTTCAAGACGTTAATGAAAAAAAACTAAGTTCTCAGATTGAAAAGGAATTTTCCAATTATAAAAAATCATCTAAAAAGATTAACATTAATGATGAGGTTAGATTTATTCACAGGAGTCTTTCACTTGAAGGAAACACTTTAACTTTGTCTGAAACTAAAAGATTGATTAAAGAAAATATTCCTGCTAAGACAAGAACTTTTAAGGAAATGCAGGAAACAGTAGATTATAAGAAAGCGCTAGATATATTTATCACAGATGAAAGTGCTTTGGATTTGCAGAAAGTTTTGTTTTTCCATGAAACTGCAATGAATTCTCTTAAAGCAGGAGCAGGACAAATAAGAAAACAAAATGTTAGAATAAAAGGCAATCCGGACTTTAAGACAGCTGACTGGAGAGAAGTTCCAAGAAAAATAAATGAATTGTTTGCTTTTTATGAACAAAATGTTTACAAAAAATTAAAAGCATTTGAAGTTGTTCAGATAGCTTCTTTTTTTCACAACGAGTTCCAAAGAATCCATCCTTTTGTTGACGGCAATTCCAGAACAGCAAGAGCCTTGTTTGCCCACACTTTAATGCTGAAAGGCTTTCCATTAATTGCTTTTCCTGCAGGCTTTGTGGAACAGTATATGAACTTAACCAAATTATCAAAGAAAAGGAATGACAAGCATTTTGAATTGTTCATGGAACAATTGGTTTTGCATTCACTGAAACAGACAAACCAGAAACTGAAATACAACTAATTTAATGCAACTAAAGCTTTATCTT
>JAFCDN010000050.1 GCA_017609625.1 Candidatus Iainarchaeum sp.
CGCAGGATTGTGTTCAAGGAGTCTGTGGGGATGGAAAATGCGGAATAGGAGAAAATCCAGAAAACTGTTATAAAGACTGCGGAACAGTTGTAAGGCCTCCAGAGCATTGTCCTCCAAAAGATTCATTTGCAGAACTCAAACAGAAATGCGAAGAAAACAACATGATTTTTAGTTTAAGGCAAGGCCGTGATGGATGCCTTTTTGGAGAATGTCATTCATCTTATTATGATCCGCCTAGAGAAAGAGAATGCAGAGAAATAGTTGAAGCAAATGGTTTTGTCAGAAGAATCTGCGAGGAAGAATGCTTTCCAGAACCACCAGAAATCAAACAAAGATGTTTAGAGCAAAGAGGCACTCCAAAAGAAAGCACTGACTTTAGGGGTTGCCAAATTACAGTGTGTGAATTCGGAGACTCAGGCAGAGGATTTATAGGAGAATGTCCAAACATAGAAGAAACAAAAGAAAAATTTGAGAAATGCACAGAGCAGGGATTAAACCCAATAATTGAATACAGCTTTAATGGATGCGAATATGTTCATTGTGCAGGAGAGCCCAGAAGAGATGAATGCCCTTTCTTTGACTTTGAAGAAATTGAAAGAATAAGAAGAGAATGCAATGAAAAAGGCGGAGAACTAATAAAAGAATTCAATGACATGGGTTGTCCAAAACCAGTATGTATTATGGAAGGAGAAAGAGACCAATATTGTAAAGACGTTCCTAAAGAAGCATTTGAGAGATGTGAAATGGAAGGAGGGGAATTGATTGTAAAGAGAGACGGAGATTGTGTTATATTTGCAACATGCAACAGAAGAGGAGACAGGAGATTTGAATATGATGAAATAGATGAAATTCCTGATGTAACAAGACTTCTTTCAATTGCATTAAAACTGGAAGACCTGAAAATCCAGTTAGAAAAAGTAAGAAGGAAAATAAATTCAATTGCAGAATATTATAGAGAAAAAGGAGATACAGATAGCGCACAAAGATTTGAAAAAGCTGCTTCAATGTTTGCTTCTATTGAAGATGAAATAGAAGGAATAAAAAATAAAATAAAAGCAAATGCAGACAACATGGATGAAGGGAGCTTAATGGAAATAAAAAATGCTATTAAAGGAATCAGGGAAAAACTGAAAGACATATTGTTTGTAATTCTTGGAGAAAAAGAAGCAAGAACAACACAAACTGAAGGAGACTGCGGAGCAGATGAAAAGTGCTTCCAGAAAAGCTATGCAATATGCAATCCTGTAAAATTCATTCATATAGACAGTTCTGGAGCTGAAAATAAAACCTATGCAGAAGTCATAGGAATAGAAGACGGAAAATGTGTTATGAAAGTTACAGCAGAATTTGAAGGAAAAACTCTTTCAATGATATGCAGAGACCCGTATTATATTGATTCAGAGGTTGGTCCGCAAAAAATGGAGCAAATATGTGAAGGTTCAATGGTTGAATTAATGACATCAGCAAAGATACAATCAAGAGCAATTGAAGAAAGAGAT
This sequence comes from Candidatus Iainarchaeum sp., assembly GCA_017609625.1. Classification (GTDB taxonomy): domain Archaea; phylum Iainarchaeota; class Iainarchaeia; order Iainarchaeales; family 1-14-0-10-31-34; genus 1-14-0-10-31-34. Next base: position 1,500 of record JAFCDN010000050.1, read on the forward strand.
GATTATAGGGATTATGATAGCAGAGATTACGGAGAATATAAAGAAGACCTTGGAAAAGATGTTGAAGGATGCAAAGAAACATTTGATGCACAAGGAAACAAATATATTACTTGCCCGGTGAAAAACGAAGAACAAGCAAAATCATATAGTCCAATGACTGGAAATATGGTTATGGGAATTAAATGGAGGTAATGAAAATGAAAAAAGTTATTGCAGTTTTTTTAATTTTAGTTTTGATTGTTTCCTTAACAGGATGCTTTCAAGACCCAACTCCGCCGCCAATAGAAAAAGACGATGAAAAAATCAAATCAGACGAAGACGCATCAGATAAAACAGCAGAAATCGGAGATGACCTAGAAGGATTAAGCGGCACATTAAAAGATTTGGATGACGACTTAGGATAATCGCCTCCAACTATTTCTTTTTTTTATTTTTATTTTAAAAAATTTTCATTTAAGCTGCTTGGCTATTGTTTCATAATTTTCTTTTGCTTCAAGATAATCTGCATATGCCTGGTCTGCTTCAGGGGTGTCGCCTTTACCCTGAGACATTAAATCAGTTAACTTATTATATGCAGCAATATAATCCTGATATGCTTCTGTTGCTTCTTTTGTAGTAACATCGCTTCCATCATTATTAGCAGGGGGATCATTTTGAGGTGGCGGATCTTGACCATCATACCAAGCATGAGGGTCATTTGGATCATTAGAGGTTTGATTGTTTGTATTATCTGTTCCTCCGCTTAACTGATCTAAAGCTGAAAGCCCTAAACCCTGTTTTTCCACTTCTTCTACTACTCCTCTTACAACAAACAAGCCGCCTAAAATTACTAGAAAAAAAACAATTAAAACAATCAAAAACACTTTTCCCATTTAATCCCCTAAAGATTTTTTCATTTCATCAAATTCTTTTTTTGTTATTTCACCTGAAGCAAATCTTTTCCTTAAAATCTTCATTGCATCACTGCGTTCTTTTTTTTGTGCTGCTGGCGCTGGTTTCTCTTTGGGTTTTGTTCCTTCAACAGGTTTATCTTTAGCAGATTTATCTTTAGCTGATTTGTCTTCTTTTGGTGCATTAACATTAACTACAACATGCTGCTGGCTTGAACCGCCTTTTTTTCCTTTGAAAAAAGAAATAATCAAAAGCAATACAAGTATTCCGATTATGATTTCAACTCCAAGTATTGCTAAATCAATTAATCCAAGCAAAGAAAAGTCTGTTATGTCTCCGTTTCCATTTTCATCCCAAGGCTTTCCATCAATTAAAACTTTTCCGTCTTCTTTTGGGTTATCGTCAATTAAAGTCTGTGCTTCTTCTTCTATTGCTTTCATTTCAACTGTTCTTTCCCTTAACTCTAAATACTCCTTTATTGGAATAGAAAAAACTACTTTCCAGTTTTCTTGTTTTGACAGCAAAGCAATATAAGCCATGTCTGTAAATGAAGTTTCTTCTGCTGTTTTTATGTTTTTATAGCTTGCACTTAATTTGAACTGCACTAAAGCATTTTCTCCTGCTTTATCTATCACTGTTTTTTTTTCTGTAATAGAATAAGTTTGTTCATCAATTGTATTCCACATTAACTCTACAATTCTTTTCTCTAAAGCAATATCTTCTTCAGTTAATCCGGTTAAATCTGTTACAGAAAAAAATTCATCTAAATTTTCTGAAGCAGAACTGGAATAATATTTTTCTATTGCTTCTTCTGGAGAATCAGCTGAAACAAAAGAGAAAAAAATCAAAAACAAAAGCAAAAACAAAAATTTTTTCATCAATTATTCACCCAATAATATTCTAATTCAAAAGTTAATGTTTCTGTATCCATAAAGCCGTCTTTATCTCTTACTTTAATTGTAACAAAATTCGGTGTTTCTCTTAACTCTGATGCATCAAATCTTTCTTCTTCAGCTAACTGCTTTAAATAGCCTTGACCTGCTGATACAGCCATGTCAATTGAATCCTGAGTTAAGTCAGCTAAATTTCCTATTACCGGCACTTCACCAAAAATCAAATCCACTGCTCCTGCAGTAAACTTAACTCCTTCAGCAGTTAAATCCAATCCTCTGTAAATTCCTTCTTTCCAGTTAGCTGAACCAAGTAAATCAACAAATTTTTGACCTGAACTCTGCATATTTCCCCACATTCCATACAAAGTTTTTACTGTTCCAATTACAGGAACATATTTTGCGCCTCTTTTCTGAAGCAATAAAAAGAACTTGCTTTTAAATGTTTTTTCTGCCAGTTTTTCTCCTCCATATTTTGCTGCACTAAAGCCAAGGCTTTTTGCTCCGCCTTTTAATGTTCCCTCCATTTCTTGAGCCATCAAAATTTCATTTGCATTAAATCCAATTTCATCAGAAAAATAGTTTGCAGAAAAATTTTTGCTTGATGAATCTTCAATTAGTCTATCTGCTCTGCTTGCTCCTGCTGAATCATTTAAACTTGAAAGCTCTCCCTGAATTGAATACAAATAATACTGGAATTCACTGCTGTCTGGGTCTTCAATTTCAACTGAAATCAAATACTCTCCATAAGCTTTAACTGGAGTCGGCTTAATCTTAACTGAAGTAATTTTTGGGGCAGGAGAAAGCAAAGTAATGTTTCCGCTTGCAGTTGCTTTTTGGTCTCCGCTTGAAGCAGTAACAGTTACTGCCATGCTATAAGGAAGATAATCTCTTTTTTCAATCTTTATTTTATTAAAAGCAGGGAAATTAATTGTTGCCTGTGCTTTTCCTGAATCATCAATTGATTTTGTTTTTGTAAGTTTTCCCTGAGAAAACAAAAAATCCGGGTCATTAATATCAAAAGTAACGCTTGCTCTTTTTGGTCCAGAAACAGTTGCTGTAATTACAACCTGCTGGCCTTCTTTTAACAAAACTTCTGTTTTGCTTATCTGAATTGACAAGCCTAAAGTTTCAGAAACACATTTTTCGTTTTCACATTTTTCTCCTTCTTTGCAGTCATCTTTAGTTTTGCATTTATCTTTATCTTCAAATTGAAGCACACAAACTTTATCAATGCATTTTGCTCCTGTACCGCACTGATTGTCGTGCTTGCAGTCAGCTCCTTCAGAAGAAACACATTTTTCATCAAAACAAAGAAGTCCGTCACCGCATTCATAATTAGTAAGGCAGTCTTCATTTGCTGGTTTTTTTCCGTCAACACAAGATCCTCCAGAATTATGAAAACCATTTTTACACATGCAGCTGCATTCTCCGTCAACCATAAAAAAATCAGAGTTAGGATCTTTTGCTTGACAGGAGTCCCTGCAAGGCTCAGTTATATCCTTAAAACAATGCCATTCACAACTATCAGTGCAAGCAAATGAAAGATTCCCCTCAGCTTTGCATTGCTTATAACATCTACTGCAGCAAAACCCTTCACAGCATCTTGCTGTGCATGCAGGGTGAAGATTTATTGAACCAAGCCAAGGTTCATCTTCCCGCCAGCCTGCATCATATAAACACTGTTTATAACAAGCACTCTCTGAAGCTGTCTCAGCAAAAACTGGATTAGAAAAAAATAAAACAAAAAAGAAAAAAAATAAAACAAAAATTATTTGTTTGTTTTTCATGCTAAGATTAACGCACTGTTATTATTAAATCTTTTGATTTAATCAAAAAATTCAAATGCTTTTTATTAAAACGCCTAAAGTCAAAGTTAAATAAAAGAAATTTAATGCTAACAGAATAAATTAAGTTGTTTTTTCACAGTCAAGTGCTGCTAATTCAAAAGCGCCTGAGTTCCTATAAAGAATGCATTTTGCGTATTTCCATTGATTACGTATTTCTGTGCCATCATTCTCATAGTCCATATCATCCCAATATTCAATATTTGTAAAATTTACTTCACAAGTAGATTCTTCACATTCAATAATTCTTGCTTCAGTATTCTCGATTGTTCTATGCCCACACAAACAAAGCAAATGAGTTAGTTCAACAGTTTCAGTAAACTTAACTTTAGCTTTTTCTCCATTCTTTAAACTTTCCTTAAAACAGCCTAAATCTGTTCCACAATCTTTAACACCAAATTCACTGCATCCGCTTAAAATTAATGCCAACCCAATCAATGCAATCAATAAAAATTTCTTCATGTGTTTATTGTAGTTTTAAGTAGTATTTCAAGGTTTCGGTTTTCTATATTTAGATTAGAGTGTAAAACGCCCCAGGTCAGACATGACCAAAAAAGTAAACGCTGTCAGGCAGTTTTTAGCGGTTGA
>JAFCDN010000006.1 GCA_017609625.1 Candidatus Iainarchaeum sp.
AACCTGGCAAACCAAAGAATTTATTGGAACACAGTGCAACAAAAAAGAAAACCAATGCTATCAGCAAACTAACAAAAACACAATAATTAGGTTTTAATATAAATACGCCTCCTAATTCAAAACAGTGTCTGCTGAATCTTGAATAAGCAAAAGCCGCTGCAATAAAAGACAAAAGCAGAACAATTGGAATAACCAGAGGGTTTGTTTGCTCTGGAGAACCAAAGAAAAATTCTGCAACTAAAAAAATTATTGGGTGTTCTGCCTGTTCTTCTGAAACAACTTTGAAAGAATCTTCAAATAAAGCTGATTTAATTGAAGAACTTACTTTATACACTCCAATTTCTTCAACCAAAAAATTAACGCTTCCATCAGGGCCGGTGAAAAAATCAAACTTTTCGTTGTTTGGAGAAACAACTGTTATTTTTTCTTCTGCCATTGGGCCGAAAACTGAATGATACAAAACAATCTTTTGCATTTTTCCTAAAACAATCTCTTTTTGCATTACCTCTAAAATAAACTGGCTTTTTAGCGCATCATCGCTTACAAAAACAAAGTTATCTTCAGGACAGCCTTCATCCACCAACCCATCTAAATCATCGTCTGCATTGTTATAGCATTTTTCTATTAAGTAAGAGTAAAGGTTAATTGAAACCATGTTATTTAATTCATCGTCTTCTTCTATTTTATTCAATGAATCCAATTCAACGAAAATGCTTCCTTTTATTTCTTCAAAAAAATCAACTGCAAAAGTAATTTTGTCTGTTCTTCCGCTTTTTAAGGAAAAGCCTGAAATTGAATTTATTACCTGTTTTGAGTTTTTATGATCATAGTAATATACTTCAATTGAAAAGTTTTCTGCATCTAAAACCCCTTTGTTTTGCATTTCCAATTCAAGCAGCACTTCCTCGCCTAAATCAACCGACAAATTATTAATCGGTTTCAAGTAATTAACAGTCAAATCTGCTTTAGTGGAAACCAAGAAAAATATTTCTTTGCAGTTTTCAGGTTCAATTTCTGAACCATCTTCAGAAAAAGAAATGCACACATTATAACTGCGGTTTCCAATCAAATCTCCTGGAACAATATAATCATAAGCCAAAGTAACAGTTGAAAGGTCTTCAAACTCAAGCTCTGAACTGGAAAACAAAATTTCTTTAATTTCATTTGCTTTTAGTTCCTGAAGGTTTATTCCTGCTTTAAGATTTGATACTTTAATTGAATCAACTATTTCATTTGAAAAAGAATCTTTTACTATAACAAAAAAACCTGAAGAATCAACAAAACCATTATTTTTTATTTTTGCAGTTAATTCTACAGCAGAGCCAGGAGAAACAATTTCCCTGTCAAACTTTGCTTCAGTTATATCCAGACTTACTATTTCAGAATACTTAAATAAAATAGAGGATCGTTTATTGTTATTTTCATTTGATTCAGCAAAAGAGTTTTCATAATCCAAAACTGCAATTACCTTATTCTTGACTTCAGGAAAAATTTCAAACCCAAGGTCAAAAGAAAATTCTTTTGTTTTGCCTTCAGGGATTGAACCAATGTTTTCAGAAAAAAGCAGGTTTCTTTCTGCTGGTTCTTCACTAAACAAACTTAATTTTACCTGAGGAGAAACAAATTCCCCGTTGTTTTTTATCTTAAAAAATGCTTTGGCATTTTCTTCTTTCAAAATGATTTTTGAATCAAAATAAAAATCCTGAAGTATTAAATCAAAACCATCATCTATTATTCCGTCGTCATCGTCATCTATTCCATTATCTTTTTCTTTTGAAACAACTTTTACTTTCAATGAATCAAAATCATTTGAAGTGTCTGCATCATTATCCAGACCGTAACAGTCTGAAGTTACTGAAATCTCAAATTCTCCTGAATCAAAACCCAAAAGTTTTGGGTTAAAATAAAAACCTGAATTTTCTTTTGAAGAAAAAGTCCAGGAATAAAGAGAAGCCAGATAAGATTCAGGCAGTTCTTTTTTTTGCCCATTTAAAGTCCAGGAATAAGAAAAAGAAGTCTGATAAAAATCAATGAAATCCAAAAAAGAATCTTGAGCTGAAAGTGAAAGCCCTTTTGGGTCAGCTGAAAAAACAAAGATTAATTCATTGTTTCTGTTTTTTTCTGAAATGTAAACACAAAATTCTTTATTGCTGAATTCAGAGAAAGAATCCTTGTTTTCCCCTAATTTTACACCCAAATCAAACGGAACAACAAAAAAAGAAGGCAGTTGGAGGGAATCAAGCCTGTATTTGCTTTTACCCGAAACATCAAACATCGGAAAAATTTTTTCTCCAGAAGAAGAAACAAGGTAATTTTTTAATTCAACTGAATAATCCGGTTTACACCCTTCATCAATCAAGCCATCTGAATCATCGTCCATGTTGTTAAAGCATTTCTCTAAAAGAACAGGATTATCTGAAACAACATTAAAAGAAAAATTTTCTAAATTGTTTTCTTTTGAAAGTTCAATAACTGAATTTACTCTGTCAACTGAAACAGAAAAGTCTGTCTGCCCGCTGAAACCAGAAGAAGAAAAAGAAAAAGAAACTGTTTTTTCTTCTCCTGAATCCAATCCATAAACAATTTTTGAACCCAAAACTTTTCCTTCAGAATCATAAACTGAAACAATAAAATTTTCTGAAACATTTTCCAGACCATTGTTTTTTATTTTTGCTGAAACAGGAATGCTTTCATCCTGCTCTATTGAAGAAAGAAAATCAAGAGAAATAATAACTAAATCAGGATAATCAGAATAAGCTGAAAGCAAAAGATTCTCCTGAACTAAATTGTTGTTTTCATTTTGTTCTTCTACAGAAAAAGAAGAATCAACCAATGCTTCAAAAAAGTATTCTCCTGGAAACAAAAGAGAAGAATCAACAAAAAATTCAACTTCTGCAGAAGAATTCTGCAGCAAAGAAACAACCTTTTTTTCTCCTGCAAGAATTTTTCCCGGAGAAGAACCTTCAAACTGGATTATGCTTTCCTCAGAAATAGGAATTAATTCAGGAAGGTAATTGATATATAAAGCTGTATTAAAAGAACCGGAATCCCTTAAACCAGAATTCAAAACACTTACCTTAACAGGAATTTCATCTCCTAAAAAGTTTTCTTCAGGAAACTGAACTGAAGAAATACTCAAATCAGGCTTGTTTGTGGCAACCTGTAATGCTCCGACTTTAGACTGAAATACAGCAGGCTTATCATTTATGTCAAACAGCATTACATGAAGGGTATAAGAACCGTCTTTTGCATCAGCAGAAATTCCGCATACATCTTCAATTACATCTGAATCAGAAGTACTTGTGCAGATTAGTCCAGAATAAGTGTTTGAAACAATCCAGCCCATTCCAGACACTCTCTTAGTGCATATTGAATTTGAAAGATCATTATCTTTGTATATGTCAATAGTGTAACTTTGCGGACAAGAATAATTATAAGAAAACTTCACCGGAACTTCTTCTCCTGCAGAAAAAGGAGTATTATAAGAAGAAGTGATATTCAAAGGAGCATAAATGCTTGTTCCAGAAACCTCTACCAAAGCAAAAGCATTTGAAATCAAAAAAAGAAACGCAACCAGAAAAAATTTTTTGTTCATATTTTTCATATTTTTCATATACACCACCTATTATTCTGTTTTGAAATTAATAAATTTTTCCTAAACCTTTTTTCACCTTATTTCCTGTTTTTTCTCCAGCGAATATATTTTTTGTTCTATTCCATCCAATTCATGTTTATAATCATCATACTGCTCTAAATAAACAGTTCTTGCAATAAGCTGTTTGTTAAAATAATCATCCTGCAGTTTTTTCATTAAAATCAACAGCTTTTTTCTTTTTCTTTTAAGCAAAAGCCTGTTAACAAAAGTCCTTCCTTCTTTGAAAGAAACAAAAATCACATAAATTATAAATAAAACCGGAAAAACATAAACAATTGCATTCTGTGCAATAATATAATAAAGATGGCCTTTTGGTTCAAGGTTTAAAGAAAGGCTTCCTGTGTTTCCAAAAGCATCTTCAACTAAAAGGTTTACATAAAAAATTTCTGCATTCAAATCCTCTGTAGCAATTATAATGTAATGCTCTCCGTTTTCTTTTTCTTTTAACGTATATTTTTCGCTGTTGTATTCTGCTCTAACCACTGCATCAAAAGCAAGACTGCCATCAGGATAAACAGGCTTTACTATTATTTCCAAAGACTGTCCAAAATTAAATTCCCTTACAGCAGGCTTTATTACTTCAAGAGTTATCGGAACGCTTCTGACCTCAAAAGAAACTTTATTGCTTCCGCCGTTTTTTTCTTTGGTTCCGGAAACCGCAGTAACCATTAATTCAAATTCTTTTATTTCTGCATCAACCGGGATCCCGATGTCTTCAAAGAAATAAATTCCATTTCCCTGATTATACAGGCGTTTTTTGTTTCCGTTAAAATCCCAAAAATAAGCTTCTGCATTTTCTACATTTTTTCCTGCATCAGTTATTTTAACTCTTACATCAAATTTTTCGGTTCTATAATAAGAAGAACTTGAAGGGTCAATAAAATTAACCCTTAAATACTCGCATTTAACAGAGCTTTTCACATTAAACATTTTTTCTATAGTTTCATTTGAGTCAAAAAAAGAAATCGTCCAGTCCCCTAAAGGATCAGTACAGGGAATAAAACGCCTGAAAAAGAAAAAATTGTTTTCATCTGGCTGGACTACAGCCTCAAAAACCTTTTTTTCCCCAGGAAAAGCAGAAACAAAAATATTCACGCTTCCGGAAGAAAAGCCATTAACATCAAAAAATTCTCCTTTAGTAAAACTTCCCTGAGACAATTCAAAAGATAAAGAAAAAACAAAAGAAAACAAAAACAAAAAGAAAAGCAAAAACAATATTTTTTTCATTAAATCACTCCCACAAGTCATCCTCTTTTTTTTCCTTAACTGTTTTCTTTTCTTCTTTTTCTTCCTTTTTTTGCTCAAGCTTTTTTTCTAAAAAAGGTTGTTTTTTTACATCTTTTTTTTCAACGGTTTTTTGGTCAAGCTTTTGTTTTGATAAATCTTTTTCTAAAAGATTTGAAGGTTGTTTTGTTACACCTTTTTTTGAAGAAGATTCTGTTTGTGTTTTTTGGTCAGAAGTTTTTGTTACACCTTTTTTTGAAAAAGGTGTTTTTGGAAAAGAAAACAAGCCTGGAACTTCTTCTTCTTCATAAACATGGCTTTTTTCTTTTCCTTTTACTTTAAACATTGAACGCATTTCCTTGTCATCAAAAAAAGTTTCTTTTTTTCCAAAAACATCACTTTCTTCTTCTGCTTCCTGAATTTCTTCTCCTTTTTCTTCTGAAGCTTTCTTGAAAGCTTCAATTGCAGATTCAATGTCTCTTAATTCAGTGCTGTACTGGGAAAGCAAAGAATAATATTGTTCATTGCTTATTGAACCTAAATTAAAATATTTTTCCTGTAAATCGCTTTTAAGCCTTTCAAGCTCTTTTTTTCTTCTGTTCAAAGAACCCAGTTTATTCATTCTTTTCCTTAAAATAATCAATACAAGGATTATGAAAACAAAAGAGAAAATCACTGAAAGAAACAGCAAAGGGTTTTCCCTGAAATAATACTCTAAAGTTAATTCTCCTGTAACCTCAAATAATTCACTGAAAGAAACACTGTTGTTATATGAATCAACTGCCTCTACTGTCAAAAGCAGCTGCCTTGCTTCAGAAAACTTTTCATTTACAACAATATAAGAAAAATAAAATATTCCCTTCTCTTTTTCTGTTACAGCAATTGTTTCATCGTTTATTTTAACAAAAACCGTTGCATTGCTTAAAGGATTTCCGTTTGCATAATTAAGTTTCAGCCTGAAATTAAGCTCTTCCCCTAAAGCCACTATTTGTTTTTTTGGCTCAAGCAGTTCTGCATTAATCTTTGCATTATCAATTGTAATATTCAGTTTATTTGAACCGCCATATTTAACAGAGCCAATTGTTTTTTTTGCATTAATCAGAATAGTTTGTTCCCCTAAAGGAAAATCAAAAGGAAGCATATAAGAAAGAGAATACTTGCCTAAAGAAACCATTTTTAATTCAGCTTCTTTTCCGTTTGGAAGCAGAGCTTTAACTTCAGCATTATCTACTGGTTCTTCATCGAATGAAACATCAGCTAAAATCTTTAACTCCTGGCCTCTGTTATAAAGTTCATCGTAATCAGAAGAAAAAGCCACGTCCATAAAAATTGTTCCTGCTTCCTTGCTGACCAAAACAGATTTTTCCATTAAACCTTCATTTGCATAATTGTCTGAACCAGAAACCTCTAAATGCCATTTTCCTTCAGGATAGATTAAGCTTGTTCTCTGCTCAAAAGAAAAAAAGCCGTTTTCATCTGACCTGGTTTTGGATTCAAAAATTTTTTCCCCTTTATTTAAAGCCTTTAAAGTAATAATCGCTGAAACAGGCTTTCCTCTTTTCAGCAAAGTTCCCTCCAAAAAAATAATGTTCCCTAAAACAACATTATTTTTGTCAACAGAAAAATCCATTTCCAGAGAAGGGTCAACTTTTACAGTAAAAACCTCTATTGTGGTAACTCCTAATTTTTCTGCGTAAATCTCTGAAGAATAATCATCTTTTCCTGTAAGCTCTGAAACAAGAAAACTCACTCCATAAATTCCATCATTTGCTTTGGCGTCTGAATGGTTTCCGTCATCATACATTGGAATGTCCCCTGCAAAAGTCCTTACCCTTACATTTGCATTTTTTGCAGCAATGCCGTCTGCCTTAACTTTTGCCCTGAAAGTAATTTCATCTCCTCTCATAAAAACATTTTCATCAGCAGGTTCAAGGAGTTCAGCAGTCAGTTCTGTCGGCGCACAGTCTGCTTCACAGTTGGAAAAATCTTCTCCAGATTCACAGATATGGTTTCCGCAGCAGTAATATTTTATTTGTGCCCTGCACAAGCCGGTTAAACAACTGTATTCTTTACAGGATTCATTTGGAACATCTCCAGTGCATTCCCCGCAGTCATTAGAACAAGTGCATTTATCTTCACCTGAATCACACATCCCATCATTGTCACAAACAGCAAAACTCCAAAGAGAAAATTCTTCTGAATAAGCAAAAGGGAAAAAAAAAAGCAAAACCAGTGAAAAAAAAATTAACTTTTTCATATCACCACAAAATTTCTTCAGATTTTGGTTTGTCTTTTACTTTCTCTAAAGTAATTCCTTTGTCTGTAATAGAATAAGGAATCAGATTTTTTGAATGGTTACAGCAACGCATTTTCAGTATTTCCATTGCCCTTCTTCTAATATTGCCGGATTTTACATTGTAAAGAACTATTACCCCGTCGCCTAGGAATTCTTCTATTCCAGTCCTTGAATAAATTCCAGGGTCTTGTTCTGTTTCAGAAATAATAAAATTAACTGAATCATACTGATTCAGAGAATCAAACATGTGTTTGATGTAATACCTGTAGTTTTCTGAGTTGCCCATAAAAGCAACACTCAAAGAAGACAAAGAATCAACTGCAATTTTATCCGGAACAAAAGGCAGTTCTAATTGTTCAACCTGAACCAATAAAGCTCTTCTCTGCTTTAGCAAAGAAGCTTCAACACTTCTTGCAATTTTAAATGGATTGATTTTCAGCATTGCAAATCTTTCTTCTTTTTCAAATTTTTCCAGATTCCATCCATAATTGTTTTTCATATGCCTTTTCAGCTTTTCTGCTGACTCTTCAAACAAAATATAAACTGCTTTTTCTCCTTTTAATAATCCGTGATAGATTGACTGCATGCAAAAAGTGCTTTTTCCTGTTCCGCAACCCCCTGAAATCAAAATAGTAGAGCCTCTTTCAATTCCGCCTGCATCCAAAAATTTATCAAACCTGTCAACACTAACTGGAAGAAACTCAATTTTTTCTTTAAGCTTTTTTCTTAATTTCCTGTCCCGCATATCCTCTAATTCTTCTTCTTCAATGCTTCCAGGCTCAATCTCAGTTTTTCCGGCAAACTTAATTCCAAACGGCATTTTACATCAACCAGAACTATTTTAGTTAAACTCCTATATAAACCTATCCCAAAAAAATACAAAAAGTATATAAATAATATATAAAATCAGCATCTTGCTATAAGGCGAAAATAACCGGCAGACAAGCTTCAAAAGGTTATTAAGCCAGTTTGTTTAATTTTTATGGGAAGCTGAAAAATATGCAAAATAAATTTAAGCTGGATTATGATTTTGAAGAAGATCTGCTTTACTTGTATAATGAAAACAAGAAATCCAAAGGAAGCATTGAGTTAGGAGAATTGATAGTGGATTTAGAGAAAAAAGGAGAAGTTGTAGGATTAGAAATATTTGAAGCTTCAAAATATTTAAGTGAACTGACCAACAAAAAAATCTCTAAAGAAAGCCTGAAAAAAATAGAGAAAGCTTCTATTTCTTTTATTTCAAAAAAAGGCACAATATTAATCAAAATCCTTCTTCCAATCAAAAAAACAGAAATTCCTGCTACAATCGCAATACAAAACATAAAATATAAAAGCCCTGTAACTGCTTAAATTAGAAAACGCCAAAACCAAGGCAAAAAATAGCCAGCACTAAACAGACCTTAAAGATTTTTTCCATTTGCATATGCATAAACCACGGCAAAAGGAAAACAAAAAACACTATCAAAAAAAATTCAGACTGCATCAACTCTGTATGTCTAGATTTTTTTTTAAAGGTTTTCAAAAAACCAGTTTTAAAATAAGCCAAATTCCTGCATAACACTTAAATACAACTTTTTCATATAAACATTCTTAAATGGAAAACCCGAAAAAAAAACACAGATTCAGAATCAGAGGAAACCCTTTATTTAAGCGTCATCTTATTCCACAAAAAAATAGAAAAACAATGCTTAAAATACTTCAAAAAAAATTAAATGAAAAATTTTTTGATTCCCTTCCCAAATTACAAGATTATAATCCTCAAATAAGAGTTTGCAAATATAACGGCAAAAGAGTTATAATCAAAGATACAAAAGGAAACCAAGATGAAGGATTCAATTTTCAGGAATTAAGAAATTCTTTTCTTGAACACCAGAAATCCGCAAGACAAAAAGCAATTAATACAGATTCTTATATTCTCAGAAGCCCAAAAATCTATGGAAGAATCGGAAACTATTTAGTCATGGAATTAATTGAAGACAAATACGAAGAAATATATTCTTCTCGCCCTGAACTCAGAAACAAAATGGTTATGGCATTCAACCAATTAAGAAGAAATTTCAGGAAATTGAAATCAGACAAGTTAATTAAGAGAATTCCACAATTATATCCCATGATTACAGGAATAGAAAACAGCAGATGGGTTTTTTATTTAAGCTATGATTACCTTTAATTAAAAACAATTCTTATTATTAAATTTGCTTTCTTTATTTCTTTGATGACAGTAGAAAAAATTAAATCTGCAGACAAAGAGATTGTTCTTATTGGAACAGCGCATATTTCAGAGAAAAGCGTTGAATTAGTAAAAGAAACAATAGAAAAAGAAAAACCAGATTCAGTTGGAATAGAACTCGATTACCAGAGATTCAAACAATTGCAGTCAGGCAATAAATGGCAGAACACTAATGTCTCTCATATAGTTAAAACAGGCAAAACTTATTTGTTTTTGATTAATTTAATGCTCTCAAATATGCAGCGCAAATTAGGACAAGAACTTGGAGTAAAGCCCGGCGCAGAAATGATTGCAGCATATAAAATAGCAAAAGAAAAACAGCTTGCAATTGAACTGCTTGACAGAGATGTGCAGGTTACACTCAAAAGAGCTCTGGCTTTCACCGGACTCCGCGAAAAAATCAAGATTTTATTTCATATTGTTTCAGGTTTTTTTTCTGAACAAGAGCAATTAACAAAAGAAAAAATTGAATCACTAAAACAACAGGATGTAATGACAGAGTTAATGAAAGAATTGTCTGACATTGCCCCTACAGTGAAAAAAGTTCTTGTGGATGAAAGAGATTTATTTATTGCAAACAGAATCCTTCAGTCTAAATCAAAAAAAATTGTTGCAGTAGTCGGAGCAGGGCATTTAGAAGGAATAAAACAAGGATTAAAAGAAAAAATTGACTTAAGGCCTTTAATGGTTGTTCCAAAGAAAAAATCTTTGCTTGGAGCTTTTCTGAAATATTCCATCCCCGCAATCTTTATTGTTTTCCTTGCATTTGCTTTTTACAATAAAGGAGTGACTGCTTCGCTTGAATTAATCCTTTTATGGATTTTAATTACCGGCGTGTTTTCTGCGCTCGGAGCATTAATTGCAAGAGCGCATCCGGTTTCAATTTTAGTGGCGTTTTTTGTTGCTCCCCTTACAACACTGCACCCTGCACTTGCAGCAGGCTGGTTTGCAGGAGCATCAGAAATAAAATTCAATTCCCCTAAAGTAAAAGACTTTGAATCCTTAAACAAGCTTGATTCTATTGGAAGTTTTTATTCAAACAAAGTCACAAAAATCCTGTTAGTAACTGCGCTTACAAATATCGGTGCGACAATCGGGGTAGTTATTGCACTGCCTTATATTCTTAGCGTTTTAGTATAGCTTTAACGCCTGTCAGCTGGAGTTCCTTTTTTAGTTCTATGATTAAAGACCAACTGTGAATCTGGTCTTCCAGCTTGTTCTGCACGACCATATTGTCCTTTCAAAACTTTATACTCCTTTCCATCAAAATAACGCCTGAGTGACGGGCTTACTCCCGGTCTTCTTTTAGCATTTATTTTATTTTTTCTGCTTAACCTAACTGGCTGGCCTGTGAATCCCTCTGCATTATATCTTTTCTCATTTTTATTCTTTTGCTTTAAAGTTTTCCGCATTTCCTGCACTGCTCTTTTACCCTGTCCAAAGCAATTTCTCTTGCAGCATGCCTTGGATAAGTTTTTTCATCTCTTGCTTTTTCCAGCACAGTTTTGGTGTTTTTCTCTATTTTTTCTTTTACTGTTTTGAACATTTCTTCTTTTGTTCCGCCAATGTATTCAACATAAGAAGAAATTACTCCGCCGGCGTTTGCAACAAAGTCTGGAACAACTAAAACGTTTCTTTCATGCAAAACTCTTTCAATATGGGTTTTCATCGGAATATTGCTTCCCTCTACAAGCAGTTTGGCTTTTACTTTGTTTACATTATCTGATTTGATTACATTTGGAACTGCAGCAGTAATCAATACATCCACAGGCAGTTCAAACAATTCCCTGTCATACATTTTTTTTGCATCTCCATATCTATAGATTGTTCCTGTTTCTTCACTTACTTTAACCAGTTTTTCATAATCTAATCCTTTTTCATTATAGATTGCTCCATTGATGTCTGAAACAGCATGGATTGTTGCTCCTTCTTTATGCAGGAATTTTGCAACAAAAGAACCGACATTTCCAAAACCTTCTATTGCAATTTTTGATTTAGTTAAATCAATTCCAGCGAATTCTGCTGCAACCTTTGCAGCCAAAAACACTCCATAGCCGGTTGAACCCAGTTCATGCGGAAGGCCTCCCATTGAAGCAGGCTTTCCTGTAACAGATTTCATGCTTCCGTTTGTTTCAGCATAAATCTGCATTTCTTTTTCTCCCATATTAATGTCTGGAGCAGAAACATATTGTTCTGGAGAAACAACTTTTAATGCTTCAGCAAAAGCTTCAACTATTGCTGCTTTCTTTTCTGGAGTAATTTTTCTTGGGTCAGCTACAATACCAGATTTTGCCCCGCCAAAAGGCAGGTCTGCTAAAGCATTCTTTAAAGTCATTGTCCTTGCTAACCTGAAAACCTCTTCTGAGGTAACACCAGGAGTCATTCTTGTCCCGCCTTTTCCTGGCCCAAAAGCAGTGTTGTCTATTACAACAAAACCTTTCATTCCTTCTTTTGGATTATAGACATATAAAACCTTTTCTGGTCCGATTTCATCATATGCAAATTCAGCCATAAGAAAATTCCCCCCAAAATCTTCATAAAAATTATGAAAAACCGATAAAAAAAGTAAATCAAAATATTTTTAAATCCAAACAAACGACAATCAACGCAGGCTATTTAATTATTTTGCCTGTTTTAGTAAGAATCTTTTTAAAGTTTGAAAACATCCTTCTTTTATGCCTGCCAGACTTTCAATAAAACCAAAAACTCAGAAAAAAATTCACTTTCTGGACATTTTTTGCGGAGATGCAAGAAGATTAAAAGCAATGGCAAAAAAAAGAAGATGGAAAAATAAAAAACTGGTTGGAATAGAATTAAAAGAACCCAGTGGAATAAAAAGCAGAAAAGGAAAGTTGAGAAGAATCATTGGAAAAAATCTGAAAATATTTTATACAGAAGCTTTGAAAAAATTAAGTAAAAGAAAAAGCGCTTCAGTTGAAAACATTAATGTTGATTATCTGCTTGCCGGAGTTCATTCAAATATAAAAGTATCTTCTGGTCCAATAGATGTTGGCGGTCCCACTCATTATGATAAAGCAGCAGACGAAAGAGCTACAACAACTGCAATAATAAAACAAATCCACAGAGTTTTAACGCCAAATGGTTCTTTTTATGTTTCAGATTACTACCAAAATATAAATTGGATAATAGAACAAGCAAAAAGGATTGGATTTAAACTTAAAGGTCAGCAGTGGATTACCAGAGCAGAACAAGCAAAAACAACTGACTTAAGAGAAAACTTAGCTGAAATAGAAATTCATCGCTGGGCCAGAAAGAAATGGGGGCAACCAGGGGATGGAATAACAAAACTAGCTAACAAAATAGAATCAACACACCAGCCTGTCAGATTGGTTTTCAGCAAAAAATAATCTAATGAACTTTTGAACCAATCGGAAGCTCTTTATCAAGAATTACTAAAGCAACTTTTTCTTTTGTTTCTGCTGCCAAAAGCATTCCCTGCGATTCGATTCCGGCAAGTTTTTTTGGTTCTAAGTTTACCAGCACCACAATAGTCTTTCCTGTAAGCTCTTCTTTTGAATAAAATTCTTTCAGCCCTGCAACTAAAGTTCTTTTTTCGCTACCTAAATCCACTATGAGTTTGTAGAGCTTGTCTTTTCCTTCTACATCTTTAACTTCAATTATTTTTGCTGTACGCAAATCCAGCTTTAAAAAATCATTAAAAGAAATTGAATCCATAAAAAAACTTTCTTTGTTAAAGCTTTTAACATTAACTTTTCTGGATTCAGCTTACTTCACTGAATCGAACAATATTAACTTTTACTTTAGAGTTAACTTCATCAATCATTTCAGAAGCTTTCAAATACCTTACCGCGCGTTTGATTTCTTTTACGCTTAAATTAGTTTTTTCTGCCAACAAAAAAACATCTAATGGCTTGTTGTCTTTTATTTCTCTGAAGACTTTTAAGTAGTTCACTAGATTCATCTTGTCACCGAATTCTGCAATAAAAAAACTGCGTTGTTATATATAAAGTTAATGGCTATTAGGCTTGCCTTTTTTTTGAACAGGCTTTTGCGGGTAATAAGCTTCAAAGTTTGTTGCATCAACCAAAAACAGTTCTCCAATTCCTGTCTTCTTGTTTATTCTTATTAGCCACTCTCCGTTTGAATAATGAGAGTCAGCATAATAAAAACCTTTTTTCCACATTTTTTCTCTGTATTCAACCATTAATTTGCTAAGTTGTTGAAAATTTTTTATTGGATTTTTTCTATTAAAGCTGTGCAGGTCGCTTCCTTCAAGAAGAACTGTTCCTTTTTTCCTTAAATCACTCATTTCAACAACCCAATAATATCCTTTTTTTCCTTTAACACAGACTGCCTTAAATTTCTTTGGGGCAGGGATGCCCAAACTTTTTGCTGTCCTTAAAACATCCACTGAATGGTTTGCCAAAAGCAAAGTAATTTTTTCCCATGCTTCAGGAGGAAAACGCTTTAAAGAAGAAGTGTTAATCCATCGCAGTTTTCCTTCCATCACATATTTTTTTTTAATCCATTTAGGCCTGAATATTTTATGGATTAATCCTTTTCCAAAAGACCAGACATTTGCTTCTAAACCAAAATCTATAAATCCTCTGTATCTTTTTGGATTGGCTGTTGGCTTTCTGGGGTGCACTCTTGTTTTTTTCATAACCAAATAATGTATTAAAATAATATAATAGTTTGCTTAAAATTAGTCAAAAGTTTTTGGCTTTAAAAAAACCTTTTTTTGCAAAAAAAGTTTTGACGTGAACCATTACAGAACTTCTTTTTCCAGAAACAATTCCTTTTCCTTTTTTCAAAAGTTTGTGTGCGTCTTCCAAAGAATTTGCTTTTGGGATTTCAACAAAAGCTTTTGCAATTTCATCTGGAAAATGCGCATCGCTTCCTCCGGTTTGGGGAATTGAATGCGCTAAAGCAAAAGCTTTTGCTTTTGAATTAAAAGAATCAGCATAACAACGGGAGTTAAATGATTCAATGCAATCCACTTTTTTGAATTCCTGTTTTAGATAAGAAAAATTATTCCGCAAAAAATCAAATGGATGCGGCACTACTATTAATGCATCCTGTTCCCGCAGAGAATCAATTACTTCCAAGTAATGCCCTGGTTTTACAAAGTCATTCATAAACAATCCTAAAATGTCGCCGGAAACTTTTTCTTCATCAAAAGTCAAGATTTCTTCTCCAAAAACAACTTTTACTCCAGCTTTCTGCCCAAGGGAAGAAAGCTCTTTCCATGCGCGGATTGAATTATGGTCTGTAATTGCAACATCCACTTCAAGCTTTTTTGCCTGATGGATTATTGTTTTAGGCATATTAGTTGAATCGCGAGAGCGAAAAGAATGCAAATGAGAGTCTAACTTCATTTCAAATCACTTAAATTTAACTATTTATTGCAGGTAAATAATTAAATCTTTCAAGTATAAAAAGGTGCGTGAATGCAGGAGTTAAGAAAGGATTTTCCAGTATTAAACAGAGAAGTTGACGGGAAAAAAGTGATTTATTTTGATAATGCAGCAACCTCTTTAAAACCTCAAATTGTAATTGATGCAGTAAATGAATACTATTCAGAAGGAACTGCAAACATCCACAGAGGAATACATAAACTAAGCGAAGAAGCTTCAATAAAATATGAAAAAGCACATGACAAGCTTTCAGAATTTTTCGGGGCAAAAAAAGAAGAATTTATTTTGACAAAAAACGCAACTGAAGCAATCAATTCAGTAATGTATTCTCTTTTTATTGGAGATTTTTTTCAAAAAGGAGACAAAATTTTGTTAACAGAAATGGAGCACCACGCAAATTTGGTTCCATGGCAATTATTAGAAAGAAAAGGAATTGTAAAATTAGAGTTTGTTGGATTAAATAAAGATTTTACTCTGAATATGAAAGAACTGGAAGAAAAAATTGATTCAAAAACAAAATTAGTTTCTGTTGCACATGCATCAAACACTGTTGCAACAATTAATCCAGTAAAAGAAATCGGAAAAATAGCAAAAGATAATAAAAGCTTGTTTTTAATTGACGGAGCACAAAGCGCACCGCATACGGAAGTGAATTTCAAAAAACTAAACGCAGATTTTTTTGCTTTTGCCGGCCACAAAATGTTAGGGCCAAGCGGGACAGGCGGATTAATTGCAAAAAAAGAACTGTTAGAAAAGCTTGAACCATTTCAGTATGGAGGAAGCATGATTCATTCAGTAGAGTTTCACAAGAGTTCCTGGAATGAGCTTCCATGGAAGTTTGAAGCAGGCACCCCGCATATTACCGGAATGATTGGATTAGGAAAAGCAGTTGAATATTTAAATAAAGTCGGAATGGAAAAAATCAGAAAACACGAAAAAGAATTAACAAAATATGCTTTGGAAAAAATGCAGGAAATTCCTTCAGTAAAATTGTACTGCCCAAAAGACGAAGAAAAACAGGCTGGAATAATTTTATTTGAAGCAAAAAACATTGAAGCACACGACCTTGCTTTAACTTTAGATGAGTTTGCAAATATTGCTGTAAGAAGCGGAATGCACTGCGCTGAACCATTAGTAAGCAAAATCAATCCAAAAGGATTAGACAGGGCTTCATTCTATTTGTATAACACAAAAGAAGAAATAGACGAGTTGGTTAAAGCATTAAACACTATTACTGAAAGTTTTAAGTGAAAATAGGCCAGCGTAAAAATTAAATACCCAAAGCACCTTATTTTAGCTGAAATGGCTTTTAGTACAGAAGAATTAATCCAGCTAGGATTGATTATTTCAATAATAATAGTGTTTGGTTTAGCAGTATATATTTTTTTGAAAAACAAAGGCATTCTTGACAGAACAGAAAGAATCCAAAAAAGCCCTGAACCAAAATCTTATTCTTTTGCAAAAAACAGGAAAATGAGAAAACTGGAAAAAGTTATTCCAGATAAAAAGTTAAGCAGAAGGCCTAGTTTAATTGAATTAAGAATCGGAGGAAACAACGGGTTATGGGAAGCAGAAGAAGAAACACCTTTTTCAAAAAAAGGCGTAACAAAAACCACTCCTCCTGCTGAAAAACCAATGCCCATAAAAAAAGAAGAAGAAACAGGCCCTTTTTGGAAGAAAATGATTCCAGAAAAAAAAGCGCCAATAAAAACAGCTGAACCACAACCTTTTTTAGAAAAAAAGGTTGAACAAAAAACACAAACAAAACCTTTTTTAGAAAAAAAGGTTGAACAAAAAACACAAACAAAACCTTTTTTAGAAAAACAAACTTTTGAAAAAAGTTTGAACAAAAAGTTTTCGCCAGCCTTTTCTAAAAAGGCTGAGGTTGAACAAAAAACTGCGGCGCAGACTGAAAAACCAAAATCAATTTTTGCAGAGCTAAAAGAAAAACTAAAACCACAAGCAAAACCTAAAATAAAAAAACCAGAAGCAAAGCCAGTGAAAAAAGAAGAACCAAAAAAAGAAAAAATTTTGTTTGAAACAGAAGAAGAAAAGAAAAAAGATGAAAAGAAATTTGTACAGAAAATCCTTGACTCAGAAGAAGACGAATTAGAAAAAATAAGCAAAGTGATTGAACCAAAAACAGGAAAAAACTGGGAGCAGGAAAAAAAAGAAACAATTGAATCATTAAAAAAAGAGTTTGAGAATTTGGATAAAAAAGAAAAAAAAGATTTGTGGACAAAAAAAGAGCCAGAAGAACAACCTTTTTTAGAAAAACAAACTTTTGAAAAAAGTTTGAACAAAAAGTTTTCGCCAGCCTTTTCTAAAAAGGCTGAGGTTGAACAAAAAAAAGAAGGAAAAGAAAGCTTTGATGAAGAAATGAAAAAATTATTTGAAGAAAAAAGAAAAGCACTGGGAAAACCTATTAAGAAACCTAAACCACAACCTATTTTAGAAAAAAAGGTTGAAAAACCTGCTTTTAAACCTGCTCCGCTTCCTGAAAAAATTAAACAGAAACCAGAAATAAAAAAAGAAGTAGTAAAACCTAAACAGGAAATAAAGAAACCAGAAGCAAAGCCACAACCTTTTTTAGAAAAAAAGGTTGAACAAAAAACTAAAAAAGAAAAAAAAGGACTGTTTGCAAGATTTGGATTCAAAAAAGAAGAAAAAATAAAGCTGACAAAAGAAGAAGAAGCAAAAGCAAAAAAAGTAATGATGGTTTTAAAAGAAAAAAGGAGGGAATATTCAAAAGAAGATATGAAAGAAGCAATGGAAAACTTAGGATATGATGAAAAAATAGTTAAAGAGGTTTTGAGAAGGCTGAAAATATGAAAAAGATTATGTTTATTTCAATGCTCTTGCTGCTTTTTGCAGGATGCATTAGTCTGGTACAAAATGGGGAAGAAACAATTTCAATAAGCTATTTAAAAGACGGTTCAGTTAGATTTGACCATCAAATTAAAGGAGAAAAAGGTTCATTGTATTTAGACTGGGAAGGAGACTGCACACCAAAAGTAAAACAAATGATTGACACAAACATCAGTTTTATACAAAAAGAAACAAATAACATAAAAAATTCAGGGAATCTTACACAAGAAGAAAAAGACATTTTGATTGAAGAAAACAACCGAAAAATTAACAATATGCTTTCAATGAAAACAAGTGTTTCCTGCAATTTAAGCGATGACAATTCAATAGGAGTTTTAGAGTATGGCTTTAAACTAACAAGCGGGTTTGAAAACATTCAATTGTTTAACAACAACTACAGATTTGAATTAGAAAAAACAGAAGAAACAATTGAATCAAAAATAAGGGTTGTTTCAACAGCAAACAATAAAACAGGAAACCTTTTGGGAAAAATAAAAATTTACTCTGAAAGCAAAATAATTTCAATAGAGCCTGCAGATAAAGTTGAATTAAAAGGAAATTATTATGAAGTGGACATGCAGGGAATGGATGGAAAAGACATTACAGTAAAAATTGAAAGAAAAACAAAAGCCCAAATAAATGGAAACGGAGATGAAGACGAAGAAGAGCCAGACATTTTTTCTGCTTTTATTCAAGGATTTACTTTAGAGAAAATTTTCAGTTTAGAAAAAGACAATCCAGTTCAGTGGATTCCAACACTGATTATTGTATTAATTTTGATTCTGGTTATTGCAAAAATAATTTCATCAATTCCAAAGAAAGAAGAAGATGAAGAAGAGGATAAAAAAGACACAAAAAAACTAGATAAGAAAACTCTTGAAAACAAAGTTTTGGCAACAAAAGACAAAATACTTACAGGAGCCGTCAATAAAAAACATCAGATTACAATGAAAAAAAAGCCAATTCAAGGAAAACCAAAAAAAGAAGAATTCAATTCAGAAGAGAAAAAACAGATTAAAACAATAATTCTTTCATTAAAAGAAAGCTTCCAGAATTACTCAAAACAAGAAATAAAAAAAGCAGTTCTGGGAAAAGGCTATTCAAACAAAATTGCTGATGAAGTTGCTGATTTTTTCTACCCGTGAAACTTTTCCAAAAGTTTCAGCAAAATGCACGACTTCACTTTGTTCAGTCCTGCTGCTTTTCCAAAAGGTTCAACAAAACTGTCTTTTAATAAAAGGCAAGTTGCCAAAATGCAAGACTCTTAGTCTTGCTAGCACGACTTTACGTCGTGCCTCGGGACTCGCGATCGAAATCGCGAAGACAGAAACTATTTAAATCTCTAAAAGCATTAATACTGCTATGCAGCCTTTTCTGGAAGACTTGAAGAAACAGATTGAAGGAGCTCCAATAAAACAAGTTATTCCTGTTTTTTTATTTATAGCAATAATGCTTTTTGCATTATCTTTTTCTCTCCAAGACTCTCCAAACGGAGCAGCAATAAGACAACTGCCAACAGAAAAAGAGTTGGTTCCTAAAGAACCAACTTGTGTTCCTTCAACTGAAATTTGTGACGGAAAAGACAATGACTGTGATAATTTAATTGATGAAGAAGAAATTTGTAATATAGTTGAAATTACAGGAAATTTAGAAGTAATAGCTGTTGATGATTTTGAGAATAACAAATCAGATTATTTGTATTACTTGAATTCTAATGGTAAGAGATATGAATTGGAATTTGAGAATAGAACAGTCATAGGTTTAAATGGGAAAGTTATAATCAAAGGAATTATTGAAGGAGATAAGATTATTATAAATGATGCTAAAGATATTAAGATATTGGAACCTGCACTACAAAACAATAATATAGGTCCTCAACAAACAATAGTCATTATTGTTCAATCAGAAACATTCTCTGGAATGATTTCCAATGAAGACGCTGAATATCTTATGTTTAATGATTCAGATTTCACAATTCAAGATTATTATATAAAAAATTCATTTAATAAAACTTACTTAACTGGAGAAGTTTTAGGACCATATATTATTGATTGCTCAAGCAATAGTCTAAATGAGGCGATTAAAGCTACAGATAATGAAATTTATTATCCAGATTATGATAAAATATATCTTTTTGTTGGATGCGAGCAGATTTCTGGTGGCTGGTCAACTATAGGCAAAACAATTGTCTCCACAGATGATGGAGAGGTTAATATTAGCGTTTCAGTTTCGCACCATAATGCACTTCCAAACACCTCTGACGTTCTTTCTCTTAAAACCACAATTCATGAATTAGGGCATTCATTTGGATTGCATCACGCAAATAGATATGTTTGTTTGAATCCTCAAGGAGAGCAAGTCCCATTTTCTTCAAATTGTACTAGTGTGGATTACGCCGGAAATTATGATGTTATGGGTGCAAGCATAGGCCATTTAAATGCACCCCATAAAGAAGAAGCTGGATGGTTAGCCCCCCAAAATATTATTCAAGCTTCAGAGGGAACATTTTTTGTAGAACCAATTGAAAGAGTTGAATCTGTTAATTCTATTCAGACAATTAAAATTCCTATAATTGACCCAAATCATTATGCTTTAAGCCCTCAAGCATATTATTACATAGAATTCAGACAGCCATTGGATTTTGATGTATTTTTAACAAGAGATTATGATGAAGTTTTTGAAGGAATTCTTAATAATATCTTTGGAGAACCTCCTGATATTGAAGAAGACTGGGATAATGTTACAAATCTAATTGAAATTAACCCTAATGAAAAAATGGGGTTTGCGCTTGAAGTAAATGAAACTTATGCTGATGAATTTAATGATATAATAATAACAGTTTTAGATACAAATGAAGACGGCGCGCTAGTAAAAATTGATCCATATTATGGCTGTGGAAATGCAATATTAAACGAAAATGAACTATGCGATTATGCTGCTCCATTAGGAACCAATAACCCTTTTGGAGACCAGTGCACTGAAAACTGCTGGGTTGATGGAACTGAAAACGGCTGGCTTGGTTGCAGAGGTTCAGGCATTCATGTTTGTTATGAGCGAATTCCCGCACATTTGCTTGCACAATACTTCCAAGAAAATCCTTTATGCATAATAAATACAACCTGTGGAACAGAATTAATACCTGCAAGCTGTAATGAATTCATTTGTCCAAATCCATTAGAAATAGAATCTTGTTACGACAATGACACTGGATTAAATTATACAATAAAAGGAATAGTTAAAGCCACAAGCAACGGAACACTAACCACTAAAACAGATTACTGCAGCGGTTCAACTGTAAGAGAATATTATTGTAGTGATGACAAAGCCATCAAATACAAAGACTACAGTTGCTCTCCAGACTCCTGCTCAAACGGAGCATGCTATGGCGGCAGCACACCCTGCATACCAACACCAGAGAATCCTTGTAACATAACCTGATTTATTTACTTATTACAACCCAGCTTCTTTTTTCAGTGCGTCTGCTTTGTCTGTTTTTTCCCAGGTAAAATCCGGATCATCTCTGCCAAAATGACCATAAGCTGCAGTTTTTTTATAGATAGGTCTTTTCAATTTTAAATGCTCTAAAATTCCAGCAGGCTTTAAAGCAAAGTTCTTTCTAACCAGTTCAGAAATTTTTTCTTTAGAGATTTTTTCTGTTCCAAAACAATCTACATTAACTGAAACAGGATCAGGATAACCAATAGCATAAGCTAACTGCACTTCACATTTTTCAGCCAGACCTGCAGCAACAATATTTTTTGCAATATACCTTGCCATATAAGTAGCGCTTCTGTCAACCTTGCTTGGGTCTTTTCCGCTAAAACAGCCTCCGCCGTGTCTGCCGATTCCGCCATAAGAATCTACAATGATTTTTCTTCCGGTTAGCCCTGCATCAGCAAAAGGGCCTCCTCGGACAAAAGAACCAGTAGGGTTAACATAAAATTTTGTGTCTTTGTCAATCCATTTTTTGCAGACAGGCTTAATTATTTTTTCAATTACTTTTTCCTTTAAATCTTCATATTCTACATCAGGATTGTGCTGGGCTGAAACAACAATTGCATCAGCTCGCAAAGGTTTTCCTTTTTCATCATATTCTATTGTAACCTGGCTTTTTCCGTCTGGACGCAGAAAATTCAATCCATTGTTCCTTCTAACCTCTGCAAGTTTTTCGCATAATTTGTGTGCAAGAACTATTGGAAGAGGCATTAATTCCGGAGTTTCATTTGAAGCATAGCCATACATCATTCCCTGGTCTCCTGCTCCCTGCTCTTTATGCATCCTTTGGTCAGAGTCTACTCCCTGCGCAATATCAGGGCTTTGCTCTGTAACCTGAACCCAAACAGAACAGGTTTCATGTTCTATTCCATACTCTGATTTAGTATAACCTATTTCTTTGATTGTTTCTCGAACAACCAAAGGAATATCAACATAGCCTTTAGTGGTAATTTCACCAAAAACATTTACTCCTCCGTTTTTTGTTGCTGTCTCGCAAGCAACCCTTGAATCAGGGTCTTGTTCAAGAATTGCATCCAAGATTGCGTCAGAAATTTTGTCGCACATTTTATCTGGATGCCCTTCAGTAACTGACTCAGAAGTCAAAAGAATTTTTTCTGTCACATTATCCACTCCTAAAAACTTTTTAGAAAAAAGTTTTATCAAAAAAATATCAAAATTATAACTAAAAAAAGAAATGAAAGATACATTTAAAAGAATAATTTAACTTCATATTATTCTTATCAGAATAATAGAAAGTGGTTTTTATGCTTCCTGATTTAAATGAAATTAAAATAAAAAGAAAAGAACTTGGACTGACACAAAAAGAACTGTCAGAAAAATCAAATGTACCGCAGTCAGTTATAGCAAAAGTTGAAAACAAAAAAATGAGCCCTTCATATGAAAGTGCAAAAAGAATTTTTGATGCACTGAAAACAGAGATAAGAAAAAAGCAGACAGCAAAAAGCATTATGCGCAGAAATGTTATCTCTATCGGAGAAAAAGAAAAAGTCGGGAAAGCAATTAAACTCATGAACAGATACGGGATAAGCCAGCTGCCTGTAATGAGAAAACAGATTCCAATTGGAACAGTAACAGAAAAAACCCTTGTAGAAAAAATCGGCTCAGGAAAAATCAGCGGACAAGAAAAAGCTTTTACTATAATGGAAGGCTGTCTGCCAATAATTGAAGAGGATTCAGAAATAGAGGCTGTTTCTGCTCTTTTAAAGCATTATTCTGCCTGTCTGGTAAAAGAAAAAGACAGGATTGTCGGGATTATTACACGCTCTAATATAATAAGCAAAGCAATAGGAAAAAAAACCTGAAAAAGGCTTAAAAAACTGTTCAGTTATATTTAAATATTTGTTTTAACTCTATAGTAATAACAAATATACATAAATTTGTGTATTTTTTGTTGTGGAATTTCAATGAAAAAAGCAGTGATTTTTGCGGTTATTTTCCTGTGCAGTTTATTCAGTGTAAACGCTTTAGTAGAAGACTCAACTAATTATATTACTTTTCATGAAGAGCCAGTAAATTTGAGCTTTTTTGTTGAAAATGATTCAGGAAATACACAGGATTTAGAAGTAAAAGTTTTTTCTCCAATAGCTTATGAATTAAACGGCAAGAAATCTGTTTTAGAAGAGGGGGAAAAAACCCTTATTGAAATTACTTTTTTTCCGAAAAAAGAATTTATTGACTCTATTTGGGACGCAACAATTGAAGTGCGTTTAGGAAAAGAAATCTCAAGAAAAGAGATTGAAATGAAGTTTTATAAAAGATATTTCAGTCCAGTGGAATTTTCTGCTAAACAAAAAGAAAACAGAATTGAAATAACTGCAGTAAATACCTCTAGCATAGCAACGGAATTTGAAATTCTTGGTTTAAAAAACGAGAGCAACTGGAAGATTGTAAAAGAAAGCTTTTCTCTGGAAGCAGGAGAAGAAAAAAAGTTTTATTCTAACTTAAGCGGAAATGGAAACGAAAAAAATTTTGTTTTGATTTTATGCGATGGATTTACAGAAGAAATTAAAGTTGAATTAAAAACTTCAGAAATAAACTGGAACACAGTAACCGGCCAGTTTGCTTTAGGCGGATTAGGGGAAGTTTTAGAGCCGATTAATATTGGATTGATAATTATTGCAGCAGTTTTGCTGATTGTATTTATTTCAAGGTTTGTGAAAAGATTAAAGGGGGAGGAAAAATGAACAAAAATATTCTAACAGTAATACTTTTACTAATAGTGATTTCAAGTGCACAGGCATTGATTCAGCCGGAAAAAACAGAGATTTCAATGTCTCCAACAGAATCTTTTTCTATTCCAGTGAAAATAGTAAATCAATCAGGGGAAAGAGCATTGATTCATTTGAGTTCAGACAGTGTTTTGAACACCGAATTTGCAGCAAATGATTTTTATTTAAACGCAAATGAAGAAACAAAAATTGCATTTAATATAATGCCTTCTTACTCAGGAGCATATGAAGTTGAATTAAAATTAGAATACGCTGAAAGAACAGAAAATGCAACTATAATGGTTGCAATAGGAGATGTTTATCATTTTGGCTCAGTAAAAAACTGCGGAGATAATTTTGACTGTTTTATTGAAGCAACAAAAACCTGCAGTCCGGCAAAATTGACTCATACTTTAACAATTAACTGGGAGCCAGTATTTGGATTTACCCAAACCACTTCAGGCTATTACGAAATCAAAGGAATGGAAGCAGGAGAATGTGTGTTGTATTCAGAACTTGAAAGCATATCTGCAGAGTTCACTGAAGAAATGGTCCAGGAAATGCTTAATGCAGGCGCAACTTTAGAAGAAATTGAGCTGGCAGAACAGCAATTAAATGAAGAAATGCAGAAAACAGTTGGAGTAGGAACAACCTGCAGATTCAGCCAGTCAAAGTTAACTGAAACATTCGAGAAAATGAAAATAGGAAGTTATTCTTCAACTGATTGGGAGACATGCGAAATAGGAAATACAGGTAAAATTAGTTTTTCTGGAGGAATAGAATTAAGATACCAGAAACAAAACATCTGCCAGAATAAATTAGACAAACTAACTTTATGGATTAAAAATGACTCTTCAGTTACACAAGAAGTAAAACTGAGTGCAGAATCAACAATTTTTACTCCAACCATAGAGCCAAACTTTTTGGAATTAGATGCAGGAGAAGAAAGATTTATTCAATTAGAGTTGTATTCAAACAGGACTTTTCCAATAGATGAAGAATACTCTGTCATAGTTAACCTTGAAACAGATGATACAATGATTTCAAGGGAGATTTTCTTTAATTTGACTGAATGCATTAAAACAGAAAAACTCTTTAGAGTGGATTTGCAGACAGAACACATTTCTTTAAAGAAAGGAGAAGATAAAAGAGTTTATTTTACTGTAGAAAACTTGGATGAAGAAGACAATGAATTGTTTTTTGCAGTAAAAACTGATTTGAAAAACGAGTTGCAGCAGACAAAAACAGTTTTAAGTAAAGGACAGAAAAGAACTTACTGGATTGAATTAGAAGCACTTAAAACAAACGATGTAGGAAAGCATAAAGTGGAATTGTTTGCCTTTAATCCATTCTATGATGTAAAAAAAGTCTTTTACGTTGAAGTAAGAGGAATCCATGAAGTAGAAGTTACTTTAGTAAGCGAAGTTGCAGAAATTGAAAGAGGCGCTTCAGGAATATTCACAATTCTGGTAGAAAACAAAGGAGACTTTGAGGAAAGAATCAGAACAAACTATGAAGAAAAAGAAAACTTTAATGTAAATATTGCAGATGAAAGCTTTTATCTGCAGGAAAAAGAAAGCAAAAAAATCTATGTTTCAGTTAACCCAAATGTTACAGCAGAATTAGGAGAACAAGAAATTGAAGTAAAGGTTAACGGGGAAGAAATCTATTTGAACTTTAAAGTGGTTGAAGGAGAAAACCCAAGAAAAACAGACGGAGTAGTGGAATTCCTTTCTGTTCCAGAAAAAATCACTTTAAGCCAGGAAGAGACTGAAATAAAGGTACTAATTAAAAACATTTCAGGGGAAAAAATTGAAAATATAGTCTTCTGGATTGAATCTCTTCCAGAGGGTGTTGTCTTTGAATCAACCACAGTAGAAGAAATTAAAAGCGAAAAAATAAAGTATGTTGAAGGAAAACTGCTGTTGGATTTGGAGGAAGCAGAAAAAGGAAGTTATGATATAACTCTGGTTGTAGAAAACAGCCAGTTCAGGCAGAAAAAAGAAATTCAGTTGGTTGTATTAGAACCTGAAAAAGAGGAGGAAGAAGAAGAGGAAGAAAAAGAAAATCCAAATCCTCTTGCAGGATTGTTTTCTTTGGGTTCAGGTGAGCTGATTGGATTGATTGTATTAGTGTTAATAGTAATAATTTTATTATTAAATCCAGGAAAAGAAAGAAGATTAAACAGAAAAAGGGGGAATTAAAAGTGAATAAAAATTTAGTTGCAGTTTTTTTAATTTTGCTGAGTGCTTTTGCCAGTGCTCACACAATAGAAGGAGATTTTGAAGGAATAACTTTTCAGGGAGAAACAGTTGAAAGCACTTTTTTATTGTGCAATACTTCAGATTCAAGTGAAAACTTTCACATTAATTCAAGCAATCCCTGGATGCAGTTAAGGCCTTTATCTGTTTATCTGTCAGGAAATTCCTGTGAAGAAATCTATGCTTTTACTACCCCTGCACCTTATGCTGAATCAGGAGAATATGAAATAGAAGTTACAGCAAGCGCAGACAAAAGCGTTTCAGAAACTTTTTATTTAGAAGTTGTGGAAGGACACAAAATAAGAATTACACCATTTGATGATGAAATTTCAACAACCCAGTGTGCGGAAAAAGTTTTTGAATTTGAATTAGAAAACACTGGAATATTTGATGAAAGAGCTTTAATTTCAGTTGAAGGATTAAATGAAAACTGGTTTGAATTAAGTTCAGAAGAGATTTTGCTTCCAAAAGGAGAAGAAAGAGAAATAGAATTAACAATTAATATTCCATGCAATCAGGAAATAAAAGTTTATGAATTCAAATTACTGGTTGAATTAAAAAACACCGGAATAATAAAAGAACAAAACCTTGAATTAAACATAGAAGACGGCCAGGGAATTTTAATTGAAAGCAAAGAATTTGCTTCATGCAATGACTGGAAAACAGAAAACACTATTGCATTAAACAACGAAGGAATGCTTTCAGACGCATTAACAGTTGAATTACAAGGACTGGATTTTGTTGTACTAAAAGAAAACAGTTTTTCTTTAGGACCAGGAGAAATAAAAGAACTGAATTTAGAGTTTAATAAAACAGAATTAGAACAAGGAAATTACACTTTTAAGTTAAGAGTTTATTCAGAAAAATTCAATCAAGTTTATGAAAGAGAATTTGAACTAAAATTAGAAAACTGCTATGATTTAAGCATAGAAAAAGCAGCTTTCCAGGATTCAGCCTGCATTGAATCAAAACCAGAGGTTTCATTTATTATAAGAAATAATGGAACAAGAAAAACAGAAGTAAGAGCCGGATTAGAAGGAATAAATGCAGTTCTTGAAAAAAACTCTTTTTCTCTTGAAGCAGGAGAAAGCGTAGAAGTTAGAGTTGAACTTGATTTAGAAGGAAAAACCGGAGAAACAAGCTTTTTGTTTATAGCAGATTCAGAAGAATTTACTAAAACAATAGAAAACACAATTTCAATAGAAGACTGTTATGAAACAGAATCAACTGTTCCTTCAATAGAAGTCTGCAGAGAAATTCCCTTGCAGGGAAAAGAAATTGTAATAAGAAACACCGGGACAAGAAAACAGTATTTTAATGTTTCATCTAATGTAGAATGGATTAAATTAAAAGAAAAAACTTTTGAAATAGAAGGATTACAGGAAAAAGTTATTCCATTAATTATAACTCCAGGAAAAGATGCAAGCGAAGAAAGCTATTCTATCCTGACAAAAACAGAAAACAACAGCTATACGATGAAAGCAAGCATTAACTATTTAGATAAAGAAACATGCTTTGGAATAGAAATGACTAATCTGAAAAGCTTTGTTAATGTAAACGCAGGAGAAGGAGCAATCAATACAATCAAAGTAACAAACAAAGGAAAAACAATTCAGACAGTATACTTTAGAGTTGAACCATTTAACTGGGTTTACTTTAACCCAAAAGAAATCAACATTGAGAGTGGAGAAACAAAAGAAATCTATGTATATTTTAATCCTCCATTTGATTTCGCAGAAGAAACCGCAACTGCAACTGTAAAAGCAGAAACAAACTATGGGTTTACAGCAGAGCAGGAAGTAGAAGTGCATATCTTTGGGGGAAGCGTTATATTGACAATCAACCCAGAAGACATTAAAGTAAATCCAAAAGGTTTAGATTTAGAGGACACAAAAGAAAATACAGTTGAAATAAAAATTGAAGTAGAAAACAATACTGAAACAAACATGAAAATCTTAGGAGTAAAAACTCCTTACACTGAATCAAAATATGTAATAGAAGAACCAGTGATAAAAAAAGGAGAAAAAGGAGAAATTACACTGAGATTTGTTGCAAGCGAAGAACTTGAATTATCTGGTTTGGAAGTTCCGATTGAAATAATCACAGACAAAGGAACATACTATAAAATTGTAACTCTCCCAGCAGGAGAAACAGAAGACGAAAAAGAAGATGAAAAGAAAAGCAGGGAAGCAACAACCGGATTTGTATTGTTTGGAGAAGACCAATATGTTCTAGTAATTTTGATTGTAGCTGTAGTAATATTGATAATAATGGCTGCAGTTAGAACAGAAAAAGAAGATGAAAAAGAACAAGTGGTTGATTATGGAACAGAAAAAGAATTAGATAAAGTGAAAAACCAAATCACCCAAAAAGCTGCTGGAAAAACACCTTTTTCAAAAAAAGGTGTAACAAAAACATCTTCATTTTCAAAAAAAGGTGTAACAAAAACATCTTCAAAAAAGAAGCCAGCAAGGAAAAAGAAAAAAAAGTAATTCAAACCAGAGCATTATCAGTTAAATCTTCAAGAATTCCTTTATTTCTTTTATTTTTCTTGGATTAATTGAAACATGCAGTTCATTGGTTGAAGGTTTTGAAAGCAGGAGATTTTCATTTATCAATTCCTTAATTGCTTTTTTTATTGTTTTTTGCCCTTTTTTGTTGTCTCTGATGTGACCAGGCAATCCTTTGGAATTTTTGGGCGACAACCCGCACACAAAACTTTTGGAGTTTTTGATTACAGGAAGAGAGTTTGATTACACTTTAACAGACTTGGCTGAAAATGCAGGAATCAGCTGGACCAGTCTTCACAGAATTTTCCCTTTATTTGAAAAAAATCAAATAGTGGTTAAAACCAGAGAAGTAGGAAGAGCTAAATTATACAAATTAAATCAGAAAAACACTGAAGTAAAAAAACTTATTCTGCTGTATGACAGCATTCTTAAGAAACAGCTTGAAAAATTGGAAGAAAAAGAAACACAAAAAATGAAAATGCGAGCAAAATAATTTTTCAAATTCAAAGTTTTGAGAGGTAGCTTGCAATAAAAGGGCTTTCAATTAATAAAGCTCTTTCATTTTCTTCTTTTTTTTCATTTAAAAAAAGCAATACTTTTTTGTTGTCAAACACCATAAACCGCGAGTTATTGCGGGATTTACTTATGTAGAAGTCTCCTAATTCTTTGGATTTTTCGGCTTTAACACTGTTTAAAGCAAACTTTACTTCTACGCCTCTGCCTTTTAATGCCCTTAATTTAGAGCCAAAAGCACTCATTTTCTTTAAGGCATTGGCTTCTGAGGTCGAAATTACAACGCTTTCTTTGGCGTTTTTTAATGCTGAGCTTATTATATTGTTTATTTGAGCCCCAGAGACACTCCATGCTCCATCAAAGCTTTCTTCAGAGTTTTCTCTGGAAAAATTCTTTTTTAATTCTTCTTTTAGCGAGTTCATTTCTTCTAAATCTCTTTCAAATCCTGCTCTTTTCTGGTTTTCATAGTTTGCCAAAGCTTTTTCTGGCTCTATTGCTTTAAAGGATACAGGCCTGCCGACTGAAACCATTACAAAACCTTTTTTTTCCAAAGACATTAATACATCATAAACTCTTGCCCTTGGGATTGAAGCTTTTTTGCTTATCTCTGAAGCAGTTAAAGTTGAACCAGAATTCAGGGAAGAATACACTCTTGATTCATATTCATTTAAGCCTATTCTTTTCAATAAAGCAATAAGTTCCAACATCAACCCACCCAAAAAATAATAGATAAATAATGGTGTTCTACTTTAAATTCTTTTCGGATTAGTCGGTTTATTCTGAAGTTTCAAATACTCCTGAAACAAACTTATAGTCAACACAAGCTAAGCAAGTTGAAATTGTATTGCATTTCTTGCATGATTCTGGAGTTGGTTTAATGCATTCCGGACTTGTTGGATGTGTAATGCAGATATCTACTGGTTCAACTACTTTTGTTATTGTCGGCTTACAATAATCAGGATCAGTTGTTTCCAAATCATAGTTTTCTGCAAACACTCTGGCCCAAGCAATTACTCTTGGAACATGGATTTCTCTTGTATCATCAATCACAATTTTATCGCAATCAACTCTTGAATATAAAGGATCGCCAAGCCCGCTATTATATGCTGCAACAGTTAATGCTTCTCCCCAAGTTGCAGTTGCTGCTGAAGCAGTTAAAGGTGTTGATAAAACATCTGAACTGCATCTAGCGTCAATTTGGTTTCTAAATTCAGTAAAATGCTTTAATCCTGCTTCAATATTGTTAGCTGGTGTCTGCCACTTGCCGTTTGTTTTCCAGTCCTCGCCAAAATATTTTTCAATATCTCCTTCTACGTCGGGGTTATCATTAATCTGCATTAAACCATAAGAATATCCTTTTCCATCTGGAGTCTCTAACTCTTCCTTAAAAGAACTCTCTGCATAGATTATTGCTCTAAGCAAATTCGGATTAACTTCGTATTCAGCTGAATAGTCTTTAATTGGGGTAGCATACTTTTCTTCGTGAGCTTTTTTCATTGCAGCAATACAAGTTTGCCTTTTCTTTTCTTCAATGTCTTTTCTTTCTGTTTCCTGCTTTGCAACTTCTAAAGAAACTTCTCCTCTTTCTGTCCTGATTGTCTGGGAAAAGTTATTGATTATATAAATTGTATCTCCTTTTTGGATTATTACATCAGGCATTTCAATAATAATTGGTTCTAAAAGCTCTGGTTCTGGCGTTTCCAAACTGAATTTTTTGTTAAAGTATTCTATTATAAGAATTTTTTTGTCTTCATCCAACACGCATGAATCTGGACCTACAGTTGTTTGAGGCGGGCAAAATTCTTTTTGTGCTTCTTCTAATATTTCTTCATCTGAAAGGCAGACTGGTTCAAGAGGCTCTCTTGATATACAAATATCCCTAAAATCTGCTACAGCAATTTCAATCAAAACATCTTTGAATTTTGTTATTGTAATTGAAGCTGCTTCATAATTTGGCTCAACAAAAGTAGCTCCGGTTGATTCAACTCCGTTCTTGTAATATGAATCACATTTTCCATCTCCGGTTTTATCCTGGCAGGCATAAAATTCAAATGTTTCTCCCTGCCAGTTTTTTAAAACAATTTTTTCTCCGTTATAAGAATCAACTGAAAACTTTTTTCCGTTTTTTATTTCAGCTGAACTTGCATCTAATTCTATTCCTGTTAAAGGCGGAGAAACAGTTAAAGGAATAAACTCTTGAGCTGAATTTGCTTTTGAAGTGCTTGGCTGGGTAACTTTTCCTTTTTCTCCAACAGAAAAGAAAACAGTTTCTCCTGCTTTATAATCCTGCAAAGTAATTTCAACATTAATTGCAGTCTGGTTTTCCGGAATGTCTAAATAAACAATATGCGGAGGCTTGTTTTCTTTACATATAAAGTCAGCATTAGTGCATCCTAAGCCATTTACAAGCCCGACTTGGAAGTCTTTGTATTTTTCTGCAGAAGTTGACAGTCGTACTACTTCTTCTTCATCAAGTACAACTATCGTACGTTCTTCATCAACAACCACAATTTCCTGAACTGCATTGGTTGTGTCAGTTGCTGGAACTGAAACAATAACAGTATCTCCTTTTGGCACTGGAAAAGTAATCACTTCCGCTGTTGCAAGGGCATCTGCTGGAGGCGGCGGATACTGTGAATAAGCTGGAATCTCTATTGGTTTAATTTCTTTTCCTGAATCATCAGTTACTTCTGGAATTATTGGAGCGACAAACCCTGAATCTGCATCAATAGTGCCGCTGGAAATAAAAGCCCCAATAACAGGTCCAGGAACAACCACGCCTAATTTATTAGTTTTTATTTCATATATGCCAAACCCTAACTGGTCTGCAGGGCCGTTAAGGGAAAAAGTTGAATCCCACAGTCCGGAATCGCTTGCACCAAAAAGTTCTCCTCTTAAATCAACTGTAGAAAACCTTTCATCTATTGCTTTAGGATATTTGTAAAATACAGTGTAACCTGATTTTTTTTCTATTGAAAAACTATATTTTTCTCCTTTAACTAATTCAGCTGTAAAGTCAGATGTTTTTCCTTTATAATCAATTATTGCAGTTTTTCCACTGGCAGAAGTAAAGTTTACCACATCCCAGCCAGCATTGTTTAATACAGTGTAATTCTCTGGCCCAATAAGAAAGGTTACAGTAAAAGTTTCTTCTTGAACAACTTCTTTTTCTGGTTCTAATATTTCTCCATCTGAAATTGAAAAAGAATAATCCCTGTCTACTGGGACAGTTTTAGTATAAAGTTTGGTTGTTGTTGTTTTAGGAATCCTTAAAGTTAAAGTGTCTCCTGAATCTCCTTTCCATCTGGAAAGAATCAATTCATATTTTCCTTGTTCTCCTTTAACAGCTCTTTTTTCCACACCATCAGAAAGCGGCAGTTTTGACTGCAATACATCCAAAACTTTTTCTGAAACTTTAATTGTTATTTTAACTGTGTCTCTTTCAATATCAATTTTGTCTGAAAGATTAATTGTTTTCGCAGAATAAACTTTGATTAACTCTGACTCCCAATTTTTGTATTCAGGATATTTTGGACCAGAAACAGCTTTTAATCTGTAAGAGCCATCAAAAACCTGTGCAACAACAGCATTGTCATAAGAGCTTAACTGCAATTCTTCATAGTTTTTTGTGTCCTCGTTATATAACCTTAAATTAACTATTCCTAATCTGTGCCTTTCAAAATTTTCAGGCCCTACAATAATCCTTAACCAATGTTTTGATGGAAGCTGAGGCAATGGAGGGGCTTGAAGTTTACTATAATCTGTTTGAAATCCAACATTGCCAAGGCTTGAACCAGCGCTGTTAAATAAAGTATCTGGAATAATCTGACTGACATACTGCGGGGTTGGAACAACATTTGTTACATCAGCTGGAACTGAACTGTCAGGAAAAAACTGTTTATAGCTCTGCTGTACTTCTGGAGTAACATAAGTAAAAACTGAATCTGATTCAACTGACTCTGAAGCAAAAAAAAGCACTGGATTTTTTATTTCATCAAAAATTCCTGCAGAAAAAGTCAAAACATAATCTGAATCATAAGGAATGTTTTTGTTTTCAATAATATCCCCTAGACTGTCATCAACATTTAATTCATTTAATTCAAAAGAAACCTTTCCTTCATTATCATAAGCTGAACTTTTAAAACTGAAAACAGGAATAAATGCTATCTTGAATTTTCTCTCAATTTTATCAAAATAAACGTATACAGGAAGGCCTTCTAATTTGTCTCCAGAGCCTTTTGATTCAACCATGTATTGAAGGGAATCAAACAAAGGGCGTAATTCATTAAAAAACTGTGAAATCTTTTTATCTTCTTCTGCTTCTTGGTAGCTTATTTTCAAAAAAAGTTTTTCTGATTCTTCTGAAAGATAAACTAATATTTGATTGCGGTTTAAATTGTCTGATAAACAGCTTTGAGGGTTTCCTTTAGAAACTGCCATTCTCCCGACAGAACCGCATTCAAAAAATTCGTCAAAATCTTCTCCTGCACTTAAATGGTTTTCAAGGCTTTTTTCAAACCCTAGGGAAAATTCAACTTTATCTGAAGTTACACTCAGAATTTTAATCCAGTAAGGAGAATATTTTTCTGCAGATTCAATTATCCTGAAAGATTCTCCAGCAGAAAAATTTGTTATAACAGTCTGGCTTGAAGTTGAATCCCAGCCATAATCAGCAGAAAAAACGCTTAAAGAAAAACAAATTAAAAACAACAAAAACAAAATTTTTTTCATCAGCACAACCTCTCCAGTTCTTCTAAAACTACTTCATTAAGATACTCTGTTTCAGAAAAACCTGTTTCATCTGCAATAAACGCACCTAAGTTGGCTTTTTCTTCAAAGCCTGAGTGCAGTTCATTAAAAGCATAGATTAATTTATTCACTAAACGCATTTTTTCATTTAACTCAATTGTTTTTTCCCCTAAAGATTTCAAGTCTGTTTTGTTTGCACAGAGGTTTACTTCAGAAATGTTTTCTGCTTCCAGAGCATCTTTAGTGTTTTTTACTTCTAAAGCCAAAACCAGTTCATCAACCAACATTAAATGAATTTCAGTGAAATCTTCTAATGCGCCAGTGTCTTTTGTTTCTTTATAGTCGCTGAGAGATTCCTGGAATAAAGTTAAATCATCATTTAATGCCTCTAAATCTGAAACAGAGAATTCAGCTGAACTGTTTCCAGTTAGATAAGAAGAATCTACTCCGTTTTTTTCCCATAAAGAGTTAATCTGTTTTACTCCATCAGAGAAAGTTAAGTCTTCTTTTTCTCCTTGCTGGAAAAAAACAAAATAAACTGCAGCTAAAATAATTATCACTGCTGCTCCTGCAATAATAGTATTATTCTTCATTTAACCCACGCGCTCCATGTATCACTATCTACCTTAAAAATTTCTTCATAATATTTCTTTAAAATCGCTTGATTTAATGCTTTCTGGTTTTCAGTCAAATCTCCTGAAGGAGTTGCTGCAGGACAGCCATCTCCTGGAATATCAATGCAATCGCTCCAGACTCCGTCTTTACATATTTGTTTTCCTGGACAGCCTTTTATTTTTTCGCAGCCTGTTCTTTCTTCTCCTTTATTTTCACATACTTCACTGTCTTCAGCTGGTTCTGCATCTTTATCAACAACTCCTGGGTCTTTAGGGTTTACAAAATACTTAAACTTGTATCCTACTCCTCTGGAATCCTCTAAAGGCTTGTTAGTTGGATTGAGTCCTTCAATTTTCACTTCAGCCAAACCACAATTTTCAAATTTTGCATCTTTACCGTCAAAAAAAGCTTCAACTTTGCATAGCTCTTCTTCATTT
This sequence comes from Candidatus Iainarchaeum sp., assembly GCA_017609625.1. GTDB lineage: Archaea > Iainarchaeota > Iainarchaeia > Iainarchaeales > 1-14-0-10-31-34 > 1-14-0-10-31-34. The sequence continues at coordinate 34,982 of JAFCDN010000006.1, forward strand.
TCTTCAATGTTTGTTAATTTAAAAAATGCTTTGTTTTCCTGATAATCTATTCTTTCAAGATTTATTCTAATTACTGTTTCAGGAATAACAAGCAACTTGGCTTGTTCTCTATCAATATAAACAGTAAATTCCCCTTCCTTGTTTCTTGGGTCTGCTTGGCTGACAATGTTTTTGAATTGCTCGGAAAAATAATTTTTTACTGCATCCTTTTTTACTTCTATTTTAATGATTGCTTTTGCCCTAACAGGAACTACTCCTGCATCAATATCTATTTGCTTTGTTGCTCTTTGAATATTCAAAGAAGCCAAAATTTTATCTGGAGCTCCGGGATTATACCATTTATACCCTACTCCGCAATCTTGCAAATAAGGGAAATTATCCCCGCTTACTGTTGTATGCCCCCCCATCCCTTGCTGTGTAACTTTTGACTCTAAATCCAAAGTCAGCCCAGGCCAGCTACTGCAGTCAATCTGGTCTGTTTTAGATTTAGTAGAAAGGTAAGCTTGCTCTCTGATAATATAAGAATTAATCATTAAAGTGAAAACATCTTTTTTCTCATAAACTCCATTTTTCAGTTCAACCCTTAACTTAAAGCCTTCAAACTCTAAAGGAATATCACAATAAGAACTTTCTTTTGGGATTAAAGGAAAATTTGCTGAATAAACATTACTGCCTGCATTGCTTTCAATACAGTTTACTTCTTCATCTGCTGAAACAGTAAAAGAAAAAAGCAAAACAAACAAAAGCAGAGAAAGTTTTTTCATTAACAGACCACCTGCAGAGATTTAATTAAATCTTCTAATTCTAAAAGATTTTCATCTAAAGCTTCTTCTAATTCAAGAGAATCAACTCCAGCTTTCTTTGCTTCCTCTGGATAGGCTTGAGAAAAAGCTTTTAGTTTTGCATTGCAGTTTTCTGCAGATTCTTTCTGCAAAACAAGGTTTGTCTGCAGTTCTTCTGCTTTATCAATAGAAGAACATAAAACATCAAAATCATAGCCAGTTGAATCAAAATAGTCTATTGACTCAAAATTCTCTTTCTGCAATAAAGCATTTGAAACCAAATCCAATTGAGTTTCTGTAAGGAGTTCAAGTTTTTCTTTGTCTTCTGAATCCTGCTGGGTTTTTAGAGAAGACTGAAAAGATTCTAAATCAGATTTTAATAAAACTAATTTGGATTCTTCTGCTGCATAAACTTTTAACGGAGAAGTTAAATCTACAGGCTTTAAATCCTGTTTCTGCCAGAAAGAATCTATTTTTTCCAGACCAGAATCAAAAGTATATTGCTGGCCTGCAAAAAACACAAAGTAAAGTGCTATTGCAATAATGACTATTCCAACAACTACATAGGCTTTATTCATTTAATCCTCTGAATATAATTTATGTATTAAAACAATATAAAGGTTTTTTCTATTTAAAGCTTTGCTTAAATTAAACAATAAAAGAAAGAAAGCATTATTAATAACTTAAACACATTATTTTTTCAGGGATTAAAATGCCAAAAAGACCAAATGTTTTTAAAAGAGCCATCCATAAAATGAGGACCCCAAGAATTAAAAGACAATTAAGTCCAAAACAAATGGACGCAGCAAAAGCAAGAGGCAATGCAGTAAGCACAGGAGAAATAGGATACAAAAAAGGTGAAGGATTTTATCAGGTGCAAAACAAGAAAACATTGTTTTTAAGAACTCCAAAAAGCGTGGAAAAATTCTGGACCGCAGATGGAAAAAGAAGAGCTTATACATCAACCCAAGCAAAAAGAGAAACTATTCCAAACAGATTAGAATTAACCAGATCAAAAATAAAAAAAACAGTTTCAGCAAAATTCGGAAAACAAGGAGAAATGACACAAAAAACTCCAACAACAACTCTTGAAGTGCGCAAACCAACACTTTCTATGGCTGCTTTAGAAAAATCTATTGCAACATCAGAAAAAATCAGACCAAATATTGCTAAGAGAGCAATCCATGCAATTAGAACTCCAAGAATTAAAAGACAATTAAGTGATAGACAAATGACAAGAGCATTTGAAAGAGGCACTAATGTTAGGCTAGGGCAGATAGGATTCAAAAAAGGAGTTGGATATTTCCAGGAAAAAAAAGGAAAAAGCTTGTTTACTAGAACTGGAAAAACAATTACCAGAAAATGGGGCACTACTGGATTAAGAAAATCACAAGAAAAGGTTTTAGACGAAAGGCGTACAATCCCAAGCAGACTTGGATTAACTGATACTAGAAAAACAAAAACAGTTTCAGCAAAATTTGGAAAACAAGGAGAAATGACACAAAAAACTCCTAAAACAGTTTTGCGGACACGCCAGCTTAGAGTTGCTGCAAAACCTAAAGCTAAAAGAACCACTAAAAAGAAAACAACAAGAAAATCTACTGCTAAGAAAACTACCAAAAAGAAAAAGACCAGATAAAAAATTAAAGTGAGTTTATGCATGTAAGAGATGCAATCCAAGAGAGAAGGTCTATTCGGAAGTATAAAGAAAAAGAAATTGAAGCAGAAAAAATTGAATTATTAAAAGAAGCTTTAATCTGGGCTCCGTCTGCTGCAAATTTGCAGGCAAGAAAGTTTTATTTTGTTTCAGGAAAAGCAAAAGAAAAATTGAATGAGGCGTTTCATCAGGACTGGGTGAAAAAAGTTCCTTTGGTTATAGTGTGCTGCGGGGATAAAAAAATAATTGAAGAACAGTTTGGCGAAGGAGCAGACTTAAGATATAATCATCTGGATACAGCTGCAAGCATTGAAAACTTAATGATTCAGGCAGTGGAATTAGAATTAGGAACCTGCTGGATTGGAAAAATAAACAGAGAAAACGCAAGAGAAATTTTAGAGATTCCTGCATACTTAAATGTAATTTGCGGAGTAGCAATAGGCTATCCTGCAGAAAAAGGAGAAAAAAAAACAAGGAAAAGCATTTTTGAGGAAAGGAAATAAAATGGTCAGCCCATGGGGATTGCTTTTTTTTGGAATGAAGAGAAAAGGAGGAAATCTAAAAAGAAGAGCAAAAAATGGTTTTCTTGGAATGAAAAGAAGATTTCCAAGACCAAGATTTAGAAGGCCTTTTTAAATCATTTAAACTCAAAGTAGAATTCTCTTTCTAATAATTTCTTTTTTTCGCCAGTTCCAGAAACTATTTTTGTGTTAGTAGATTTTTCAATTTCTTTTTTAAACTTTTCAAAAAATTTTTTGTCTGAACAGTCAAACTTCATTTTTACAATATCATTTGGATTGAATTTTTTCTTTTTTCTTTCAGACTGAATCAAACGAGTTAGTTCTGAAAGCTCCCATTGTTCTTTTAGTTTTTCATCGGCTTCAATTTTCAAATAAACTTTAACTTCTTTTAATTCAGCAGGAGAATACTTTCCGGCAGGCTTTGATTTTGAAACTAAGACTTTTTCTACGTTAACCATTGAAGCCAAAATTTCTTTTGTGTTTTTAAAAGAAAATTTTTCTGACTCTAAAACAACTTCTTTTAGTTTCCAGCGCAAACGCAGTTTTTCTTTTTCTCTTAAAGAAAGCACAATCTGAGTGATTTCTTTTATTAGAGAAAACTCTTTTTCCAGTTCTTTGTTTATTAGTTTTTTGTTTGGTTCAGGCAATTGCAATAAGTGGATTGAAGAAGGCATTTTTGTTTTCTTATAATCTTGATATATGTATTCAGTTAAATGAGGCAGAACCGGAGACATTAGCTTGAGCAGATTTGAAAAGATATAGTTCATTGTATTGCTTGCAGCTTTGTCTTTTCTGCTTCTGATTAATTTGATGTAAGTTCTGCTGAACTCTTCCAACACAAAATAAGTAATAGAAGAAACAACTTTTGAATATAAATAAGAATCAAAAGCTGAAGTTGATTCTTTAACTAAAGAATTAAATTTAGAGAGAATCCATTTATCCTCTATTTTTAAATCCTTTAAATCTTTTTCTTCTACTAAAGGATTTTTTTCTAAATAGAGGTTTAAGTAGTTGTAAGAGTTGAAGAACACACTGAAAAACTTGTTTATGTCTTTAAATGCATTCCAGTCAAAAACAATGTCTTCTCCTTTAGATAAAGAACAAAAATAATAGCGTAAATAATCCCTATTGTATTTTTCTATTACTTCTTGAGGCTGGATTGCATTTCCTTTTGATTTAGACATTTTTTTCTTTCCTAAATCCAAAACCATTCCATGAACCATAATATTTTTGTAGGGAGTTTTATCAAAAGCAATAGTTGAAGTAATCAACTGAGAGTTCCACCAGCCACGAACTTGTTCTGTTGCTTCAATGTTTAAATCTGCAGGCCAGAATTTTTCAAACAGTTCTTTTTTGTGGGGATAATTTAATGCAGCCCAGGAACTTACACCTGCATCAAACCATACATCTAATACTTCTTCTACTCTGGAGAATTCTCCTCCGCAGTCACAGGAAAATTTTATTTTATCTATTTCTGGTTTATGCAAATCAATTTTTTCAGGAACTTTAGCTGATTTTTTTAGTTCTGCAATAGAACCAAAAACTTTTTGCTTTTTGCATTTACTGCAAAGCCAGATTGGCAGTGGAGTTCCCCAATACCTTGCACGAGAGATCGGCCAGTCGCTTAAAGATGTAATCCAGTTTTTCATTCTTGCATCCATCCAGGATGGAATCCAGTTGTTTTTTTCATTTAATTTCATCATTTGTTTTCTGATTGAAGAGACTCTGAAAAACCATTGTGGAACAGAAATCATAAGCAAAGGAGTTTTGCATCTCCAGCAAACTGGATAATCATGTGTATAAGGGTGCTTGTAGATTAATGCTTTTGATGTTTCTAAATCTGAAACAATTTCTTCATCCACTATTCGAGCTTTTTTTCCTGCATATTTTCCTGCTTCTTTTTTCATGTCTCCGTTTAATTCAACCGGAGAAATAATTGGAAGATTGTTTTCTTTTCCTGCTTCAAAATCTTCTTTTCCATGGCCTGGAGCAGTATGCACTAATCCTGTTCCTTCATCTAAATTAACATAGCGGGAGCTTAACACAACTCTATATCCTTTGCTCATGTCTGGAAGTTTTAAATGTTTAAATAAAGGATTTTCATATTGCCAGCCGTTAAGTTCTTTTCCTTTCCAGACTTTTTTTTCTGTAAAGCCTGCTTCAATTGATTCCATCAATCCATGCACTAAATCTTTTGCTATAATCCAGCGGTCTCCGTTGCTTAACTCTATCTCTGAATATTCAAATTCAGGGTGAACCATTACTCCAGTGTTTGCAGGCAGAGTCCAGGGAGTTGTAGTCCAGATTATCAAAAAAGTGTTTTTCTTTTCTTTTAATGGAAATTTTACATAAACTGAATTGTCTGTCTGCTTAATGTATTCTATTTCATTAAATGAAACTGCAGTTTCACATCTGGGGCAGACATGCACAGAATAATCTCCTAAGTAAAGGAGATTTTTTTCTTCTGCTTTTTTAAAAGTCCACCAGATTGATTCAATATATTCATTTTTTAGTGTAATATAGGAATCATTCCAGTTCATCCACACGCCTAAATTGTCAAACTCTTGGTTTTGTTTGTCAATGAATTCTGTTGCATATTTTCTGCATTTTTTTATGAACTTTTCTACTCCGAATTTTTGAATATCCTGCTTGTTTTTTGTTTTAATTTCTTTTTCTACCTGAAATTCAATCGGAGTTCCATGAGTGTCATATCCCGGCCTGTCAAAAACATTAAATCCTTTCATTCTTTTGTATCTGATTGCCACATCTTTCAGAATCTTATTAAGGGCTGTTCCCATGTGGATGTGGCCTGTTGCATAAGGAGGGCCGTCCATAAAGTAAAAATACTTTTTTTGTTTTTCACTTTCTTTTCTGGCTTTTTCTGGAATTTTTTCTTTAACCCAGTATTCTCTGATTTTTTCTTCTTTTTCTAAAGAAAAACTTTCCAAAACCATTCAACCACATTTTTTACACAAACTTTTCGAAGAAAAGTTTGCCTTTTTGATAAAACTTTTTGCGAAAAAGTTTTATGGGCACGGGAGGATTTGAACCCCCGACACTTGGTGTATAAGACCAATGCTCTAACCAGGCTGAGCTACGTGCCCAAAAATCATTGAATACAAGATATAATCCACGAATATTTAAATAGTTAATCAAATCAAAAAAAGAAGCTGGTCTGGCGTATTTGTTCATCCCTTCTCATAAGCAACAATAAGAAAAGAGGAGAAAATTGTTTTTAAAGTTAATGCAAAAACAAAAGTTGGTTAGGGCCTTATTGATTTCACTGTTCTTTTTTTTGCGTGTGGAAACAAACCATGCTTTTGTTTTGCAGCTCTTACTTTTCTCCATCTTTCTCTTGCCTTTTCGAAATCAAATCTAGAAATCCCTTTTCTAATTTTTCTAACTTCTATTCTTCCTTCAGCTTTCACGGCTTTGGCTCTCCTCTTATCTCTTGCTTTTACAGCTTCTTTTACAGCTCTAGCATACCCCACTAAATCATTGTGTTCTTTTCCAAATCCTTTTGCTGCAGAGTATTCAGGCTTTGCCAGCTCTTTCCTAAGTTCTGGCACTAATTTTTGTGCTTTATCTAATATTCCATTTAATTCTTCTGCACGTTTAGGAAGATCTTTAGCTGATGGATCTCTTTTAAAGTCTTTGTTATATTTTTCAAGAGCATCTGGATAATCTACAAAAATCAGGTTACGCAATATATAAAGAGGCGGGCCTTCAACCATGTTAATCAATTTATTATTGTCTTTCTTTTAATAAAAGCTTTTCTGTTTTAAATTTGTTCTTTGTGTTCAATATAGTGCATTACCAAATCTGCGCCGGTTTTTAATAACAGAAAGAGAACAAGAACTGGCAATGAACCTCCAAGTGCATAAAAAGGCAGCCCAAACATTATTATCAAATGCATTGGAAAGATTCTTGCATAAGGAAAAAACATTACTGTTCCAATATTGGATTTTTTCTTTTGCTTGTTTTTGAAATACATAAAAGAAAATAAGTGGTTTAAGAAAAAAATTATTGCCATAAGAAAAATATATCCAAAATCAACAGGAGAAACGCTTTGAGAGACAAAAGTAAAGACTCCTAAAAAAGCTGCGTAAACTAAATGAAAAATACCATAGTGTATTGCAAAAAAGATTGCAATGACAAATTTTATGCCTGTTGTTACAGAAGGCTGTCCTTGTACTCCGCTGATTTTCATTCCTTTGGTTGAAAAATCTTTTAAAGAAAGGATTCTTAAAAAATTAAAAAAACCTATTATAACGCTTTGGCACCAGTAGCCCCATAAAATAATCATTAAACTCCAGCTGAACACAACTGCAAGAATTATTGTAATCACATTAGAGAGAATTAAAACTTTAGCTGAAGAGTCTTTTTGCACTGAAGAAAGTAAATCCATAGTAACAAAAAGAATAAGATATTATTAAAACCTTTTTTTAGGAAAGTTTTTGCATGGAAAAACCTGCAATTGAAGGCGGAAAAACTTTAAGAAAAAATTTTCTTGTTTTTGGAAAACCAGAGATTTTAGAAGAAGACATAAACGAAGTTGTGGATTCTCTTAGAAAAGGCTGGATTAGTTCAGGAGAAAAAGTAGAAAAATTTGAAGAAATGTTCAGAGAATATAATTGCTGTAAAAATGCAATTGCAGTTAATTCCTGCACTGCAGGATTGTTTCTTTCTTTGAGTCTGCTTGGAGTGAATAAAGGAGATGAAGTGATTACTACTCCAATGACTTTTGCGCCGACAGCAAATGTAATTGAACACTTAAAAGCAAAGCCTGTTTTTGTTGACGTGGAAAAAGAAACCGGATTAATTGATGCAGAAAAAATTGAAGAAAAAATTTCAGAGAAAACAAAATGCATTCTGCCGGTTCATTTATATGGAAGGCCTTGTGAGATGGACAGAATAATGGAAATCTCAAAAGAAAAAAAGCTCGCAGTTTTAGAAGATTGTGCTCATGCAATTGAAACAGAATATAAAGGAAAAAAAGTCGGCTGTATCGGAGATTTTGGGGCATTTTCTTTTTATGCAACAAAAAATGTTACTACAGGAGAAGGAGGAATGATTACAACAAACAATAATGAGCTTGCAGAAAAAACAAAGCTTTTAAGAATGCATGGGCTGGATTCAAGCTGCTGGAAAAAGTTTTCTTCAGAAGAATTCAAACCAACAGATGTTTTATATGCAGGATATAAATTCAATTTAACTGACCTGCATGCTTCACTTGGAATTCATCAGCTTGGAAGAATTGAAAAAAATCTAAAAGAAAGGAAAAAGCAGGCAAAAATTTATTTAGAAGAGTTTGAAAAAATAGATGAACTGATTTTAATGAATTATTCAGAGAAAAACATCCGGCATGCATTTCATTTGTTTGCTGTTTTGCTTGATTTAGAGAAATTGAATGTTGACAGGAATAAATTTGTGCAGGCAATGAAAAAAGAAAACATCGGGACCGGAGTCCATTTCACTTCACTGCATTTAACTCAATACTATAAAGAAAAATATGGGTTCAAAAAAGAAGATTATCCTAATTCTGCTTTTATTTCTGACAGGACTTTTTCTCTTCCAATCGGTCCTGGACTAAGTGAAGAGGATATAATAGACTGCGTAAATGCAGTGAAAAAAATAATCGGGTTTTATAGAAAGTGAACTTTGAGAAGTTTAAAATAAAAAAAAATAGAAATAGAAAAAAAGGAATAAAGTAGAAGAATTTTATTATTCTTTTTTATCTTCTTCTTTTGATTCTTCAGCTGGAGCTTCTTCAGTTTTTTCTTCTGCTAACTCTTCAGTTTTTTCTTCTGCTGGAGCTGAATCTTCTGCTGCAGCGTCAGCTGTTTCTTCTGAATCTTCTGCTGAATCCTGTGAATCATCTGCAGATGAGTCTTCTGAAGCTGAATCTTCTGCTGAAGCTGAATCTTCTGCTGAAGCTGAATCTTCTGCTGAAGCTGAATCTCTGTCTCTGTTTCCTCTGTTTCTGTTTCTATCCCTGTCGCCAAATCTTCTTGGCCCTCTTTCAAATTCTTTGTCTGAAACATTGTTGTCAGAGTTTATTTCAGAAACTTCTTTTTCTGAATCAGTTAATTCTCCGTATCTTCCGATATTCATTCTTAAGCTGTTTTTGAATAAAGAAGTATAGCCGTTTGCTATTTTGTAAGATTTTTCTACTTCAACTTTGTCAATCATGTCGTCCCATAAAGTTAACAGGATTGTTCCTGAATCGTCTCCAACTAAAACTTCCGTTACTTTATGGTTTGAGTTGTCAAGTTTTGAAGTGACTTCTCTTACTTCGTTTTTTTCCAATACTTTTACATTTAATTCAACCCTTTTCTGAAAAGGTCTTAATTCTGTTATTTTATTCATTTGTAAATCCTCCGGTTAATCAACGAACAATGCTAAAAAAAAAAGCTTAGAATCCGTTAAGGTATAACAGTATTAACACTTGCAAAAAAACGTTTAAAAAGCAGACGTTTCATCGCGGTTCCGTCCGCGAGTGACGAGGCACGACATAAAGTCGTGCTGGCACAACCAAAGGTTGTGCGTTTTTTGTTGCACCTTTTCTTAAAAGGTGCTGGCAATGCATAAAGCTATAAAAAAATAAAGAAAAAGAAGAGGGATTTATCCCTCGTTTTTTTGCTCAAACTTTTTTCGAAAAAGTTTGAAAGGTTTCTAAAATCCTTTTCTCAATTCCATTACAAAGTTTTTGATGTCTTTTTTGAAGGACAAGCCAAATGCTATTCCAAAGATTAAAGCAATTACTACAACCAATACTGTAAAAGCTATTCTAAATGCTTCAACCAGGATTGTAGTGTCAAATCCTACATGAGTTAAAGCCATTACAACAACTAAATACATTACCAGTACTTCTGCTAACACGCCAAAAGTGTCTTTCTTTGGATAGCTGGTTTTGTTGATTGTGTTCCTTACATATCTTGCAAGATAAAATCCAACTGCAAGCAACAGGATTGCACCTAAAACCAATGGAATCTCATGAACTAAAACGCTCATAAAGTCTGCAAGAACATTTAATGAAAGGAATCCTACTGCCTGAGCCAAAAAGAGAACTAAAACATACCATTTAACCAATTCTCCTATAAGAGAAGAAAAAGAAACACCGCCAATTGCATGAGGCAATTCGTGTGAATCTAAAAAGTGGTCAATTTTCAGGTATTTGATTATTTCAATTACAACTCTTTTCAGAACCAAAGCAACTACATATCCAATAAATAACAGGATTAATGCAACTGCGATTCCTGGAAGTACTGCAACTGTTCCATCATATAATGCTTTAACTGAACCCCAAATTCCTTGTCCAAGTAAACCAAAAAAGTCTACTGCTTCTTCACCAACCATAAATTTATCACCTTTAAAAAATGTATTTTCTTAAATAATCTGTCTTTTCTATTTAAAAACGTTATACATTAAATCGCTTGTTTTGGCAAATAAATCCTCCAAAGAAGAATTATTTTCTATTTTATAGTCAGCCAAAGCAAAAATTTTTTTCATTCCTTTTTTTTCTTCATCTGATTTATCCCTTAAATGAAACTCTTTTTCTTCCTGCGGATCAATTTCACTTCTTCTTTCAAAACGCTTTTCTTCCGGAGTTTTAATCAGCAAAACTTTTGCCTGCGGGAATTTTTCTTTAATTAATTCAACTTCTTCTAGAGAACGCGGGCCGACAAAAACAATCTTTTCTTCTTCTCTTACTTTCTCTAAAGTTTTTTTTGCAAGCACATTCATTCCAAACTCTTTTCTTAATTCATCTCCAAGTAATGCCATGCTCTGCTTTGAAACCTCTTTTCCTTTTTCTTTAAGAATTTCTTCCAGCACAGAAGAAAAAACAAACTTTTTGAAAGCAAATTTTTCTTCTAGAAAGTCTGCTACAGTGTCTTTTCCTGAGCGGGCTTTTCCTAGGAGAATCAAAACTTGTTTCATACGGAAAGAATGAAAGAAAAGAAATAAAAAGAAAAAGAAAAGAGTTAAGTTTAATAAAAACCAAAAACACTGTTTTGTTATGTCAAAACCAATTTCCGCTTTAGCAAGAAGACAGTCTGCAATCAGAGCAGAAGTCCAGCAAAGGTTTGCTGCAGGAAAAAAAAGACATCTTAAAATGCTTGCAAGGAAAATGCAAAATATCAGAGAAAGAAAAATTTCCCCTGAAGAATATAAAAAATTATGGGAAAAAATAGAACAATTGCAATGCGGGTATATGAAAAATGATGTATATGTAATTGAAACAGATTTAGGCAAAAGAGAGTTTTCTGTTAAAGAACTCAAAGAAAGATTTAATAGAATTAAAAAATTAAGAACAGTGTGCGAAGATGATATGAGAATGGCTGTATCAGACATGCAAAGTGAAAGCAAAAGAAAGAATGCAAAAGAAGAGTTTGAAAAAGCAAAAAAACTTTTTAAGCGCACTGATAAAGCTCTTTATAAGGTAATGCAGGAACTGATTGTGCAGAAAAAAATTGAAGGAAAAGAACAGCCTAAAACAGAAAAAAAACCTAAAACAAGAGCATCTGTTGAGACATTAGCTCAAATAAGAAAAAGAATAATAAGGGAATTAATGGAAAAACCGCCTGCAGGTTTTCCTAAAAATTTTGCCAGGCTTAGCAGGACTTCAAGAGAAAAATTTGTACAAAATCAGCGTGAATTATTAACAAAACTAGTTAACGATGAAATAGCAAGGCAAAAATCTGAAAGAAAAAGCTAAAGTTTAAAAAAAAAGAAAAAAAGCAAGACTTTAAGTCTTGCCAGCTCTATCGAGCGCAGCGAAGATAGTGCTTCGCACTCAACTGCCAAAACAGTTGAATTACATCATTGGCATTCCGCCCATGCCGCCCATTGCTTCTGGAGGCATTGGAGGAGCTCCGCCTTTGCTTGAACCTGCAATAATGTCGTCGATTCTTAGAATCATTTCAGTTACTTCTGAAGCTGAAGTGATTGCCTGTGTTTTAACTGACAAAGGCTCAATTACTTTTTCTGCATTTAAGTCTGTCAGTTCTGATTTGTAGACATCTACTCCAATGTATTTTCCTGAAGCACTTGAGTGTTTTGAACGCAGGCTTACTAAAGTGTCTATTGGATCCATTCCTGCAGTTTCAGCTAAAGTTCTTGGAATTATTTCCAGGGTTTCAGCAAAAGCATCTATTGCTAATTGTTCTCTTCCGCCAATGCTTTTAGCATATTCGCGGAGTTTAACTGCAACTTCTATTTCGCTGCTTCCTCCGCCTGCAACAACTTTTCCTACTTTAATTGCAGAAATAACTGCTCCAAAAGCGTCATTCAAAGCTCTTTCTGCTTCATCCATTATATGGTCTGAACCGCCTCTTACAAGAACTGTAACTGCTTTAGGGTTTTTGCATCCTTCAACAAAAATCATGTCTTCGTTTGAAACTTTTCTTGAGTTCACGTTTTCTGCGTTGCCTAAATCGCTTGAAGAAAGGTCTGAAATTCTTGTAATGATTTTTGCTCCGGTTGATTTTGCTAAAAGACCCATGTCAGATTTTTTTACTCTTCTTACTGCAAGGATTCCGTGTTTTGCCAAAAAATGCTGTGCTAAATCATCAATTCCTTTCTGGCAGAAAACAACATTTGCTTCTGAAGCTTTTATTTTTTCAACCATGTCGTTAAGCATTTTTTCTTCCTGGTCAATAAAAGACTGCAGCTGGTCTGGAGAAGTTATCTGGATTTTTGCATCAGTTTCTGTTTCTTTTATTTCTAAAGCTGAATCAATTAAAGCGATTTTTGCATTCTTCATTTTTCTTGGCATTCCTTCGTTTACAATTTCTTTGTCTATTACTACTCCTTTAATTAATTCAGAATCTGTAAGACCTGCTCCGCCTTTTTTTTCTACTTTAATTTTGTCTCTGTCAACAGAAGTTTTTCCGTTGTCGTCTTCTGAAACAACTGAAACTGCTTCTACAACCAAATCTGCTAATTCAGTTGAAGCTTCAGCTGCTTTTCCTGTCATTGAAGTTACTGCAATGTCTTTCAAAATTCCTTCATCTTTTATGCTGACTGAATCAGCTAATTCATTATAGAATTCTTTTGATTTTTTTGCAGCCATTCTATAGCCGTTAATTATAATTGAAGAATGAATGTCATCGTCAAGCATTTTCTCTGCTTTGTGCAGTAAGTTTCCTGCTAAAACCACAACTGTAGTGGTTCCGTCTCCGACTTCATTATCCTGTGTTTTTGCAACTTCTACAAGCATTTTTCCAACCGGATGGTCTATGCTCATTTCGCCTAAAATTGTTGCTCCGTCATTTGAAACAGTTACATCGCCTAAATCGTCTACAATCATTTTGTCCATTCCTTTTGGACCTAAAGTAGACTTGATTGCGTTTGCAACTGCTTTTGCAATCAAAATATTAATTCTCTGTGCATCCCTTCCTCTGGTTCTTTTTGCCCCGTCAGAAAGAAATACAACCTGTTGGTTCATATTGTCTGTTTGTGCCATAAATTACTCCTCCTAATATAATTGACATTAAAAATAGTACATAAAAATTGATGGATATAAATGTTTATAAATCTTTTTGATAGATATGAAAGATTATTTGTAAAGCTGTACTTGTTGCAGACTTTGAAAAAGCATACAAACCTTGACAGGTTAAATTCTATCATATTCCTATCATAGGGTTAAACTCTTTTCCTGCCTCTAACGCTCCTTTATGACCAGAAATCATTGTTCTTACTCTACCATCTATTTCTTCCCTTAATGCATCTGTTAATAAAGCAATCTTTGTTTCTTTGGGGATATTTTTGGCTCTGCAGATTGCGTCAACAGAAAAAGATCTGACATAAATAGAACCATCATTTATAATTACTCTTTTTATAGTATCAATATCTTTAGCTCCTTCAATCTCAACCACGCCTTGGAAAGAGAGAAGTCTAATTGTCTCGTCTTTATCAGTTAAAGCAGATTTCTTTAAAGCCTTAACTCCAGCCCTGCCCCCATGACGTTTTAAACAGTTACATGCCTTCCATCTTGTGTGTTTTTCGGGATGATCAATCAGCACTTTACCCAAAGCCAATACTGCAACTCTCTTTTGAGTTGACGAAAAATGTCTAAACATTCCTGCCACTGTAGCATACAGTTCTGCAACTCCTTTGCGTCCCTCAAAAACTGCAACAAACTTTTTCACTAAACCAATTGTTGCTCTTGGTGCTCCAGCACCTCGATCAGTTTTAAGCCACCTAGGTTTTAAAACTCCAGACAATTTTTTTCCTCTAGCTCGACCCATACTAAATAGTATAAAAATACAAATATTTAAAGGCTTTGCAAAAAGAAATCCTGCACTTCATTCCTTAACCTTCTTTTCATTAGAATCTATAAACCTCATCGTGGTGCTTGAACATTTCAACTGTAACTGTTTTATCTTTTTCCTGAACTGAATAAACCAAAACAAAGCTTTTCATAATGTGGACTCTTCGTAGATTTTTCATTGACGCTCTTAAAGGCTTAAAGTAAGAGAGATTCTCAAGAATCTGCTTTAGTTTTCTTCTGATTGCTTTCTCCATCTCTTTATTTTTTTTAGCGTGCTTTTTTATCTCTTGTTTAGCAGTTTCTTTATACTCCAAAGAATAAACCATAAAATCACTTGAATAAGTCGTCAATGCTTTTTGCTTTAACAGATTTTTCTTTGCTTCTCTTAACAAGCTCTTTTACAAACTCTTTCTTTAAAGGCAGTTCATCCACTGGACTGTAATCAACTCCAACCAAATGGTATTCTTTATCCAGTTCAAGTAAACCCAACCTGATAGCTTCAGCTCTTGTTTTTACAAGGCCTTTATCAATTGCTTTCTCAATTATTTCTTCTAGATGGCCTTTAAACTCTAAACTCAAATTCATGGTAAATCACCATTAAAATAATGGCATAAATATTATTTAAATGTTGTGGTTTTTAGGAAAAAAAGAAAAAAACAGAAGTGGAATTTTATTCCACTTGTTCGAATTTTGCCTGAAACAAGCAAACTCCTAAAAAAACTTTCATACAAGTTTTTTCTGAGCAAAAATGAAAGTAAAAGGAAAACATTTCAGAACCATCTGGCTGAAAAAAGGAGAAGAAGAGACAGTGCAGATTATTGACCAGAGAAATCTTCCGCACGAGTTTGTAATAGAAGATTTGAAGAACGTGAAAGAAACTGCTAAAGCAATAAAAGAAATGCATGTGCGCGGAGCTCCGTTGATTGGAGCAACTGTAGGGTTTGGAATATACCTTGCAAGTTTGAGTGCTGAATCAAATAAAGAGATAGAAGAAGCTGGAGAAAAATTAATTTCCACAAGACCCACTGCAATTGATTTGGGATGGGCAGTAAAAAAACAACTGGAAGAAATCAAAAAAGGAAATTCCCTGGAAGAAAAAAGAGAATTGCTGAAAAAAAATGCGCAAAAAATTGCAGATGAATCTGCAGAGCAATGCAGAAAAATAGGAGAGAACGGAGCAGAGATAATCAAAAAAATCTCTGAAGAAAAGAATCGAAAAACTGTGAATATTTTAACGCACTGCAATGCAGGCTGGCTGGCTTGCGTTGATTTTGGAACAGCAACTGCTCCAATCTATAAAGCATTTGATGATGGAATTGATTTGCATGTCTGGGTTGATGAAACAAGGCCAAGGAACCAGGGGGCAAGATTGACTGCATGGGAATTATTAGAACATGGAGTAAAGCATTCAGTTATTGCAGATAATGCTGGCGGGCATTTAATGCAAAAAGGTTTGGTTGATTTGTGTTTAGTAGGAACAGACAGGACAACTTTTACCGGAGATGTGGCAAACAAAATCGGAACTTATCTAAAAGCTCTTGCAGCAAAAGATAATGAAATTCCTTTTTATGTTGCACTTCCTTCAAGCACTTTTGACTGGAATTTAAGAGACGGAAAAGAAATTCCAATAGAGGAGAGGGGTGCAGAAGAAGTTAAATTTATTCAAGGACTGCTTAAAGGAAAAGTGAAAAAAGTTCTGCTTACGCCGGAGAAAAGCATTGCAGTAAATTATGCTTTTGATGTAACTCCTGCAAGACTTGTAACAGGGCTGATTACTGAAAGAGGAATCTGCAAAGCAGAAGAAAAAAGTGTTTTAAAATTGTTTCCTGAATTCAAAAAATAAAGAGTTTTGATTGTTTTTAATACATTTTCTTTCAAAAATAATTCATGGATTTAAGAAAAGAGTCAGTTGAACTGCACAAAAAACTAAAAGGAAAACTTAATATAGAAAGCAAAGTGAAAATTGATTCTCAAAAAATTCTTTCTCTGGCTTATACTCCTGGCGTGGCAGAGCCCTGCAAAGAAATTGCTTCTAAACCAGAAAAACTGTTTGATTATACAATAAAAGCAGATACAATTGCAGTAATAACCGACGGAAGCGCAGTATTAGGAATAGAAAACATCGGCGCAGAAGCTTCTCTGCCAGTAATGGAAGGCAAATGCATTTTATTCAAAGAGTTTTCCGGCTTAAATGCTTTTCCGATTGCAATCAAAACACAAAAAACAGAAGAAATTGTTTCTGTGGTGAAAAATATTGCGCCGGTTTTTGGGGGAATAAATTTAGAGGATATTTCTTCTCCAAGATGCTTTGAAATAGAAAAACAATTACAGAATTTAGGAATTCCAGTGATGCACGACGACCAGCACGGAGCAGGCATAGTTGTTTTAGCAGGACTGGAAAATGCACTGAAAATTGTAGGAAAAGAATTAACTGAAATTAAGATTGTAGTTAATGGAGTCGGAGCAGCAGGAACAGGAATAATAAAAATGATTTTAACAAAAGGAAAACCAAAAGAAATGCTTTTAGTAGACAAAAAAGGAATTTTGTTTGAAGGAAAAGAAAATATGCTGGAACATCATCAGGAGCTGGCAAAAATTACAAACAAAAACAAAGTGCAGGGTGATTTGAAAGACGCATTAAAAGATGCAGATGTTTTTATCGGAGTTTCAGTTGAAGGAATTGTAAGCAAAGAAATGGTTTCTTCAATGAAAAAAAAAGCAGTGATTTTTGCTTTAGCAAACCCTAATCCAGAGATTTCACCAGAAGATGCTTTTAAAGCAGGAGCAGAATTAGTTGCAACAGGAAGAAGCGATTATCCAAACCAAGTGAATAATTTGCTGGCTTTTCCCGGAGTGTTTAAAGGCGCATTACAAGCAAACGCTGTTGTAATAAATGAAGAAATGAAACTTGCTGCAGCAAAAGCTCTGGCAGAATACATTAAAAAGCCGACAAAAGAAAAGTTTATTCCAAATCCATTGGATAAAAAAGTTTCTGAAAAAGTTGCACACGCAGTGAAAAAAGCTGCAATAGAATCCGGAGTTGCAAGAAAATGAAAACAGATTTGACTCACGCAATAGTTGAATTATATAAAATAACTTCAACCACTCTTCCAGAAGAAGTAAAAGAAAAAATAAATAAAGCAAAAGAAAAAGCAGATGGACTGGAAAAAAAAGCTTTGGATTCAGTTGTTGAAAACATTGAGATTGCGGAGAAAAAAAGCGTTCCATTATGCCAAGATACTGGTTTGCCTGTATTTTTTGTTTTTTATCCAAAAACAGTTTCACAAAAAGAAATAGAAAAATCAATATTACAAGCCACAGAGCAGGCAACAGAAAAAAATATTTTAAGAGCAAATGCAGTTGATTCTTTTACCCAAAAAAATTTAGGGAATGGAGTAGGAGAAAAGATTCCAACAATTTATTTTGAAGAATGGGAAAAAGATTTTATTAAAATAAATCTGCTTTTAAAAGGCGGAGGAAGCGAAAATATCGGAAAAACTTATTCCCTTCCAAATCCTGAACTCAAAGCCGGAAGAGATTTAAATGGAATAAGAAAATGCGTTTTAGATGCAGCAATAAAAGCACAGGGTTTAGGCTGTCCGCCAAATATTGTTTCTGTTGTAGTTGGCGGTTCAAAAGATGCTGTAGCAGTTGAAGCAAAAAAATTATTTTTTGAAATGCACAAAAAAAATGAAAAAAAAGAAACAGCAGAATTTGAGGAAAAATTACTTAAAGAAATTAATTCTCTTGGAATTGGCGCAATGGGCTTAGGTGGAAAAACAACTGCCTTGGATTTGAAAACAAAATTTCTGGCAAGACATCCTGCAACATTTTTTGTTGAAATTGCTTTTTGCTGCTGGGCAGAAAGAAAACATTCTCTTGAATGGAAAAGCGGAGAGGCAAAATATGAGTGAAGTAATTAAACTGCGGACTCCGCTGAAAGAAAAAGAAATAAAAGAATTAAATATCGGGGATTTTGTTGAATTAAGCGGAACGCTTTTTTTTGCAAGAGACAGAATACATAAACTTTTAGCAGAAAAAGTGAACCCAAAATTTCAAGAGAAAAGGAAATGCAAAGCGGTTTACCACTGCGGGCCAATAGCAAAAAAAGAAAATAAAAAATACAAGATTATTTCCGCAGGACCGACAACCAGCAAGAGAATGGAAGAATTTCAGGAAAAAATTCTGAAAGAATATAAAGTAAAAGCAGTTATAGGAAAAGGAGGAATGGGAAAAAACACTCTAAAAGCTTTGGAAAAGTGCGGCGCGGTTTATCTGCTTGCTGTAGGCGGAACTTCTGCCTTGCTTGCAGAAAAAGTTGTTGAAGTGAAAAATGTTTTTTTTGAAAAAGAGTTTGGCCTGCCAGAGGCTTTATGGGAAGTTGAAGTAAAAGATTTTCCTTTAATTGTTTCAATGGATTCAAAAGGAAAAAGCCTGCATGAAAAGGTTTTAGAGCAATCGCTGAAAAAACTCAGAGGGATTGAATGATTGATGAAAATTATCAGGCAAAATTAGAGGAACTGGATTTGGAAAAATATACTATAACAGAGTATTTGTTTGAATCAACAATTAATCCGGAAAAAGCTGTTTCAGATTTATGCCAAGAGCAGGCTACAGCACAGCACAGAAGGAGTTTTGTAAAAGAAGATACAAGGCCAAAATATGGGGCAAAAGTTGTCAGCTTGGATGTACTGGAAAAAGATGCTGACCCAAAATTTGTGTTTGAATTCACCCCAAAAAAAAAAGTTTCTGTTTGCAAAGCAAAAATTGCACAGCCTTGGGTTAATTTTGGAGCAAAAATTCCAAATATGATAAGCGCATTAGTTGGGGAAGGAATCTTTTATGTTGACGGAATTAACAGCATCAGTGTAGAGAATATTGAATTCCCAAAAAGCTTTTTGAAACATTTTAAAGGCCCGCAGTTTGGAGTGGAAGGAATAAGAAAAAAACTGCAAGTAAAAGAAAGGCCTTTAATTTGCAGTGTAGTAAAGCCAAATATTGGATTGACTCCAGAACAGTTTGCAGAACAAGCATTTAAAGGATTAACAGGCGGGCTTGACATGGTGAAAGATGATGAAATGATTGCAGACACAGAATACAGTCCACTAAAAAAAAGACTGGAATTGGTAATGGAAAAACTCTATAAAGCACAAGACAAAACAGGAGAAAAAAAAGCTTTCCTTTCAAACATTACAACAGAAGTAAGCCAATTAGAAGAACTATATGATGCAGTTGCAGAATACAAAGGAGACGCTTTTGCATTGCTTTCTACAATGCCTGTAGGATTAAGCGCCTGCAGATGGATTTTAGATAAAGGAAAGTTTCCGGTTGTAGCGCATTTTCCTTTTATTGCTCCATTTACAAGGCATCCTTATTTTGGAATGAGTTACAAATTAATTACAAAAATGCAGAGAATGGTTGGATATGATGCAATAATAATGCCTGCATTTGGTTCAAGAATGTTTACTTCCCACAATGAATTAAGAAAAAATATTGATTCATGTTTTGAAGAAAATAGTTTAAAGAAAACTTTGCCTGCTCCAGGAGGAGGCATAAAACCAGAATTTATTCCACAAATGTACAAAGAATGCA
Source organism: Candidatus Iainarchaeum sp. (assembly GCA_017609625.1). Lineage (GTDB taxonomy): Archaea > Iainarchaeota > Iainarchaeia > Iainarchaeales > 1-14-0-10-31-34 > 1-14-0-10-31-34. The sequence continues at coordinate 54,809 of JAFCDN010000006.1, forward strand.
AAACAAAAGACTTTTTGATTATCACCGGAAGAGGTGTTTACAAGCATCCAATGGGCCCAGAAGCCGGGGCAAAAAGTTTCAGGCAGGCAATTGATGCAATAGAAAAAGGAAAAACACTGGAAGAATATGCAGAAACACATAAAGAGTTAAAAAAAGCACTTGAATGGTTTAAAGAACACCAGACTCATACTGCGCCTGTTCCATGAAAAACTAAAGAGAAAGATTTGAATGAAGCCGGAAAAATAATGATCAAATACTTTAATGAACTGGTTAAATGAATTTTCCAAAAAATTTATCTGAATTTTTAAAAAAAGAAAAACTAAAGCTTGAGAAAAAGATAGCCAAAGGTCATTCAAGCGAAGTTTTTTTAGTGAAAAAAGCAGGGAAAAATTTTGCCTTGAAGATTGAAAAAGTTAAATCCACTAGAAAGGATATGGCTGAAAGAGAAGCTGAAAACCTGAAAAAAGCAAATTCTGTTGGAGTTGGTCCGACATTGTATGCTTATGACTTGGAGAGAAGGATTATTTTAATGGAATATATTAAAGGAAAAACTTTTTCCGCATGGCTTTTTGGATTAAAAAAAAATAAGTCAAATAAAAAAAAGCTGGAAAAGTTTACTAAAGAACTTTTACTGCAGGCAGAAAAAATGGATGAAATCAGATTAGACCATGGCCAGCTTGCAGGGCGCGGAGTGAACATTCTTGTAAGAAAA
>JAFCDN010000019.1 GCA_017609625.1 Candidatus Iainarchaeum sp.
TATGACTGTATTGTTAATTGGATTCATTGGCTTGGTTGATGATTTAATTGGGTGGAGAAAAGGAATAAGACAATGGCAACACGCGTTGTTTCCGATTTTTGCGGCATTCCCTTTAATGGCAATTTCAGTCGGCGACAGCAACATGACTTTGCCTTTTATTACAATAATAAACCTTGGAATCTTTTATTCCTTAATAATAATTCCTCTAGGAATTACCGGAGCATCAAATGCATTTAACATGCTTGCAGGAATGAATGGAATAGAAGCAGGTTTAGGCACTCTTATAATTTCAACTATTCTTTACTTTAATTTAATTTATGGAAATATTGAGGTTGCATTCTTTTTGATTGCAATGCTTGCAGCAGTAATTGCTTTCTTAAAATTTAACTGGTTTCCTGCAAAAATCTTTCCAGGAGACTCTCTTACATTGATGTTAGGAGCAACTATTGCAGCATCAGTTATTGTAGGAAACATTGAAAAAATAGGATTAATGCTCATGCCATTGTTTTTTATTGAACTGGGTTTTAAAGCAAAACACAAATTCCAAAGCCACTGCTTTGGAATACCACAAAAAAACGGAACATTAAAACCAAGACCTGAAGGAGGCTCGCTTACGCAATGGATAATGAAACAAGGAAGTTTTACAGAAAAAAAGGTTACAGGAATCATTCTAGGAATACAGGCAGCAATCTGCGTTTTAACAATAATTTTAATTAATACAGGGTTAATATGAAGTTATGCATTGCATGTTCTGCAGGCGGACATTTAAGCGAAATAAGCCAATTAGAAGAGTATTACAAAAAACACGAACATTTTTTTATTACATTTAAAAGACTGGATAGTATTGAGTTAAGCAAAAAAAACAAAGTTTATTTTGTTGTAGATCCAAAAAGAAACCCTTTGAGTTTTATTCACAATTTCATCCAAAGCTTTTTTATTTTATTAAAAGAAAAACCTGGCGCAGTTATTTCAACAGGCGCAGGAGTTGCACTGCCCGCGTTATTTATTGCAAAGCTCAGCGGAAAAAAAACTGTTTTTATTGAAAGCTTTTGCAGAATAAATTCCTCTTCTTTTTCCGGAAAAATCGCATATAAATTTGCAGATCTTTTTTTGGTGCAATGGAAACAGAATCTGAAGTTTTATCCAAAAGCAAAATATGCAGGGGCGGTTTTTTGATTCTAGTAATGACCGGAACACACAACCAGGATTTTGACAGGCTGATAAAAGCAGCAGATGAACTTGGAAAAAATTTTCAGGAAAAATTTTTTATTCAAACAGGCAACTCAAAAATAAAACCAGAAAACTGTGAATGGAAACAGCTTTTGACTCCAGCAGAACTGCAGAAAAAAATTAGTGAAAGCTCTCTGGTAATAACCCATGCAGGAGCAGGCTCAATAATAAATTCACTGAAAAACGGAAAAAAAACAATTGTTGTTCCAAGAGAAAAAAGATTTCAAGAGCATGTAAATGACCACCAAATTGAACTGGCAGAAGCACTGGATAAAGAAAAAAAGGTTTTAATCTGCAGAAACCTTGAAAATTTAAGGAAAAAAATAAATGAATCAAAGAATTTAATTATTCCAAAACAAGAAAACAAAGAGATGATTAAAGAGATTGAATCTTTTTTAGGTGAATAAATGAACAAAAAAATAATTTTATCTTGGATTTTTAGTCTTTTTCTTGCAGCAATAATAATTTCAATAATTGATGTTGAAAAAGTTATTGAAGGAATAACAAAAATCGGTTTGATAAATTTCTTGCTTTTATGCAGTTTTTATTCAATTGAATATCTTTTCAGGGCTTTAAGATGGAAAGCAATTCTTTCCCCTTTAACAAACATTTCGCTGAAAAACTCTTTTTTTATCACAAACATGGGTTTCTTTATTAACGCAGTGCTTCCTGCAAGAGCAGGAGAATTCGCAAGAGCATATCTTTTATCAAAAAAACAGAATTTAGGAAAAATAAAAAGCCTTTCAACAGTGATGCTCGACAGAATTATTGACGGAATGACTTTACTTCTGTTTTTTGTTCTAGCATTATTTTTGATTCAGATTCCACAGGAGTTCCGGACAATTGTTTTAATTCCTGCATTAATTTTTCTGGCAGGATTTTTGTTTTTCTTAAAACCAAATAAATTCAAAATTATCGGAAGGACTATAATAAAAATTCTGCCTTCAATTAAATCAAAAATAAAATATGTTTTTGAAGAAACGAGAGAAACAGGAAAAATTTTTTACAAAGGAAAACACATTACTAAAATAATAATTTATTCTGTTTTTATCTGGATGACTGAAGTTTTATTATTTTATTTTACAGCACAGTTGATCGGAATTCCATTAACTTTATTCCATGTTTTTCTTTTGATTGTTGTTACTGGTTTTGCTGTAATGATCCCAAGCGCACCAAGCTATGTAGGCACATTTGAAGCAGGATTTGTTTTGTTTTTTTTGGCGTTTGGTTTAAACGAAAACTTGGCTATTTCAATGGCAGTAGCTATTCACTTAATTCAAACAGTTGTAATAATAATCTTGGGTTTAATTTCAATGAATCAATTAAACCTGTCATTTAAAAACATTTCAAAAATTAATTTTTCTAAAATAAAAAACAAAATTAAAGGTAACTGAAATGAAATTAAAGTTCGCTGATGGAATAATAGTTTTTCTTTATGTATTAATGATTCTTGTTTCAACCCAGTTTTTTTTTGATGATTTGGGTTTTGATTATGCCGGCTATGCTTTAAGGTATAATGCTTCTTTTGAGAGCTGGCTTCCGGAACAGCATTTAGGGTTTCCAGGAGGAATTTATGATTTAACCCTTCCCGGAATTCTGCCTTTAATTATAAAACTGATTGGGATAGGAAGCTTTACTCTTCCCTTAACTATTTCAATTCTGTTAATAAGGCTTATTCTTCCCTTTTGTTTTGCTTTTCTTGGAAAAACTTTTGGATTCAACAAAAAACTTTCTTTTATTGCAGGAATAGTTTTTGTTTTCAATCCAATCTTATTCAAATTCTTTAACAGGTTTTATGAATTCACTTCATGGCTTTTTTTTGTAATGGCTTTTGCGTGTTTTTATAAATTTTTAGAAGAAAAAAAGTTTTCAAAAAAATATTTTGGTTTAAGTGTTTTGTTTGTCTGCCTAACAGCATTATCACATGCAAGCGCATTGGTTTTTATTGCATTATCTTTTATCTTTTTGATTGAAACAAAAAAAGAAATAAAAAAACTCTTTGCAGTTGGCTTGTTAAGTGCAGGAATAACTTTTTTTTGGCTTCTTCCATTTATTTCTTTCTTAAATTTAAGCATAGTTGAAAGCCAAAAAGGAATGCTTTTGGTTTCAAACGGAATTCTTGCTTCAGGAATTTTCCTTTCAGCCGCTTTAATTGCAGTTTTCTTTTTATTCAAAAAAATCAAAAACAAATACCAGAAAATTAACAGGCTTTTGGCAGGAAGCTTTATTTTATCTGCAGTTATTCTGCTTTTTCCTTTGCTTCCAGTAATAGAAAAACCTTTTGCGCATTCATACCATGCGTTTTTTGTTTTTGTTTTATTAATTGCGTTGCTGGCACTGATAAAAGAAAACATAATCAAAAAAAACCATTTAATCATCACAGGAATTATTTTAATTGCCGCAGTGATTTTAACTTTCCCTATAATTGAAAGACAATATCTTTTTGAAGAACCAAGGCTAAAGGATTATAAAATAGAAGAAATAAGATTGCTTACAAAAGAGATTCCAGAGAATTCAAGATTTGAGATTCTGCCAGAAAACTATGTAATTCATTCTTTTATTTCAACTGAACAAAAAAAGCTTTCATTAAACGGATGGGGATATAATGCTTATGTTTTGAAAGACAGCCAAAAAATTGGAGAAGAAATGATTTCAATGGAATTAAACTGTGAAGAATTTATTAAAGGAATAGAAAAAACTGCAACAAATTATTGGATTGCAACAGAAAAAAAAGGCGAAGAATACCTGAAAAAATGCGGTTTAAAAGAAACATTTTTGAAAGAAGATTTTCCAAAACTTTACTTCTACGAAAAAGTTTTTCTTTTGGTTGAAAACGGAAAATTAATTGAATTTTCAGATAAAAAAGTTGTTATTGAATCTTTTGGGGGAAATGTTTTATTAAAACAGAGTTTTTTTCCTAAATGGAATGCATATCAAAATAAAAAGAAACTGGAAACAAAAAACGCAAAACCTGGAATAGAAATTTTGAATACAGAAAAAGGTTTGATTGAAATGAGATATGAAAAAACTCCTGTAGAATGGATTGGAATAATAATTTCATTGATTTCAGTTATTGTTTTGCTGCTTTTATTGAAAACTACTTGGTTAGAATCATCCACCACATCTTAAAGCCTGTAATCAAACCTTTTAATGTGTCATCTCCAACACCTTTGCTTTCTCCAACTCGTTTTTTCAGAGTAACTGGAACCTCAATTACTTTCAAGTTGTTTTCTAATGCAATTAAAATCATGTGAGGAGAAAAATAATGGCCTGTTACATAAAGCTTGTCAATTATTTTATCTAAAGCTTCAGGCCTTATAATTCTATAAGTACAGCCAACATCAGTTAATCTTACTTTATCCCAAAACCTTAATTGAAGAAGTTTTGCAATAAATAAGTTGCCATAACGCATAAACCAAGTCACCTGAGAATCTGAATCAACTATTTCTGCAGTAGTCCTTGTTCCTAAAACCATATCAGTGTTTTCAATGTAAGCAGTGAGTTTTTTTAAATCTGAAGCAGAAAAAGTCATGTCTCCTTCAACCAGACAAATTAAATTTCCTTTTTTTCTTGCTTCTCTTAAAGCACGCATACAGGCAGCCCCATAACCTTGAACTGGTTCTTTTGCAACATCTGCTCCTGCTTTTTTTGCTTCTAAAGCAGTATTATCAATACAGTTATTGTCTATTACTGTAACAGAAACAGCTTCTTTTAGTTCTTTAAACTGTTTTACTGAAGGACCTATTGCTTGTTCATCATTGTATGCAGTCATTCCAACACTAACCTGCAAATTTTTTATTGGATTGAATTTTAAGAACTTCTTTTCTGGAAAAAAAATTGTCGGAATAGCTAAATCAATAAAAACTGCCAATAAAAAAATTAAATCTAAAATTAAACCAAAAAGAAAGAATTCATTAAATGAAAATGACTGGAAAAAAATTTTAATTAAACCTATAAAATGGAATACTAAAGAAATTAAAAACAAATGAAAAACATAAAGAGATAATCTTCCCATTAATTACCACCAAATTTCTCCTAAAAAAATAACTTCAAAAAAGCTATTATTAATAAACAAGAGAACAAATTGCTTTAAAAACTGTTGAAAAAAACATTTTAAAATTGTTTAACACATATTATTTAAAATGAAAGAAAAGACCAAGTCAGACAAAAATTACGTTATTTTATTCCTTTTTTCGCTTTTGTTTTGCCTTCCTGTTTTTTTTAGTTCTGATTCGGTTTTTGAAGGAGACATTAAATACTATTGGTTTGTTACAAACTCATTTTTTTCTGAAAGCTTTTCTTTATATGGAGAAATGCCTTTATGGAATCCTACAATTTACAGCGGGACAGCTGTTTTAGGAGACCCACAAACACTCTTTCTAAGTCCATTGTATCCTTTATTTATTTTATTTGACTTCAGTCTGGCAATAAAAATTTCCCTATTTTTTCTGCTTTTTGTTTCAGGAATTTCAATGTTTTTTCTCCTGAAAACTTTTTCCTTGAAAAAAGAAGCCTCATTATTTGGGGCAATTGCTTTTATGTTTTCAGGCAAGATTATGGCAACTATTATTATCGGGCATATTAATATGTGGATAGTGTATGCATTGCTTCCGCTTGTTTTTGCTTTTTCTTTACTGGCACTGGAAAAAAAACCTCTGCAATACGGTGTTTTTACCGGAGTTGTGCTTTCATTAATGTTTTTAGGCGGGCACACCCAGATTTTTGTATATAGTTTTCTTGCTTTCTGTTTTTTCCTTTTGTTTAAACTGATTGATTCAATGAAATCTTTTTCGGCAGAAAATTTTATTTCTACAGCAAAAAAAATCCTTGCATTTCTCTTGCCTGCACTAATAATCTTTCTTTTGCTTTCTTCAGTTAAAATTCTTCCTTTATTTGAATTTTTCTCTGAATCCTCAAGAGGAACAGAAATTTCTTTAGAGCAGGCAAACTTTGATTCAATCAGAGTGGAAAATCTTGTTTCAGTTGTTTCCCCAAATTTTTTTGGAAATCCAGTCAACCACACTTTTTGGGGCAGAATATTTTATCATGAACTGATTTTTTTTCCTGGAGTGATTGCATTACTTCTCGCAGTTTTTGCTGTTCTCTTTAACAGAAATAAATTAACAAAATTTTTCTCTCTGCTCTTGCTTTTTTCCCTGATTTTTTCCTTTGGTTCAGCTTTGTTTTTGTTTGATGTTTTCCGACTGCTTCCTTTTTTCAGCTCGTTTAGGATTCCTGCTAGAATGCTTTTTATTGCATCTTTTTGTGTTCCAGTAATAGCTGCACTCGGACTGAATAAATTAATAGAAATAAAAATACTTGAAAAAAAACAAAAATTCTATTTTAATGCTGTTTTTGGAATAGGGGCTGTTTCTGGAATTGCAGTTTCATCAATGTTTTTTTTTAAGGAACAGATTTTTGAGTTAGGAGAAAAAATTTTGCTTCAAAAATATGCAGAATATTCTCTAGCAGAACAGGAATATTTCATTTCAAGAATTCCAGAAGTGTTCAACTGGATTTCAAGGGACTTGGCTTCTTTTTTTATTTTTACTATGTGTTTTTCTGTTCTAATTTTCTTTTTCATAAAAAAAAACAAGTTAAGCAAAAAACATTTTTCTTTACTTTTGATTTCGTTGTGCTTTTTGGAATTAGCTTTTTTTGGTTTTGCTTTTGTTGATTTAAAAAATCCTGAGATGGAGAAAAGCCAGTCAATAGATTTTATTCAAGAACAGGAAGGATATTTCAGAGTTTTTGATTACAAATTGTTTGAATGGTATCCAAAAACTGCAGGAACAAAAATTCAGACAGTTTTCTCCTATAACCCCACAATTCACAAAAAATACATTGAGTTCATTGCTTTAATAAACAACAAAAGTGCGGAAGAAATAATAGAAAAAGAGCTTGCAGAAATACATTTTGGAGAGCTTACTGAAAAAAGCAACACTAAAATTTTGGATTTGCTTAATGCAAAATACATTGTTTCAAAAGAAGAACTTTCTTTAGATTCTTTTCCCCTAGTTTTCCAGGATGAAAATTATTTTGTTTATGAAAATAAAGCTTTTCTTCCAAGGGCTTTTGTAGTTGGAAATGCAAGGGTTTTAGATTCAGAGAAAGAGGTTTATGAAACAATTTCAAGTGACTTATTTAATCCACGGGAAGAGGTTCTATTAAGCAAAGGGAAAGAAATTGATTCAGTACAGGAATTTAAGCAGGCAGAAATTGAATATTATTCTCCAAACAAAATTATAGTTTCAGTTTCTTTGGAGGATAAAGGATATCTTGTTTTATCTGAAAAAAATTATCCTGGTTGGAAAGCATTTGAGTGTGGGAAAGAATTAGAGATAGTAACTGCAAACTACATTTCTAGAGCAGTCAGATTGGATAAAGGAAACCACAAGATTGAATTTGTTTTTCTGCCTGAAAGTGTTTTCTACGGAAGCCTGCTTTCGATTTTAGGAGTTGTTCTTGTAATTGGCTATACTGGATTAAATTTTTTGAGATATAAAAAAAAAACAAAAATAAAAGAGCAACTGATTTAAAAAGTGTTAGGAGAAAAAATTTTTAGTGGTAAAAATGAAAGCAATCACTGGGGGGGTAGGATTTATTGGAACAAATCTGGCAGAGCATTTTCTTGAAAAAGGAGAGAAAGTAGTTGTGCTGGATAATTTTTCAAGGAAAGGAACAAAAGAAAATAAAGAATACCTTAAAAAAAAGTTTTCAAAAAATCTGGAAATTATGAAATGTGATATCAGAACTGATTCTAATAAAATGGAAAAAGTTTTTTCTGAAGCAGAAGCAGTTTATCATTTAGCTGCACAGGTTGCAGTAACTACTTCAGTAAAAAATCCAAGAGAAGACTTTGAAATAAATGCTTTAGGGACATTTAATGTACTTGAAGCAATAAGGAAAAGCAAAAACAATCCTATATTGATTTATTCTTCAACAAATAAAGTGTATGGGGGAATGGAAGAAGTAAAAATCACAGAAAAAAACAAAAGATATGAATATGAAGAAATTCCAAAAGGAATAAAAGAAGACAGATTACTGGATTTTCATTCTCCTTATGGGTGCAGTAAAGGAACCGGCGACCAATATGTAAGAGACTATGAAAGAATTTATGGATTGAATTCTATTGTTTTCAGGCAGAGCTGTATTTATGGAAAAAGGCAATTTGGAATTGAAGACCAAGGCTGGGTTGCATGGTTTACTATTGCCTCAATTTTAGGAAAAAAGATTACAATTTACGGAGATGGAAAACAAATCAGGGATGTATTATATGCAAATGATTTGGTTTCAGCGTTCAAGCTTGCAACAGAAAAAATAAAAGAAACAAAAGGAAAAATCTTTAACATTGGAGGCGGACCAGAAAATACAATGTCTTTGCTTGAACTGCTTTCTTTTCTGGAAGAACTGCTTGGAAAAAAAATTGAAGACAGGTTTGATGACTGGCGTCCTAGAGACCAGCCAGTTTATGTTTCAAACATAGAAAAAGCAGAAAAAGTGTTTGGATGGAAACCAAAGACTTCTGCAAAAGAAGGAGTAAAAACGCTTTTTAACTGGGTAAAAGAAAACAAGAAAGAAATTGAGTCATTAAAACTCTTTTAATTTGGAAATTGTACCAAAAACCACTTTATAAGAGAGAAATCAATTATATTAATAAACACAAATTCACTCAATTTTTTGGGCTGATTTTATATGGAAAAAAAGGTTTTAGTTACAGGCGGAGCAGGCTTTATTGGCTCTTTTATAGCAGACAAACTGGTTGAAGAAGGACATGAGGTAAGGATATTGGATAACTTAGAAGAGCAGGTGCATAAAGGAAAAATTCCAGAATATTTAAACAAAAAAGCCGAGTTTGTTAAAGGGGATATTAGAGACAGGGAAACTTTAAAAAGAGTTTTAGAAGATGTTGAAGTTGTATTCCACCATGCTGCTGCTGTTGGAGTAGGACAATCAATGTATGAAATAGAACAATATGTTGATGTTAATTCAAGAGGAACTGCACTTCTTTTGGATGTTTTAGTAAATGAAAAAAATGATGTAAAAAAACTCATTGTAGCAGCTTCAATGAGCTCTTACGGAGAAGGATTATACAAATGTGAAGATTGTGGGGAAAGAGAAATAGAATTAAGAAACGAAAAAGACCTGAAGGAAAAAAAATGGGAACCTTTTTGTTCTGAATGCGAGAAAGAATTAAAGGCAGTTCCAACAAACGAAAAGAAAACACAAAACTGCAATTCAATTTATGCAATAACAAAAAAAGATCAGGAGGATATGGTTTTACAGATAGGAAAAACCTATGGAATTCCAAGCATTGCATTGAGATACTTTAATGTATTTGGTCCAAGGCAGTCTTTAAGCAATCCATACACTGGAGTTGCAGCAATCTTTATGAGCAGAATAAAAAATAAAAATTCTCCGGTAATTTATGAAGATGGCTTGCAGACAAGAGATTTCATTTCAGTTTACGATGTAGCAGAAGCAAACTTAAAGGCAATGAAAACAAGTTCAGGGAACTATGAATCAATAAACATTGGCTCAGGAAGACCTTTAACAATAAAAAACATTGCAGAAACAATAGCAGAAATTTACGGTTCAAAAGTAAAACCAGAAATTCAGAATAAATTCAGAAAAGGAGATGTAAGGCACTGCTATGCTGATATAACCAAAGCAAAAGAAATGCTTGAATGGCAGCCAAAAGTTTCTTTCAAGGAAGGAATGAAAGAAATAATTACATGGAGCAAAACAGTTAAAGCAGAAGATTTGTTTGAAAAAGCTTCAAAAGAACTGAAATACAAAGGACTTGTTTAAAAGGGAAAATTAATGAAAATCTTTTATGTTACAAGTGTATTAGGAGATATTGGCGGAAGCGAAATATACACCCGTGACTTGCTAAAAGAACTGATAAAAAGAGGGCACGAATTATTTATTTTTACAACCTGTGATTATGAAGTTCCTGGCGCAAAGATGTTCAAAACAAAAACTTTAGGGCACCATGCGTTCCACAAATTCCAAGGACCATTATTCACAAGAAGTGCATTAAAAGAAGCAGAAAAATTCAAGCCAGATATAATTCAAAGCCACAGCAATTCTTTAATGGGATTAATAGGGCACGAAATCAAAAAAAAACTAAAAGTCCCACATGTGCTGCTGATTGAATTAATAAGTTCAAAAAATCAGAATTTGCATACAAAAACAATCCATGAAACAGAAAAATTTTTGCTCCCAAAATTAAACTATGACAAGCTTATTTTATGGACTGAAAACATGAAAAACAAATATGCAGTTCCATGGGGTGTAGAAGAAAAAAAAATTAAAGTTATTCCAGCAGCAATAAACACAGAAAACTACAATACAAAAGCTTTTGGAAAAGAAATAAACAAAAAATATGGAAAACACTTGATTTCAAGCATTAAATCCTTATGGAAAACCAATGCAATAGGATTAGAATACATAATTAAATCAATGAAAGAAGTAAAAGAAATTCATCCAGAATATAAATATATTATCTTTGGAGGAGGCCTTGAGCAAGAAAGACTTGAAAGAATGGTTAAAGAAATGAAATTAAACAAAACAATAGAGTTTACAGGATATGTTAAACCAGAATTAGGGGAAAAAATTGCTGCAGCAACAACAGTTGCTCCGCATTCTTTTGTGTATGAATTTTCTACTTCAATAAGTTTGCTTGAGTTTATGGCTTGGGGGAAAGCAAATGTAGTGACAGACATTGGAAGCGTAAGGGATTTTGTAGGAGACTCTGCATTAGTGGTTAAAGCAGAAAATGAAAAAGCCATGGCAAAAGGAATAATAGAATTAATAGAAAACAAAAAGCAAAGGAAAGAGCTTGAAAAAAAAGCAAGGAAAAGAGTAGAAGAAAAATATTCAATAAAAAAATCCGCTGACGAACTTGAAAAAATCTACGAGGAACTGAAAAAGGGATTTAAATGAATGAAAAAATAGAAGTAAAAGAAAACTCAGAAATAAGTGTAAGAAAAAACTTGTTCAAAGAAGTTAAAGAAATAAAAAAACCAATTCATGTTGTTTTGATTGCAACAAAACCAGACATAATAAAACAAGCCCCCTTGATTCTAGAATTAAAAAAAGAAAACGAGCCAGTCCTTGTTATACATTCAGGACAGCATCATTCATGGAATTTATCAAAAGGAATGGAAGAAGAGTTTGGAATAGTTCCAGATATTAATTTAAATGTAAAAGGAAAATTATTTGAACAGCAAAGCCAGATAATAAACAGATTAGGGATTGTGCTTGAAAAAATAGAAAAAAAAGTAATAATTCCATACACATACGGAGATACGACAACCGCATTAGCGGGAGGTATTGCCTGCTTTGCATTAAAAAAAGGAGTAGCACATGTAGAAGCAGGGTTAAGAACAATGACTCCTCCAAAAGAAATATTTGACTACTTAATGAATCAATTTGAAGTAGAAGAATATTATGAAAAAGCAAAAAATCCAGTATGGTGGACTAAAGGTTCATATGAACCTTACCCAGAACAGTTTGACACAAGAGGTTCTGCACCAAGCGCCGGAATACACTTTGCCCCAACAGAATTAAATGCAAAACACTTAGAAGCAGAAGGATATGAAAAAGAAAGAATTTTTACAGTAGGAAATCCGATTGTAGATGCATTAGAGTTTGCAGAGAAAAGAGTTAAAGAGAGTTCAATCTTTGAAAAATATCCAGTGTTAGAAGAAGGAAATTTGGTTAGGTTTTGCATTCACAGAAGAGAAAACATTTCCTCAAACCACAGATTCAAAGCATTATATGATTCAATGGTTGAATTAATAAAAGAAGAAAAAAACGTTTTGCTTATTTCACTTGGAGCAACAGAAAAAGCATTACAAGAGTATGGGTTAAAGAAAAAAACAGAAGAGCTTGCAAAGAAACACAAAAATTTTGTTTACTCTCCAGTGTGGCCGCAGTACACTGATGTAATTGCAACAATGAAAAAATGCACAGTAATAGCAACAGATTCAGGTTCAATCCAAGAAGAAACAAACACTTTAGGAGTGCCTGGAGTGATTTTAAGATTTAATTCAGACAGACCGGAATCAGTGTTTGAAGGAAGCAATATTATTGCCCCACCAATAAAAAAAGAAATTGTGTTGAAAATAATAAAAGAAGTAATGGAAAACAAAAAACTTAATAAAGAAATGAAAAGCAAAAAGAAACTATATGGAAAAGATGTTTCAAAAAAAATGGTTTCAATAACAAAAAGAATAACAGAAAAAGAAGAGCTGTTTGAATTATTTGAACACGAAAGGCTTGGGTTAAGCAAAAAAGATTTCTGGAAAAAAGGCGGGATAGACTGGTGAAAACTGCAAGCATTGTAATATTGACTTTTAACAGAAAAGAGGTAATAGGAAAAACTGTAAAGGCCATGATGGAATTAGATTATCCAGAATATGAAGTAATAATAATAAATGACGGAAGCAAAGATGAAACAGACAAAGTTTTGGAACAATTCAAGAAAGAAAAAAAAATAACAATAATACACAATGAAAAAGAAAAAGGACCTTGTGCCGCAAGAAACCAGGGAATTAAAATAGCAAAAAACGATTTTATAGTAATAATGGATGATGACTGCATTGCAGAAAAAAACTGGCTGAAAAAAATTATGAAAGGATTTGATTCAGAAAAAGTCGGAATGGTTTCAGGTTATTCTTTGCATGGGGGAACTTCAACTGGATTCAGCAGAAAAGCATTAGAAAAAACAGGATTATATGATGAAGACTATTTTTATTACAGAGAAGACACTGATTTGGTTTTCAGAATAATGGATGCAGGTTTTGAAATAAAGCAAGTTGAAGCAGGATATATTCACGAACATAAAATAGAGAAACCAAACACTTTAATTGAATTTTTAAAACATTCCTGGAAACGCGTTAAGAATCACAAAAATGATGTATTGCTGTATAAAAAAAATCCTAAAAGAACAAAAAAATTTCTTGATATACGTTTGGGATTTATTGTCAACCCAATAAATGATTTTAAAGCTGCAACAGGATTATGGCATAAAGGAGGAAAAATGAATTTAAGCTCTCCAAGAGGAATAGTTTTTATGCAAAACAAAAGTTTATTTCATACAATAGTTATTTTATTTGGCGGCATACTTTATGTTATTGCAGTTAAATTTGTCAGGTTATATGGGAGCTTGAAATTTGGAAAGCTTTTGATTTAAGGTGAAAAAATGAAAGACTACAAAATTTTGATGTTAAACCCTCCGTTTAAGAATTATTATTCAAGGCAAAGCCGTTCGCCTTGTGTAACAAAAAGCAGAACATTATATTATCCTTATTATTTGGCTTATGCTACAGGGGCATTAGAAAACAAAAAATTTGAACCAAAATTAATTGATGCAATTGCAAGAAAATGGAGTGAAACTGATTTACTGGAATATGCAAAAAAAGGAAAATTTGATTTTATTGTTTTGGATTCAAGCACTCCAAGCATTTTTAATGATTTAAAAATTGCAGAACAAATAAAAAAAGAACTTCCAGAAAGCCATATCACAATGGTTAACACTCATGTAACAAACCTTCCTGAATGGACTTTAAATCAGACAAAAGCATTGGATTCAGTCTGCATAGGAGAATTTGATAATACAATTGTTTATCTTGCAGAAACATTAAGCAAAGAAAAAGCGTTAGAAACAGTAAAAGGAATTGCATTTAAGAAAAAAGACAGGTTTATACATAATGGAAGTGGTGAGCTAATAAAAAACCTAGATGAACTTCCTTTTGTTTCAGAAATATATTTAAGGCATTTTGGAGAAAAACAGATAAAAGAATATTTTTATGCTTCAATTAACTGGCCTGAAATACAGCTGCTTACTGCAAGGGGCTGCCAGCATAACTGCAGTTTCTGTAATATTCCAATGAAGAACTCATATAGGGCAAGAAGCACATCAAATGTTATTAAAGAGCTTAAATACATTCAGGAAAACATGCCTTTCCTTAATGAAATCATGTTTGAAGACGACACTTTTCCAATGAAAAAAGACAGGACAATTGAATTATGCAATGCAATGATTGACAATAAAATAAAATTAACTTGGAGCACTAACGCAAGAGTTAACACTGATTTTGAAACACTGCAAAAAATGAAACAAGCCGGATGCAGACTGGTTTGCGTTGGATTTGAAACCCCGACACAAAATGTCCTAAATAACATCCTTAAAGGCCAGACAAAAAACATGCAGTTGGAATTTAAAAAAAAAGCAGACAAAGCAGGAATTCTTGTTAATGGATGCTTTATTCTTGGTTTGCCTAATGACACTTCTGAAACAATGCAGGCAACAATTGATTTTGCAAAATTCTTAAATCCAAATACAGCACAATTTTATCCTATGATGGTTTATCCAGGGACAACTGCATTCAACTGGGCAAAAGAAAAAGGGTTTATTTTAACAGAAGATTTTTCAAAATGGATTACAAAAGAAGGGCTACATACAACAACAATCAGCAGGCCTGAACTGCCAAAAGAAGAAACAATCAAATGGGCAAACAAGGCAAGGCTTGAATTTTATGGAAAAAATCCAAAGTACTGGCTGAAAATGGCTAAACAAGTTGCGAAAAACCCTAAAGAAGGAATAAGGATTTTAAAAGGCGGAAAAGAATTAGTAAAACATTTAGGAAAATCTGTTTTATCAGATGATGCTAAAGTGAAAAAATGATTTCAATTATAATTCCTGCATTTAATTCAGAAAAAACAATTGCAAAAACAATACAGTCAGTTTTAAGCCAGAAAACAAAAGAAAAATTTGAATTAATTGTAGTAGATGATGCTTCAACAGACAAAACAGCCAGCGAGATAAAAAAATTCAAAGAAGTTGTTTTAGTTCAGCAGAAAAAAAATAAAGGACCCGCAGTTGTAAGAAATTTAGGAGCCAAAAAAGCAAACGGAGAAATAATTGTTTTCACTGATGCAGACTGTGTTCCAAAAGAAAACTGGCTGGAAGAAATGATAAAACCTTTTGAAAACAAAGAAGTTGTCGGAGTTCAGGGAGCATATAAAACAAAACAACAGAGTTTGACTGCAAGATTTGTGCAGGCAGAGATTGAAGACAGATATGATTTAATGAAAAAAGAAATGCAAAAAAAAGGTTCTATTGATTTTGTTGGAAGTTATTCTGCAGCCTACAAAAAAAAAACTTTTCTTGAATTCAATGGCTTTGATGAAAGTTTTCCAACTGCATCAGGAGAAGATCCAGAGTTAAGTTACAGGATGCAAAAAAAAGGATTAAAGCTTGTTTTCAACCAGAACGCAATTGTTTTTCACCAGCACCCAAACAGTTTTTTGAAGTATCTGGAAATAAAATTCTTTCGCGGGTACTGGAGAATTCCAATGTACAAACAGCACAAAGACAAAATAATAAAAGATTCTTACACTCCACAGGTTTTAAAGTTTCAGATAATTCTGATGTATGCAACAATAATCAGTTTAATTGCAAGTTTGATTTCAATAAATTTTAATTTAAGTTTATATTTGTTTCTTGCATTTCTGATTATTACAATGATTCCTTTTGTTTTAAAAGCATTAAAAAAAAATTTTGTTGTTGGATTATTTTCCCCTATATTTATTTACTTCAGAACCTTTGCTTTCTGCACAGGGTTAATTGCAGGAATAATTAAGGTGAAAAAATGAAAATACTGCATATATCGCATCATTTTTGGCCCTGCATTGGAGGGACAGAAAAATATATAATGGATTTGTGCTTAGAACAAAAAAAGAAAAAAAACACTGTGGAAGTTGTATGCTTAAACAAGTGTTCAGGAAGCAAAAAAAAACTAAAAGGAACAGAAACAATAAAAGGAATCAAAATCAACAGAATTCCTTTTTGGGATTTAAGGTTATACAAAGTTGCATTAAAAGTAACTGAATTTATTGAAGGATTTGATTTAATCCACGTGCATGGAATAGGATTTTTTTCAGATTTCATACTAGCAAAAAAAAACCAGCACAAAAAACCTATAGTGATTTCAACTCACGGAGGAATCTATCACACAAACAAAAAAAGCCTGATAAAAAAGTTTTACTCAGATGTATGGTTAAACCATCATTTAAAAAAAGCTGATGCAATAATTGCAGACAGCGAAAACGATTTTGACCAATTCAAAAAAATTTCAAAAAAAGTTGTTTTAGTACAGAATGCAGTTGACACAAAAAAATTCGTTTACAAGGGAAAAAAAGATTTCAATAAACTGATTTTTGTCGGAAGAATTTCAAAAAACAAGAGAATAGACTTATTGATTAACAGGTTTGCTGAAGTAGCAGAAAAATTTCCAGACAAAAAACTTGAAATAATCGGAGAAGACTTTGATGGAATAGTAAAAGAACTCAAAACAAAAGTAAAAGAAAAAAAAATGGAAAAAAAAGTGTTTTTTAGGGGAAAAATAAGCGAGAAAAAGCTGATTAAAAAAGTAAAAAAAGCCGGATTCCATTTATCTGCATCAGAATATGAAGGATTTGGAATGGCAATAATTGAATCAATAGCAGCAGGGACAATTCCAATAGTGAATAATATAAAGGCTTTCAGGGAACTGGTTAAAGAAGATAAAACAGGTTATTTAATTGATTTCAAAGAAAAAAACTCTTTGAAAAAAGTTTTTGAAAAAAAAGAAAAAACACTGAACAAAATTTCAAAAAACTGCATTAAAGAAGCAAAAAACTATTCATGGAAAGAAAAGGTGAAAGAAATTGAAAAAATCTACAAAAATTGCATTAATAAATGATTACACAAAAAACACAGGAATAGGAAAATACGCGTTTAATTTATTCAAGGAACTGGAAAACAAAATTGAAATTGAAATGATTTTTTTGGGAAAAAAATCAAACGAAAAAGAAAAAATGAAATTTATAGGAGAAGGAATAAATTTTCCGTTACTGAAAAAAACATTAAACACGCATTATTATTACCCAAAAAAGATTCCAAAAGGCTATAATTTGTTTCATTTAAGCAACCAATTTATTTCAAAAATAGCAGAAAACAATAAGCCGGCAATTGTAAGCTGTATGGATATAATCCCTTTTGTGCTGAAAAAAGACTATCCGCTGGGAATGAGAATCTTTCTGGAAAGGTCAATGAAATCAATGGACAAAGCAGAAAAAATTATTTCAATATCAGATTTTACAAAAAAAGAGTTAACAGAAAAATTTGGAATAGAAAAAAAGAAAATTAAGACAGTTTATTTAGGTTATGATAAAAAAATATTCAAAGAAAAAAACAAAAACAAGGCAAGAGAAAAACTTGGATTAAAAAAAGAAAAAACTTATCTTTTAAATGTAGGTTCAGAAGAAAACAGAAAAAACATTCCTGAACTTCTAAAAGCAGTAAAAGAACTTGATATAGAGCTTATTAGAATTGGAGAACAAAGAAAAGAAACAAAAAAATTGATTGAAAAAGAAAACCTCAACAATATTTTATACAAAAAAGATGTTTCAGAAAATACTTTAGCAGAATATTACAACGCAGTTGATTTATGTGTCTTTCCTTCAACATATGAAGGGTTTGGGCTGCCTGTTTTAGAGGCAATGGCCTGCGGTTGCCCTGTGCTTACAACAAACCACGCAAGCATTTCGGAAATAACAGGAAAACTTCCAGTAACAATAAAGAAAGTAAATGAACAGGAAGTAAAAGAAAAAATAAAAGAAATTTTAAACAGCAGTAATTTGAAGAGTTCAATTAAAAGAAAAGGATTAAAACAGGCAAAAAAATTTTCCTGGAAAAAGTGCGCTAAAGAAACTCTTGAAGTTTATAAAAGTGTTTTGAAATAAAAAAACTAAGAACCAAACTTTCTGTCTATTCCAAACAAATAAATCATTAAACCATGAATCATCCCTAAACCAAAAAGGAGAAAAGTAAATGTTTTGCCTAAAACAAAAGCATTTTTTGTTTTAATTGCCTTAAAAATTATGCTAAAAAAAATAACAAAAAAAGGAATAACAAAAATAACTAAAGGAAAAAAATAAAGTGAAAAAACTGAAAAAAAGAAGGAAAGAAAATATAAAAGCCTTAAATATACAGAAATTAATTGCCTAAACTTAAATTCTTTTGGAACCATTTTTATAAACGGAATCGAAGTTTTTCCATACCACTTAGCTTGTTTATACATTTCAAAAAGAGAATGAACTCCATGGCCTGAAAAATAACTTTCTTGTACAACTTTTTGCTTCAAATTATTTTCTTTAATATATTTATTTAATTTATATACTAAAATCTGGTCTTCCCCCAAACCAATTAAAGGAAAACCCCCAATCTTCAAAAAAACTTCTCTACTGATAAATTTTGGCTCCATTGAAATTCCATTCTTTTTTGTAACAATTTTTTCAACAAATTTATCCTGAATAGTATTGTAAGAAGTTTTTACAGCAGCAGTATTTTCATCAAAAACTTTGACTGCTTTTTTAATAAAGTCTTTATCTTCAATAAGACAATCCGCATCCAAAAAACACAGAATTTCAGCATTTGTTTTTTTTGCACCTAAATTGCGGCCAAAAGACGGCCCCCTTCTTCCAGGAAAATTAACAAAAACTTTTGCCCCTTTTTCTTTTGCTATTTCGACTGTTTTATCTGTTGAACCATCATCAACAACAATAACTTCCTTTTCTTTATATGAATTTGAATTAATTGAATCAATTAGCCTCCCAATAAATTTTTCTTCATTTAAGGCAGGAATTATTACGCATACTTTCATTTTCTAAACCTCTAGATAAACTATGAAATTAAACGTAAAATACTCTTAAAACCATAATGTAAAAGAAAAAAGGATAATAAATAGTTTTTTGGCACAAAAATAGAAAATCTATTATTTTTTAAAAACACCTATAAATAAACCATTAGCGCAGGGAAAAGGCGAAGAGAATTTTGAATCTTTCACTTCTTCCCAGGAAACTTCTTTCCAAAAATTAAAGACAGAAAAGCGTTTTAGAAAATGTTTTTCAGTGAAAAGGTCTGTTTGCTTTGAAATTAATTCATCTAATGCTTTATTGTAGCCAATTGGAAAAGAAACAATCATTTCTCCTCCAGATGAAAGGTTATCTATTAAGTTTTTGATTGCAACCAGACTTTTTTTCGGCTCTTTTTTGGTTTCGTCTACTCCAATATGTTCTAAAGTTGAAATGCTTATTATTAAATCATATTTTTTTGAAGATTTGAAGTGGGCTGCATCTTCATTTAATACACCCTTTGCTTTTTCATATTTGTCAACCACATCATGAGAAAAAGAAAAGTAATGAGAAAGGACATTCCCCACTTCAAGAATTTTTTTTTCTTTGGATTCTGAAATTTTAGAAAAAAACAAGGGAATTTCAACTGCTCTTTCATCTCTCCAGGTTTTGTTGTATTCATGCACAAAATAATTGTATTTTTTGTTTTTGAATGAAAAAGACGGTTTAAAAATTTTGAAATAGTAATAAAAAAATGTGCCAAAAAAACTCATTAACGCACCTTTTTTGGATAGGATATAATTGAAATAAACGTTAATCTAATCATATTAATAAAAAAATTAAAAATCTCTTTTTTCCCTAATTTACTTTGACCGCTTTTACGAATATCAAAGAAAATAGGAACTTCTCCAATAGAAAAACCTTTCCTCTTACACAAAAAAAGAATCTCCTCCAAAAAACTATAACCAGAAGTCCTAATAGACTCAAAACCAACACCCCTCAAAACCACTCAAAACCAACACCCCTCAAAACCCCAGACCTATAACAACGAAAACCAGTAGTCAAATCATTAACCTTAATTCCAAGCAACTTAGCTGCCATAAAATTTGCCCCAATACTTAAAGGTAATCTAAAACCGCCCATATTATTTCCTCCGCCAGAAATATATCTTGAACCTAACACTACATCAAATATTTTACTTGCCTCAACTAAATCAGGAATACTCCTAGGCTGATGAGAAAAATCCGCATCCATTGAAAGAATCAAATCAAAATTCAACTCCAAAGCCCTTCTAAAACCAGCAATATACGCAGTCCCCAAACCAAACTTCCCTTTCCTTTTAATCAAAACAATACTGAATTCTTTTGCAAGCTCTTCCATCCGGACTATTATCATCAACCACTATTATTGTTGCATCAATACTTGCTTTTCTGCATGTCCCAAAAATTTCTTTTATTAAAGGAGAAATATTCATCTGCTCATTGTAAGTTGGAAGAACTATTGCTGTTTTCATTTTATCACTTATTTACCTCTAAAAAAACTTAATCTGATCATGTTTATAAAAAAATTAAAAATCTCTTTTTTTGCAAGCTTGCTTTCCCCTCCTCTTCGCAGGTCAGCAAAAATAGGAACTTCTCCAATAGAAAAACCTTTCCTCTTACACAAAAAAAGAATCTCCTCCAAAAAACTATAACCAGAAGTCCTAATAGACTCAAAACCAACACCCCTCAAAACCAAACCAGTAGTAAGATCCTTTGCCTTAATTCCTAAGAGTTTTCCTGCAATAAAGTTTGCTCCCCTACTCATCACTAATCTATAACCTATAATGTTTGTTCCTCCGCCTTTAATGTATCTGGAGCCTAAAATTACATCAAATTTTTCACTTGCTTTAACAAGAACAGGAATGCTTTTTGGCTGATGTGTAAAATCTGAATCCATTGTTAAAACCAAATCAAAATTCAACTCCAAAGCCCTTCTAAAACCAGCAATATACGCAGTCCCCAAACCAAACTTCCCTTTCCTTTTAATCAAAACAATACTGAATTCTTTTGCAAGCTCTTCCTCATTATAGGTTGGCATTACTAAAGCAACTTTCATTTTATCGCCATTAACTTGTTTTAACATAAATTTGGTAGTGAAATATTAAAATATATTGCATTACTTTTTTTATTCTATGGAACGTTCTTTTAAAGAAATAAAAGAGATTTATCTTAAACAAAAGCCAGACGTTGATACAGAAGCTGTTTACAAAGGAAACAAAATTCAAGTTGAATGGCATGTGGAAAAGTTTGAATCTACAACCAAAGCAATAAAAGAAGCAAGTTTAAGTAAAGGAGCAAGGATTCTGGACATTGCATGCGGTTCAGGACCATTAACAATAAAACTTGCAAAAAAATTTCCTGAAATCGAATTTACAGGATGTGATTTCAATGAAAACGCAATAAAGGTTGCAAAAAAAAATGCTGAACAAAGGAAGTTGAAAAATGTTTCTTTTTGTTCAGGTCCTGCAGAAAAAATTGGGTTTGAAAAAAAATTTTTTGACGGAGTAATTGCATTGGATGCATTAGATCACTTCTATAAACCAAAAAAAGCACTGAAAGAAATGAACAGAGTTTCAAAAAACAATGCAATGCTTTTGCTGACAGTAGGGAATTACCGTTCTTTCTGGCCTTTGCTCGAACTTTTTATAGATAAAACAGGATTAGGAAGGAATTATGTTGAGTCGCATTTAACTCATTTTCACAGGAAGTTTTTGGACAAGATGGTTAAAGAAGCAGGGTTTAAGGAAAGAAAGATTACCACAATGCACAATTTAAGGCCTTTTCTGAATGTCGTAACAAAAAAGTATCCAAAAAACATTGAAAACTTTTTTTCAAAACATTGCACAGGAATGACACTTTTATTAACTGCAAAAAAATAATTACTTTTTTAACACAAATATTTCGCCGAATTTTATTCCAATAACATAATAAGATTTAGATTTTACTATGCTGCAACCATCAATTGGCCTGAATGAAACAGCATATCCTTCTTCAACACAACCTTTTTCACAAATGCCAAAATCAACTTTTGTATCTGAGCGCACTAATCTTGTTTCATCCTGACCAAAAGTACTTCTGCAATACTCCATTCCCCCGTCAATCTCATCTTCAGGAACTCCTTGTTCTTTTAATTCATTAATTAAATCCCACCTAATCTTATTCCAAGACATATAGTCACTAGTAAAAACAAAAGAAAATGCACCAAAAAAAATTATTGTAATAATTAATCCTGTGGAAAAAAGTTTTTTTTCTTTTAATTGCTGGAATACAAGCAAAAAAACTATTGGTAAAATTAAAAGCAAATATCTGTCAAGGAAAAAACTAATTGCCATAATCTGCAAAAAATAAGGAATAATAAAACACAACAAAAAAAGGTTTTCCTTTTTCTTAAAAATCTTAATTTCAAATGAATTAATAAGAAGTATAAGAGAAAACGCAGCAAAAAAAGTCATTAAAATCCAAAAACTTTCAGGCAGGATTCCTGTTGCACTTCCCACTAACATTTTTGGCCCTAAACCAAAAGAGTTTATTACATTTGAAAAATACGGAAAAAAGCGATTGAAAAATATTAATCCTGCAATAATTCCACCAAAAGCAAAAACAACAGAAAAAATAAGCTTTATTTTTTTACTTACAAATTCTTTAAAGTTTTCTTTGTAAAAAATTAAAGAAAGAAATAAAGGAAACAAAAACCAAGCCAAATACAAAGGAAAACCAAAAATTAATGGAAGAATATATTTGCCTGCAACCGGCTTGAAATAAGTGCCTTTATCATCTAAAGCATAATGCGGTAAACTCCAAATTAAAGCAATTGCAAAAAGAACTGCTATAAATGCTATTATGATTTTTTCTTTTTTTCCTGTTTTAGATAAAAAAACAAATAAAACTAATCCTGCAAAAAATAGAACCGCCCATTGCTTTAAGAAAAATGCAAAAAGCAAAAGAATACAACCAATAGTAAATGCCTTTAAATCATTAGTTTTAACCCAATAAACTAAAGGAAGAATTGCTGCAAGAATTAAAACTAAAAAAGGAATATCAGTCATAAAAGAATGACCTAAAACCACAAAAAAAGGGTTAACAAGAAGAACCAAAGCAAAAAGAATTGAATGCTTTTGAGTAAATCCAAGAACTCTTGAAATAGAAAACAAAAGCAGGGGCGCCAATAATGACAACAACATTACAGAAATCCTTAGAATTGTATTACTAAACCCAAAAAGATTTACAAAAATTGTTCCATAAAAAATTTGCAAAATCAAAATTGAAGAATAATTTTCAGCATAATATTTTCCTTCAAAAGCGAAATCCTTTACAGCTCTGGTATATTCGGGATCATCATTTAACCCAAATTCTCCTTCAAAAGGAATTGCAAAAATAAATAAAAACGAAACCAACAGCACTACAGCTAAAGCTTTTTTTTCGCGCATAAAAAAAGCAGTTAATATACTTAATTGCATCATTATCAATTGAAACCAAATTCTTTTATTTGTTAAGTAAAGGTAATTAAACAGCATTAACTAAATATTCCTCTTTCTAAATTACCCTGATCCAAACCAAAAGAATATTAAGCTAGTTCTTTTATAATAATAATTTTGGTACAAAAATCAGGTCTTTTTCTGGGTTAAAATTCTAATTTTCAATAAAAGCATTTTAAATATTTTTGAGTATAGTCCATTTAATGGTTAATCTTAAAATAAGCAAAAAAGGAATGAAAAAAATGAAAAAGAATAAGCTTTAAGTTATTTAACTTATTTAGACACAACATCAAAAAAGTTGAGAAATTTGAGCGGGAATAAATAAATTTAAAAATTAAAAAGAGATTTAATTGTGTTGGGGGAATAAAAATGGAAGAAAATTGGAGTGAATTTTTGCCAAAAGCAAACGAGATAAAAATAAATTTAATTTGGAACATTAATGAAAACTGGCTTTTTAAAAAATACCAGTTTACAGAAAAAATATTAGATTTTGGAAGTTCAATAAACTCACAAGCTTACAAAAAAACAATAAAAGACAAAGGAAACTATTATGGATACGAAACAGACAAAAATGCAATAAAATGGTTAAAACAAAACAAATATTACATAAACTTCTGGAAAACAGAAAAAACATTTAACACAATAATAGCAAACAATGTATTTGAACACATAAATGAAAAACAAAGAAAAGAAGTAATAAAACAAGCACACAAAATACTAAAACCAAATGGAAAACTAATAATAACAAATGTTCATGTACTAAATTTAAGTTTGTTAACCCATTGGCAAGACTCAACACACAACAAAATACCCCCGTCACCAAGAATAATAACACACTACTGCAACATAAATGGATTTAAAACAAAAACGTATTTACACGATTTATCAACAAATCCTGCAGATATAATACTAAATTTACTACTAAAAAAATACCCCCAACAAAGAATGACAATAGAAGCAACAAAAATAAATGGAAATGAAAAACATGAAAAAAATATTAATTCTCTCTGAGTTTACTGTCACAAAAGAAAAAGGAGGAACAAACCGCCTGACATTTGAAGTTGCTAAAAGCTTGGTTAAAAAAGGTTGCAAAGTAAAAATAATTTCTCCAACATGGAATAATAAACCAGCTGAAAAATATTTTAAGGAATGGACTGATCAAAAAATAGAAATAGAATTATTTAATATGCCAATACAAAAAAATTCGATATTAAGAACTTTATATTATTACTTATATGCACTAAAAGGAAAATACGATGCTGTCATAACATTTTACACTTTGGCTCCAGCAATTGCTGCTTGCATGCTGCCTATAAAAAGAAAAACGCCAATGATAATTGAACCAAATACAATAAAATCTATAAAACCTTGGCAAGCAGCTATATTAAAAAAAGCAGATAAAATACTAACCCTAACTAAAACTGCAAAGGAAATGCTGAAAAACAAAGGAATAGAATCAACAGTTATCCCTGGTTTTGTTGACATGAAAAAATTTTATCCTTCAAAAACCAAAAAAAATAGTTTATTCACAATAGGATTTGTAGGAAGATTTTCAAAATTGAAAGGCTTTCCGGCATTATTGAAAGCGTTCAAAAAACTGCCCAAAAGTTATCGTTTAGTTGCAGTAGGCTGCAAGTTCCAAAGAGAAAAATACAAAGAAGAGAAAAATATGAAATTCTTTGAGTATCTTCCAGATATAAAAGATAAAAGTGCAGCTGCTTTGCCAGATATCTACAGGGAATTTGATATATTTGTTTTTCCATCAAAAAGCGAAGGGTTTGGATTGGTTCTTGCTGAAGCCTTAGCAACGGGAATTCCCTGTATTGTTTCAAATGACTTGTTATTAAAAGAAGTGATAGGTAATGCAGGAATTTCAGTTAATGAAGACGACTCTAATGAATTAGCGGAAAAAATAAAGTTGTTAAAAGAAAACAAAAAATTATATTTTGAACTATCCCAAAACGCACTTAAACAAGCACAAAAATATGAAATAAAAAAAGTAATGGACAAATTCTATAAAGAAATTCTTGGGAGCTGAAAAATAAGTCAAAATATTTTTTTAATTTTGTACACTAACATTTTGCAACTCTTGTTTAAAAAATGAAGTATTTGCCCTGGTTTTACTAATGCAATTCTAATTTTTTCAGCAAAATATTTTGGGCCCATCCCAAAAGCAACTTCAGTTGGAAGAATTTTATAATAGTTTTTAATAAAGTCTTTGCCAAAATCTTTTTCAGCAAAACAACCTA
>JAFCDN010000007.1 GCA_017609625.1 Candidatus Iainarchaeum sp.
AAAAAAAAAAAAAAAAAAAAAAAAAAAAAAAAAAAAAAAAAAAAAGCAGAATATAGTTTTTTATAAGTCTGATTGATTCAAGAAAATCTTTAAACCAAAAGCATAAACTGGAAAACGAAAACACATTAATCATTCAGGAAGAAACATTTACAAAAAGATAATAACAAAAAATCAAGTGATAAAATTTAATCCAAGCTTTTCAGAGAAAGAAACTGCTTCTTGGAATTCTTCTTGAGAAAGCATTCTGTTTAAACCATATTCGCGGGCTTTGTATTCTGGACGGAATTGGTCCATTAAATTCACTACAACTTTTTCTCCAAAAGAAGAAGAGATTTCCTGCAGAATTTTTTTAGTGCAGCACTCAAAATGGTTTGGAAGAACTAAATGGCGGATAACCAAATCAGTCTGAGAAAAAGCAGTTTTATGGTTTCTGGAAATTATTCCCCAATAGTTTTTCACTGCACTGAATTTTTCTGCACAAACATTATTTCCATACTTCCAGTCGCTTAAGTAGACATCTATCACTCTGTTCAGTAAATCCATGGATTTTTCGCTCATAAAAAAATTGCTGTTCCATACGACAGGAACCTTTAATTCAGTTTTTTGCAGTGCATCCAGAATCCACGGAAAGAACGGGGCGGGAGAACCTCCAACCAAATTCAAGTTTTTAAAAGAATTGGCTTTAAGCATTATTCTGGAAAGTTCTTCAACAGAAATATCCTGTCCTTCTCTTTTCTGGGAGATAATCCAGTTCTGACAGAAAACGCACTTAAAATTGCAGCCAGAAAAAAAGATTGTGTAAGAGGGAACAAAAAAAGATTCTTCCCCAAAATGAGGAAAAGCAGAATTAAACCTTAAACCAGAAACACCACAGACTCCAATTTCTCCGGAATTTCTGTTTACTCTGCATTTCCTTTTGCATAATTCACAGGAATCCAAAATAGCATAAGCAGTTTCAACTTTTTTCTTTAATTCTTCTTTTGGCAAATTTAAATAAGCGGGTTTTTGTTCTCCGCTTAATATTGCATAATAGTTTTTCAAAGCGTTTTTGTTGAACATAAACTATTTGTGTTCTGATTTCATTATATTTTTATTTTTTGAAATGATTTACAATCCAACCAATTGAAACAATAATCAAAATCACCGGAAGCCACGGGACATCAACTGTAATGTAATTTAAGTCACTTAAAGCCCATAAAATTCCTATAACCAGAATGATTATTGCAAAAGTCGGAAAACCTTTATTGCAATTATCTAAGTTCAAAAAACCGCCTTAAATTAAAGTGAAATTTAGGTATTAAAAAGGTTATCTTTAAAGAAAACCTCAAACAAAACCATAAAATAAGAGTTTGAACTTTATTAAAACATGAAAAAGATTTTGATTGCATTTAGTTTTGTATTATTTTTTTCCGGCTGTGCTTTAATGCAGGAAAAAAAAACCTGTCAAAATGTTCCAATAGTAGGCTGTTTTAATGAAGTGCAGGAAAAAGACTGCGGAACAGATTTGGATTGCTTTAACAAAAGACTGGAAAACTGTGAAAAAGCAAAAGTAAAGTTTACTGAAGAAATTGAATTAGGAGAAGCAGATGGATACAAATACTTTGCTTCAAAAGACAGTGAAGCAAAAATAAGGAGTTTTTCTGCTAATATATGTTTTGTGGAAACAACAAAAGTCCAAGGACAGCCAACAACAGCAGGGTTTAGAACAAGATTATGGGAAAAAACTGACTGCAAATATTATACTAATTTTCCTTTAAGCAAAGAAAAAACATATGAAGAGCCGGAATTCCAGAGTTGTTATAGTTCAGGCGGATAAGCAAAGAAATAAATAAGAGTTAAAACAACATTAAAACATGAAAATACAAAAATTTACACAAATAATATCTCCTGATTGGAGAAAGATTTTATTATTCATGTTTTTGGATTTCATTTTAGGAATAATATTGCTAGCAGTTACTTCATTATTTTTTACTTCGCCTGGGTCTAGTTGTATGGGTTGTGCAAGCCCAGTGAGCATTAGGATAATGACAATGATTTTTCTTCCATTTGGTCTTGGTTTTTTTGGCTTTTTACATGAATCAGGCTTGCTTGATTTAGTCCATGGCGGTTTTCCAAGACTAATAGCACTTGTTGCAAACATTTTTTTGACAGGAGTTTTTTGGTATTTTGCTTCATGTTTTATTGTACATTTTTATGATAAATTCAAAAAACCGAAAACAAAAGGAGGTTTTTAAAATGGCTTTAAAATGTCCTCACTGTGAAAAAACAATTGAAATGGGAAAAGATGCCGGAACAAGCGATTCTGGATTAGCAATGATTGAATGCACTGAATGCGGAAAAAAATTTGAAGTAAATGAAAAAACTCTGGTGATAGATAAAAGCAAAGAACCAAAAATAAAATGTCCTAACTGCAAAAAAGAATTTGTGGATGGAATAGATTCAATGCTTGATTCAGAAGGATTTCATACAAGCTGCCCGCACTGCAAGAAAAGGATTGATTTTGATAAAATATAAAAAAAAGCACAAAACTGGCTTACTTTATCTTTCTATAACCTTCTATTTCTGGATAGATTTTGCAGAACTTTACTGCTTCAAGCTGGTTGTTGCATAAGTACTTCCACCACGCCTGATCTGAACACACTGTACAAAACCTGCAATTCATTTTTATCCAACCTGCTGTCTAAACTCCAATAAAATTCATTTTCATCTGCTTTCACCAAAAAAAAAAGAAAAAAAAAGTAAATCAATTAGTGAAAGATGAACATAAACCACATAGGTTTTCTGTCAATTAAATAAATCAGTTTAATAATTGGCTTGACAAAAAAACTTTTTATGTCCATAGAAAAATAAAATAGGAATAAGGTATTTAAAGGTTAGAGTTAGAGATAGTTAATCGCATTTTTCTAAACAAATGTGAACTGTATGCAACAATTCGCGGGCTTTTTTTGAACCGGGTTCATCTAAATAGGTTTTATATAATTCCTGGACTTCTTTGCTGTCAGAAGAAATTTTTACAGTTTCTTTTGCATCAACACTTCTTAAACCCTGAATTCTTTTTTCTCTAATCTCTGGAGTTGAAACCGGCTGGCCTCCGCCGCCAATGCATCCGCCAGGACAAGCCATCATTTCAATTACCTGAAAAGAAGAAAACTTTTTTTCATCTTCAATCAAATCATTCAAATTATGCAGGCCATGAACTATTGCTATTTTTAGTTTTTTCCCTGCAATCTCTAATTCCATTTCTCTTCTTCCCTCACTTCCTCTTAGTTCAGTGAATTCAACCTTCTTTTTTTCCGGGTCTAATTTGTTTGAAACAAACCTTAAAAGAGATTCAGAAACTCCGCCTGTAACTCCAAATAATTGTCCACCGCCTGCAGCGTCTCCTAACAGCCTGTCAAATTCTTTTTCTTCTGCGTCTTTTAATTCAATTCCTTTTTCTTTCAAAAGCTTTGCCAATTCAATTGTAGTTAAAACTGCATCTACATGATGGATTCCATTGAAATCCATTTCAGGCCTTTTTGCTTCAATTTTTTTTACCACACAAGGCATTATTGAAACAACAAAAAATTTTTCATGAGAAAGATTCATTTTCTCTGAATAATAACTTTTAATCAAAGCACCCATTGTCTGCTGGGGAGATTTAACTGCACAAAAATGATTAACATGTTGTTTGTGCTTGTTTTCCACAAAAGCAACTGAAGCAGGACAGCAGGAAGTAAATAAAGGCAGATTCTGGTTTTTTTCAAGTCTGTGAATAAATTCAGTTCCTTCTTCTACTGTAACAACATCTGCTGCTAAAGAAGTGTCAAACACTTTTTCTATTCCTAAAGCTTTTAATGCTCCAACCAGTTTTTTTGTTAAAACTGTTCCGGGAGGAAAACCAAAAAGTTCTCCAATTGTAACCCTTAAAGCAGGCGCAACCTGTGCAATAACCTGTATTCCTTCTTTATCCAAGGCTTCTTTTACTCTTTCAATCTCATCCATTTCATAAAAAGTGTGAATAAAGCTTTAAAAGTGTTTAGTTCTTTCTTCAAATTTCGTAAAAAATGAATAAAGATTTAAAAGTATTTAGTTCTCTTTTTAATTATGAGATTAGATTTTAGTTATAGTTCAACAGAAAAAACAAAATATGAAATGCTCTTTAGAAGAGAAAACTTAATGCTGGTTGTATTAAGCGCAGCAGCATTGTTTATTCCGATAATTTTAAGGCATGCAACTTTTACCAATCAGATTTTAGTCGGAAGTTTAGTGAACTTTTTGCTTGCAACCAGTGCATTGTATTTTTCTTTTAAAAAAGCTTTGCCGGTGATTTTACTGCCTGCTGTTGCTGCACTGCTTTCAGGAATAATTTTCGGGCAGTTTACAGTTTTTCTGGTTTACTTAATCCCGTTTATCTGGATTGGAAACGCATTATATGTTTATTTTATAAAAAATTTCAATCTGGTGAACAAAGTAAATTATTTTCTTTCAGTGCTTGGAGCAGGTTTGATTAAATCTGTTTTTATTTTTTCAGGAACTTTTATTCTGGTTTCTGCAGGAATTGTTCCAGCAGTGTTTTTGGTTCCAATGGGTTTGATTCAGTTTGCAACTGCAGCCATTGGAGGATTTGCTGCAAGAGGAACTTTTTTCCTGAAAAAATAGTTTAAGGCAAAGGCTTTGCATTAGCTTTTTCTGTTTCTTCCCTGTAGCCTACAGAATTATATGCACAAAAAGGAATTATTTTTCCTTCTGGAGTAGCATAATGGATAACGCATTTTTTCACCCTGTCCATGTCCATATTATATGGATCCTGAAAATGCATTACTCCAAGGAAAAGGCTTTTTTCGTGGAATTCAGTTAAAGAATCAAAATCTCCTTTAAATAAATCCAAAAAAAGTTTATTGAAATCCAAAAAAGGAGGCACTTTATCTTTTATTACGTTTTTGTTTAACACTCTTCTTAGTTTATCTAAAGTTAAAACTTTATGCACAACCCCTTTTCCGTTCTTTTCTGATGTTAAATTATATAAATCTTTAATGAAATTATCTATATCCAAAAAATTGCATATTGGAATAACATTTCCTTTATCCAAAAACAAATAAGATGCAGCACCACAGGCAGGATGAGCTGAAAGCATTACCTGTTTTTCTTCAAGCAATTGTTCTGCTAAAACAGATAAAGGAACAACAGAAGGGATTGGAAAAAAACCTTCTTCTCTAATCAGGCCTTTGGATTGTGTTTCAATAGTTTTAATTAAATCAGGAATAGTAAATCTTTGTTTGCTTCTTTTCCTTGGAGACATTCTCCCGCAAAAAGAAATCGGCTGAAAGTTTACTGCCCTAACTATATCAATATTATCCAAAGCAAACTTTACAATAGAAAAAATTTCATGGTCATTAAAGCCGTTGATTACAGTCGGAACCAAAGTAAACTGCAATCCTGCTTTTCTTCCGTTTTCCATTATTTTTTTCATGTAAGAAAAGTTTTCTACATTTGTTTCTTTTGACAGGCCGTTGCATTTCAGGTAAATATTTGATACTCCGTTTTCTGAAAGCCTTTTTGCCAGCTCTAAATCTTTTGCAATGGTTATTCCATTTGTTGCAACCAATATTTGAGTAAAACCTTTGTCTCTTGCCATCTTAACTATTTCAGGAAAATCTTTTCTGATTGTAGGTTCTCCTCCGCTGAACAAAACAGCAAAGTTTGCCAAAGGTTTTTGATTGCGTAAATTATCTAAAATTGATTCAATCTCTTCAAAAGAAGGTTCATACAAATACCCTGCAACAGCAGAGTTTGCAAAACAATAATGGCATTTTAAGTTGCACCTGTTTGTTACATCCACAACAGAAAGCAGGGTCTGGGATTCATGTAATTTACATAAACCGCAGTCAAAAGGACATCCTTTTGAAACCTCTACTACAGGGTTTTCAGGAAAAAACCCTGTTTCTTCAAACTGACAGAATTTTTTGAATAATTTTGCATTACTCCAGTAAATTTCCTTAAAAAAACCGTGTGCTTTGCATTTTTTTTGCAGAAAAACATTTCCTTCTTCTTCAATTATTTCAGCAGGAATTTTCTTTAAGCATTCAGGGCAAAGCGACTCGGTTTTCTTTAACACAATTCCTTTTGTTTGCATAAAACTCTCTTTACCCCCCTAAAACACAAAGAACTAAATAATATTCTTTCTAGGGAAAAATATTAAAAGTATTCTTTAGAGCAAAAAAACCAGTCTTTGACGGGCAAAACTATTTAAACACTTTTACAGCCAATTTAATCCTATTACTATTTTGTTTTAGGTGAATTAATGGGTACTAGAAGCAAGGATACAAGTCGGTTTAAGAAAACCAAAGCCAGACAGAGATGGAAATGGAAAAAAAAGAAAATGCGAAGAGAAAAACGAAAGAAAAGATACAGAAAGAAGAGATTAACAACATAAACCAACCTTTTTAGAAAAAAGGTTGAACAAAAAAATCTTTTAAAAAAAGCTTTACCAAAAAGTGCTACGCAAAAACCTTTTTTCAAAAGCTTTACCAAAAACCGCCCTTTGGGCATTTTTTTCTTTCTATTAATCTTTTTATTTAATTAATGAAAAACAGCAGAACAAACCCTACAATAAAAGCAATATTATGATAGTACATTATTTTGTACATTTTCTTCAAATCCATTTTATGCGGTTCAGATAAAGCTTTCAAATACAAAGGCAAAAGCAAAATGCTGAACACAACTAACCAGAGAAACTTTGAAGGCAGAGTTCCCAACCAAACCAAATCCCTGAAAAAACGAAAAGTTAAACACATTAAAACAAAAGATAAAACAGAAACCAAACCAACAGCATAAGAAAAAAACAATACTTTTTTTTCTCCAAAAACCACAATAGAACTTTTATATCCCAATTCTTTTTCTAACTCTTTTGCGCTTAACCTGTATAACACAAATCCAGTGAACTGGATTCCTGCAACAAAAATCAGAATCAAAAGCGGAGCATTAAATACCTGAAAAACCAAAACCCAGCCTGCAAAAAACCTGAACAAAGGATTTATTATAGAACCAGAAATCAAATCCAAAACTGGACGGGATTTAAAACGAAAAGGTTTAACAGTGTAAAAAATTTGATTCACTAACATTGCTAAAAGGCAGATTAAAAAAAGAAAGTTTCCTAAAAAAACAAAAAAATATAATCCAATCAACAGTGAAAGAGAAATCAAAGCCAAAGAAAAAAGCAAAGCAGTTTTTTCTGAAACTCTTCCAGAAGGAATTGGCCGGGAATTTTTTACATGATGAAGTTTATCGTTTTTTGCATCAGTGAAATCATTTAATGCATATAATCCGCCCCAAAGAAAAGGCCCTGCAGAAAGAAAAGCAAGAAAAAATAAAAAGAAATCAAAGTTTTCTAGAGAAACAAAACCAAAAGACAAAAACAATGCAAGCGAATAAGCAAAAATCATATTGGCAAAAGTTTTGCTCCACTCTAACGGACGCATTAAAGAAAAAAAATCTTTGAAATTCATTTAACCACTTGAAATAAATTGAAACAAAAAAAATAAAAACAAATAAAAGTCTGTAAAGTAAAAAAAAAATTGTTGCAGAAACATTTATAAACTTCGTCTGATACTGATATATAGGCAGGAAAATCTGATTTTCTGTTTGATTTTTTTGCTGGATTAACTATACTATCGCCTCCTTTATGCGCGTAAAGAGGAATTCTTTTCTTGAATTCCAATGAATTTCATGCAATACACGTGAGTGTCGGCCGTGATTTCACGGAAGGCAAAAAATGAGGATTCAAGTTTTTTTGAATCTGATGCAGATAGATGAAGAAACCTAAAAAGTAGTGTGAAAAACTTTTTTGCAAAAAGTTTTAACAAAAACACCTTTTTGAAAAAAAGCTGTACCAAAAAAGGTTTTTGCTTTGCAAAAACTAGCTCAACTGAAAGTTGTGCTTTTTGATACAATTTTTGAAAAAAGTTGTTGTTAGAATTTTAGAAAAGGTTGTTCAATTCTATAATAAAGTTTTAATGCGACTAGGATATAAATTAGTGATACCAGCTGATCCTGCTGGCGGACACTGCTATTGAAATCCGACTCAAACATGCAAGTCTAAAAGTTCAGGCTATGATGAACTTTGGCAAACGGCTCAGTAACACGTAGTCAACCTACCTTTAAGAAAAGTTAACCCCGGGAAACTGGGACTAATGCTTTATAGGCAATAAATACTGGAAGGTTTTATTGCTCAAATAAACTGCATTCATGCTTGTAGTTTGCTTGAAGACGGGACTGCGTTGGATTAGGTTGTTGGCGGGGTAACTGCCCACCAAGCCGAAGATCCATACGGGCCTTGAGAGAGGGAGCCCGGAGAAGGGAACTGAGATAAGGTCCCTAGCCCTACGGGGTGCAGCAGTTGTGAATTCTCTACAATGCGCGAAAGCGTGATAGGGGGATTTCAAGTGCAAGCTTTGCTTGCTTTTATATAATGTAAAAAGTTATATGAATAAATGGAGGGTAAGATACGTGCCAGCCGCCGCGGTAATACGTACCCCATAAGTGGTGTCCACTAATATTGGGCCTAAAGCGTCTGTAGCCTGTCCAAAAAGTTTTTGGTGAAATCTGCAAGCCCAACTTGTAGGCGTGCCAAAAATACTCTTGGACTCGAGGCCGGGAGAAGTCAAAGGAATTCCTGAGGTAGCGGTGAAATGCTATAATCTTAGGAGGACCACCAGTAGCGAAGGCGTTTGACTAGAACGGACCTGACGGTGAGAGACGAAGGCTGGGGGATCGACCCGGATTAGATATGAGCAAGAAAAAAATTTTTTTAATACAATTAATTAAGAATTGTCGACAAACAAAAAACTAAAATTTTTGATTGATTTTTGTTTTTCTTGTTCACTAAACACCCGGTTAGTCCCAGCAGTAAACGATGCAGACTAGGTGTCCTAGCAGCCACGGGCTGTCGGGGTGCCGAAGGGAAGCCGTTAAGTCTGCCGCCTGGGAAGTACGGTCGCAAGGCTGAAACTTAATGGAATTGGCGGGGGCGCACTACAAGGGGTGGATGCTGCGGTTTAATTGGATACAACGCCAGATAATTTACCAGGGGTGACAGCAGGATGATGGACAGTCTGAAGGGCTTTCCTGACGCGCTGAGAGGTGTTGTATGGTCATCGTCAGCTCGTACTATGAAGCGTCCTGTCAACTCAGGCAACGGGCGAGACCCACATTTATAGTTGCTATTTCGCTTTAGCGGGAGCACTCTATAAAGACTGCGAGGGTAACCTTGAGGAAGGAGTGGGCAACGGTAGATCAGTATGGCCCGAATCTCCTGGGCAACACGCGGCATACAATGGTTAAGACAATGGGCTTCGACCCCGAAAGGGGAAGGCAATCTCTTAAACTTAACCTCAGTTCGGACTGAGGTCTGTAACCTGGCCTCATGAAGCTGGAATCCCCAGTAATCGGAAGTCATTATCTTCCGGTGAATAAGTCCCTGCGCCTTGCACACACCGCCCATCAAGCCAGCTAAATGGAGTCTGGATGAACTTCAACTTCTTGGTTGACGTTATTCTAGTTTCTGTAAAGCGGGCTAAGTTGTAACAAGGTGTCCGTAGGTGAACCTGCGGACGGATCACCTCCTTCACACTGCCTTTTTCAAAAAAAGGCAAGTTGCCAAAAACGTTTTCGTTTCACGAAAACATGCACGGACTTGTCCGTGCATTTTTGGCACTTCATCTATCTGTATAATTTTTTTTTTAAAGCTGAAAAGCCTTATCAAGCTGGCTTTGCTTTCAGCCCTGCCGAAGGCAGTGCGTCGTAGCCACCAGCCGAAACTGGTGAGTGGCAGTTGTGGGCTCATAGCTCAGCTTGGTAGAGCGACTCGTTTGCAACGAGTAGGCCACGGGTTCGAATCCCGTTGAGTCCATAAAACTTTTTCGCAAAAAGTTTTATCAAAAAAGGAAACTTTTTTACAAAAAGTTTCTAACAAACAGTTTGGAAAACAAACAAGAAAGAAATTAATAAAAATAAAATCACAAAAATCATGTTCATCAATTTATTATTTTCACACGATGAATGCACTCCGGAAGTTTTTTTTCGGGGCAAGCAACTGTAAAATCGCGGTTTCGTCCGCGAGTGCCGAGGCACAGCGTAAAGCTGTGCTAGCACGACCTTGTGTCGTGCCTCGTGCTCAAACGGCGAAACGTTTGCGTGACAGTTGATGCAATGGCAAACCTATCAGAATAAAAGAGTTCAATTACGCCAGTTAGTGGATAACTAGGCTTGAGAGCTGAAGAAGGGCGTGGCAAGCTGCGATAAGCCTTGGCGAGATGCAATGCAATCTTTGAGCCAGGGATTCCTGAATTGTTCCGCAAGGAATGGAAACTCAGGGAACTGAAGCATCTTAGTACCTGAAGGAAAAGAAAGTAATATATGATTCTGTTATTAGGGTCGACCGAAAACAGAAAAGAGCAAACTGAATCTTTTATGGCAACATAAAAGAGATGTGGTGCGAGCGATTTACATCCTGATAGTTTAGTTGAAGTCTGCTGGAAAGCAGTGCCATAGAGAGTGAAAGCCTTGTAAACAAAAAACTTTAAGGATGATTTTTCGAATTCAAGAGTAGCGTGCATTGAATATTGCGCGTGAAATTTGGGAAGCATTAATTCCTAACACTAAATACTACTCAAGACCGATAGCATACTAGTACCGCAAGGGAAAGTTGAAAAGTACCCTTAACAGGGGGTTAAAAGCACTTGAAACTAACTGGTTACAGCAAGGTATAGCGTTAAAGAAAAGATAATTCTTGAAGGAAATTGTCGAAAGTCAATTACGAAAGAATTTGATCAGCGTTATACCGTTCGTCTTGAATCACGAGCGAGGGAGGTTGTCTTTGTGGCAAGGTTAAAAAGATCATCTTTGAAACCACAGCGAAAGCGAGTGAGCGCAGTTCGCAAGAATCAGGCTCAAAGTATTAACTTGCTTTAGTCACAAGGATAAGACCCGAAGCCATGAGAGTTACCCCTGGGCAGGATGAAGCCGTTCTACAGAATGGTGGAGGTCCGCAACAAATGTTAGTCTATCTACTTTGGTGACCTGGGGGTAGGAGTTAAATGCCAATCGAGCATGGCCATAGCGGGCTCCTCTCAAATTAGCCCTAAGGCTAGCCTGACTGGAAATAGTTTATGGTGTAGAGATACTGATTAGAAAGTACTGGTTGGAAACTCCCAGCTTTTTCGTCAAACTCCAAATCTATAAACGTTGTTGAAGGTCGGAGTAGGGGATAATGGGTAAGCCTTTATTCCAAGAAGGGAACAACCTGAACTATGGTTAAGGCCCCTAAATGCTGGTTAAGTGTAAACACGAAGAGTATCTCTGTCCTAATACAGTAGGGAGGTTCGCTTAGAAGCAGCTATCCTTTAAAGAGTGCGTAACAGCTCACCTACCTAGGATAAAGGTCTTGAAAATTCTCTGGACTAAAACCAGCTGCCGATACCATAGCCTTGTTTTTTTTAAAAACAAATGGAGTAGAGAGGTGTCGCAATAGAGCAGAAGCAAGAAAGAGATTTCTTGTGGATCTGTTGTGAATATGGATCCTCGCGCTAGTAATAACTATAGAAAGATGAGAATTCTTTCCGTCTAATGGGCCAGGGTTCCTTAGCGCTAATCATTAGCTAAGGGTTAGTCGGTCCTAAGTTCACTCGTAAATCGACGTGAACAAAAGGGAAACAGGTTCATATTCCTGTACTGCATAAATACTTTTGGCAACAATAGTCTAATTTCTGACAGTTCAGGCTAAATTGGGTGCACTTGTCTGTGCATTTAACTGAAATAAATCTGTGGAGAATTGTAATGATGAGAAGCAGATTAAATTTAGAAATAGGAGCAATCTTCAGTTGAGGCCTGGATTTAGTAAAAAGGGAATTAGAAGGGATTTTATGCAACCGTACCAAGAACCGGGAAAGGTGTCCCTAGCTGAAAAGGCTTAGACGTCTTGGGAAAACCAAATTAAGGGAATTCGGCAAAATAGCCCTGTATCTTCGGTATAAGGGGTGCCTGCGATTGAGTAAATTGCAGGTTTCAATGACATAGGGAGTCCGACTGTTTAACAAAAACACAGGTCTCTGCTAGCCAGCAATGGTTTGTATAGAGGCTGACTTCTGCTCACTGCCAGTAAGTTAAACTTCAGTTCAATGGAGCTAAGCTCTGGTGAAGAGCGGGCCTAACTCTGAGGCTCTCACGGTAGCGTAATACCTTGCCGGTTTATTGCCGGCTTGCACCAATGAAGTAACGAGATTCCCACTGTCCCTAATTTGGGCCCAATGAACTCATTGCGAGGTGAATATACCTCGAATGTCCGATGGGAAGAGAAGACCCCACAGAGGTTTACTACAGTCTGATGTTGTGGTATGGTTTTTTACGTCCAGTGTAGATGGTAGTCTTCGAAGCAGTTTCGTCAGGAATTGTGGAGACGTCAATGGAACACCATCCTTAAGAAAGCATATTTCTAACTCGAAAGAGGACAGCTTTAGATGGGTAGTTGGACTGGGGCGGTACACCCCTGAAAGGGTATCAGGGGTGCCCAAAGGTGTACTCAGGAGAGTCAGAAATTCTCCGTAGAGGGCAAGACCAAAAGTACGCTTGACGGTTTTACGCACAGCAAGTAAAGCCGAATCGAAAGATGGGTCTAGCGAACGCTAGTGTCCCTGTTAATGGGGGCCTAGTCTAACAGTGAACTTATCTTGGGGGTAATTGAGTGGTCGCGGGCAAGAGCTCATATCGACCCCGCGGTTTGCGACCTCGCCGTCGTCTCAAGGCATCCTGGCAGTGCATAAGCTGCCAAGGGTGGAGGTGTTAACTCATTAAAGCCTTACGTTAGTTGGGTTAAGAACGGTGCGAGCCAGTTTGGATCCTATCTATCGGACATGTTGATTGACTGAAGGGAAGATTCGATAAGTACGAGAGGAACGTTGAGTCCTAGCCTCTAGTGTACCAGTTGTCTGACAAGGCATTTGCTGGGTAGCCACGCTGGAACCGATAAAAGCTGAAAGCATCTAAGCTTGAAACGGTCCCTGAAAAGAGTCAATCGTTCCTGAAAGCTTTTGTTTTGCGAAGCAAAAGAAATAGGGAGGAGAGTGCCAGTAGAACACTGGGTTGATAGGACAGAAATGTAAGCAAGAAGCTTTGGCGACTTGTTAAGTTGACTGTTACTAAAAACTCTAACTAAACTCTTTTATTCTGGGTTTCATGCTCAACGCTTTCGAGCGTTGGCACCGAGACACGACCTTTGGTCGGGCTGAGATGTTATTGCATCAACAAAAACTTTTTCTTAAAAAGTTTTATCAAAAAGGTTTTCGCTATGCGAAAACAAAACTTTTTTTTAAAAAAATTTTATTACAGGTTAGACATCAATAGATTCGCTGATTGACGTGGAAAAAGCTTTTTATTGTTTTTTCAGACAAAATCTGAAGAAAAAGCTTAAAAATATTAGTATATACCAGTATATACTATGCTTAAGACGATTAGTGTTAAAGAAGAAATTGAAAAAGAAGTTGTCAGGTTTGGGAATGGGAGTATAGTTTATACCCCAAAAAAATGGATTGGAAAAAAAGTTCTGGTTGTGCTGGAAGAAAAGCCACTGGATATAGAAGGAGAAACAATGGAAATACTAAAACCATATTTCAGCGGAATTCAGGGAGTTTTTTTATATGGAAGTTTTGCAAGGAAAGAACAAACACAAGAATCTGATATAGATTTATTGGTTATTTCTGATAAAAAGATTGATTTGAAAAGAAAGGGAAGGTTTGATTTTCTTGTGAAAAGCAAAAAAGATTTTATTGAAGAAATGAAAAAAGATTCAACTCTTTTCTTGCATCAGATTTTAAAAGAAGCAAAACCAGTTTTTAATGAAAATCTTTTGGAGGAGTTAAAGAAAGAAGAAATAAAACCTGATTTTAAAGGATTTTTTTCAAGCACTTTAACTGCTTTTAAAAACATAAAAGATTTACTTGAAGCTGAAAAGAAAATGAATACAAAATATTTGGATTCAACTGTTGTTGTCTATTCTCTGGTTTTAAGATTAAGAGGTTTGTATTTAATTCAGTGCTTTAAGAAAAACAAAGAGTTTTCAAACAAAAAATTCAGGGAAATGCTGAAAGGGCACAGGTTTAGTGAAAAAACTGCAGAAGAGTTTTTGATTGTTTACAGGGTAGAAAGAGATGAAAAAAAAGTTTCAGGAAAAATTCTTCTGGAAGACGCAGAAAAATTGTTTGAAACAGCTAAAATAGAGTTTCTGAAAACAGAAGAAATGGCGAAAAAATGAGTAAAAGGAAATTAA
Source organism: Candidatus Iainarchaeum sp. (assembly GCA_017609625.1). GTDB lineage: Archaea > Iainarchaeota > Iainarchaeia > Iainarchaeales > 1-14-0-10-31-34 > 1-14-0-10-31-34. The sequence continues at coordinate 14,300 of JAFCDN010000007.1, forward strand.
AGAAAGCAATTGAATCTTTTGACAAAAGAATTTCAGAGCATAAAGAAAAACAAAAAACATCCAAAAACCCTGAACTATTTAGCTATTGGGAAAAAGAAATAAAAAAATTTGAGAAAGAAAAGAAAAAGAAGCAAAAATGGCTTTAAAAAACAAAAAAATTATTATTATTTTCTGATTTTGGAACCTTTAAAAAGATGCTTGCCTAAGGAAGTTTTTATGGAAAAGAGTTTTTATTCAGAAGAAGAAGTGAAAAAAACTGCAGAAAAATTGCATGAAAAAATCAAAAAAACAGGGTTTAGTTTAGAGGAATGCATGGCTTTTGCTCCGCTGATTTTAGAGATTAACAGATTAAAAAAAGAAAAAAATGCAGTTATTCTGGCTCATAGTTATCAGACTCCAGATATAATTTACGGAACAGCAGATTTTGTTGGAGACTCTTTAGAGTTAAGCAGAAAAGCTTCTGAGACTAAAGCTGGAATAATTGTTTTTGCCGGAGTAAAGTTTATGGCAGAAACAGCAAAAATTCTTTCTCCAGAAAAAACTGTTTTACTTCCATCAATTGAAGCTGGATGTAGTTTATCAGAATCAATTACAGCAAAAGATGTTCAAGAGCTAAAGAAAAAATATCCTGGAGTGCCTGTTGTATGTTATGTTAATACTTCAGCTGAAGTTAAAGCTGAATCTGATGCATGCTGTACTTCAGCAAACGCATTGCAGGTAGTGGAAATCTTTAAAGAAAACGAAATTATTTTTCTGCCTGACAATTTGATGACAAAAAATATACAAAACCAAACCAAAAAGAAAATTATTTCCTGGAATGGGTTGTGTGTAGTGCACAAAGAGTTTAATACACAGCAAATTGAAGAGGTAAAAAGAAAATATCCTGGAGTGAAGATTTTAGTGCATACAGAATGCAATCCAACAGTGGTTGAGTTGGCAGATTTTTCCGGCGGAACTTCTGGAATGATAAAATATGCTGAAACCCATTCAGATGAAAATTTTATGATGGTAACTGAATGCGGGTTGTCAGACAGAATGAGAGTTGAACTGCCGGAAAAAAAGTTTGTCGGAACATGTGAATTATGTCCTTATATGAAAAAAAATACTTTAGAATTGATTTTGCAGGCATTGAAAAATCCTTCACAAGAACAGATAATTGAAGTGCCTGAAGAAATCAGATTAAAGGCAAAAAAAGCTATTGACAGAATGATGGAAACAAAAAACTTTAGTGATTAATTGATTTCTGAATTCTGTTGCTAAAACTTAAGAAAGTTCATTACATCAGGGATATCTTTTTCTGAAACCACAAAAATTGTGTCAGTCCAGCAACTCATTGTTTCAACTATGTTTATCCCATGTTCACTAAAGAGTGAATAAAGATAAGAAACAACTCCAGGTGTGCTTTCCAAAGATTCCGGGCTTTTGAGCGTAATCATCGCAAGATTTTTTGAAATATTAATTATGTTTCTTTTAAAGAGTTTGTTTAATTCATCTAAGTATTTCTCTGATATAATTACAGTAAATGCGTTTACTCCTTCAATAGCATAAAAAGTATCAGAATTGCTCCTGATTTTCTTTTCAATCTCAATAAGATTTCCAGTGTAAATTCCTTTATCAATTATAACTACAACGATTTTATTTTTTATTTCCAGTTCAGATTTTCTTAATATTTTAAGGATTTTTTCTTCTAATGATTTTTCTTTTTTGAGTTTAAGCGAATACCTTCTACAGGCAACCAGAATAGCTTCAACACTGGATTCTTTTTCAATGCCTAACTCTATAGAAATCTTTCTTGCCAGCTTAGAATAATTGATTACATTATTTTTCAGGCAATCCCTAATGCTTGGGCGTTGCTCCAAATATTTTTCTGTTAATTCGGTTGTTGAAGGCATAAATAACCATTCTTTGTTCTGTTTTTAAATGTTTCTTTTGGAACTCGCCAGTTTATTTTGGAACTTTTGTTTTATTTGGAACAATAAAGTTATTTTTTGTTTTATTTTGGTCACTAAAAATATTAATATCCTAAAACACTTATTTATGATGGAAAAAAAAGTTGTTTTGGCATACAGTGGCGGATTAGATACTTCAGTAATACTGAAATGGCTGATAAATAAAGATTATAATGTAGTGGCATTTATTGGTGATGTTGGCCAAAAAGAAGATCTGAATCTTGCCAAAGAAAAAGCACTGGAATGCGGAGCATCAAAAGTTTACATTGAAGATTTAAAGAAAGATTTTATTGAAAATTTTATTTTTACTGCGATAAAAGCTAGCGCATTGTATGAAGGAAAATATTTGCTGGGAACAGCCCTTACCAGGTCTCTTATTGCAAAAAAGCAGGTTGAAATAGCAAAAAAAGAAGGAACAAACATTTTAGCTCATGGATGCACTGGAAAAGGAAACGACCAGGTAAGGTTTGAATTAACCTGGATGAAATTCCTGTCTGAAGTAGAAATCATTAGCCCATGGAAAGAAAAAGAATGGCTTGCACAATTTAAAGGAAGGATCGATTTAATTAAATACGCAAAAAAAGAAGGAATTCCAATTAGTGCAACACTGGAAAAATCTTACAGTGTTGATGAAAATTTAATGCACATAAGCTATGAATCAGGAATATTAGAAGACCCGTCAAAAGAGCCAAGTCAAGAAATGTTTAAGTTTACACTATCACCAAAAAAAGCTCCAAATAAAGAAACAAAAATCTGCATAGAATTTGAAAAAGGAATTCCAGTTAAATTAGTCAATTTAAGCAAAAACAAAGAAGTAAAAGGTTCATTAGAATTATTTGAGTACTTAAACAAATTGGGTTCAGAAAATGCCATTGGAAGAATTGATATTGTGGAAAACCGTTTTGTTGGAATAAAATCCAGGGGAATATATGAAACTCCAGCAGCCACAATACTCTTTAAAGCACACCAAGACCTGGAAAGCATTACATTGGATAAAGAAGTAATGCACCTGAAAGAATTAATTTCGCCGACAATCTCAAAAATTATTTACAATGGTTTTTGGTTTTCTCCTGAAATGGAATTTTTAATGGCTGCAATAAACAAAAGCCAGGAGAATGTTTCAGGAAAAGTTTACATTACTCTATACAAAGGAAACACAATTATTACCGGAAGAGAATCAGAAAACTCCTTATACAATCAGGCAATATCCAGCATGGATAAAGAAGGAGGATACAATCAAATAAGTGCAAAAGGTTTTATTGAAATAACTGGATTGCGTTTTAAATTACAGGGGATAACAAATGAAGTTATGGCAAAAGAAATGCAAACTAAATAAAGAAATAGAAAAATTTACAGTAGGAAATGATTACTTGCTGGATAAAAAACTAGTGAAATATGATTGTGTTGCATCAATAGCTCATGCCAAAATGCTAAATAAAATTGGAGTGCTGAAAAAAAAAGAATGCAGTAAATTAATCAAAACATTAAATCAAATAATTAAGCTTGATTCAAAAGGAAAATTTTTAATTAAACAAGAAGATGAAGATTGCCATACAGCAATAGAAAATTATCTTATTAAAAAATTAGGAAAGACCGGCAAAAAAATTCATACTGCAAGGTCAAGAAACGATCAGATTTTGACTGCATTACGGTTGTACTGCAAAGAAGAAAGCAAAAGCACCTTTGGTTTAATTGATAAACTAATAAACCAGTTGATTTTGTTTAAAGGCAAATATGGAAAAACAGAAATGCCTGGTTATACTCACATGAGAAAAGCAATGCCTTCTTCTGTTGGTTTATGGACTGAATCTTTTATTGAATCAATGAATGACAACAAAAAACTGTTGGTTAATGCAACAAAGCTTTTGGATCAATCTCCTTTAGGCACAGGCGCAGGTTATGGTCTGCCACTTAAAGCGAACAGAAAACTTACAGCAAAATTATTGGGATTCAAAAAAATACAAAAAAACCCAATTTATGTTCAGAACAGCAGGGGAAAATTTGAAGCTTCTTTATTAAATGCGTTAAATCAGATAATGTTTGATTTGAATAAGATGAGCTCTGATTTAATTCTTTTTAGTATGGAAGAACTTGGTTATTTTGAGTTGGCTAAAGAAATCTGTACTGGCAGCTCTATAATGCCTCATAAAAAGAATCCAGATGTACTGGAGGTGTTAAGGGCTAAATATCATCAGTGTTTATCTTATGAGTTTCAGCTGAAAACTGTAATAAGCAATCTTCCATCAGGTTATAACAGAGATTTACAGTTAACAAAAGAACCTTTGATAAAAACTATTGAAATCACAAAAGAGAGTCTAAAAATTATAAAACTCCTTTTGGGAAAAGTTAAAGTCAATGAGCAGAACTGCCAAAAAAAAATAACAAAAGAAATGTATTCAGTAAAAGAATTACATGAACTGGTAAAAAAAGGGGATTCTTTTAGGGACGCATACTCAAAAATTTCTGAAGAGGGGTTTTATGTTGCTGGAAAAAATAAATAGTAATTTAAATGTTTTTAGACATAAATTTTTTTTTTAATGAGGCAAGGAAAAATCAGTGAAATTAAACTAATTTTATCTGATAAAACTGTTTTTTCTGGTAAGTCTTTTGGTTTTCCCTCTTCAGTTTCAGGAGAAGTTGTATTCTGCACTGGAATGACAGGCTATCCTGAAAGCCTGACTGACCCAAGTTATTCTGGACAGATTCTGGTTTTAACTTATCCTTTAATTGGAAACTATGGTGTTGCAGAAAAGAATTCAGAGTTTGAATCAAAAAAAATTCAGGTTAAAGGACTGATTGTAAGCGATTACTCTTTTGAGTTTTCTCATTGGAGTGCAAAAAAAAGCCTTGCAGACTGGCTGAAAGAATTCAAAGTTTCGGCAATTTACGGAGTTGATACTAGAGCTTTAACACAAAAGCTGAGAAGCAAAGGAACAATGTTAGGGAAGATTGTTTTTGAAAAAGAAAAAAAAGAAACAGGATTTTTTGACCCAAACAAAATAAATTTAGCAGAAAAAGTAAGCTGTAAGAAAAAACAGTGGATTGGAAAAGGAAACAAAAAAATTGCTTTGGTTGATTTTGGAGTAAAAGAAAATATTGTAAGGAGTTTAGTGAAAAGAAAAATAAAAGTTTTAAGGGTTCCGTGGAATTCAAAGCTAAAAGAATTGGATGTAGACGGGTTTGTTTTAAGTAATGGTCCGGGAGATCCTGCATTATTAAGTGAACCCGTAAAAAACATTAGAGAACTTTTAAGTGATTCAAGGCCAGTGTTTGGAATCTGTTTAGGAACACAACTGCTTGGAAGAGCTGCAGGAATCAATACATTTAAATTAAAGTTTGGACACAGAAGCCAGAACCAGCCGTGCATTAACACTGAAACAAAAAATTGTATTATCACTTCACAAAACCATGGTTTTGCTTTAGAAAACAAAATGAAAAACAATTTCATTAAATGGTTTGAAAATGCAAATGATAAAACAGTTGAAGGAATAAAACACAAAAAAAAGCCTTTTTTTGCAGTGCAGTTTCATCCAGAAGCAAGTCCTGGGCCGACTGATTCAAATTATTTGTTTGATTACTTTAAGGAGATGCTATGAAAAAAGTTTTGTTGCTGGGAAGCGGTGCATTAAAGATTGGTGAAGCCGGTGAATTCGATTTCTCTGGCAGCCAGGCAATTAAAGCATTAAAAGACAGCGGATTTTTTGTTGTCTTGGTTAATCCAAATATTGCAACAATCCAGACTTCAGAAAATTTTGCAGACAAAGTTTATTTTCTGCCGGTAAACGCTTTTTTTGTTGAAAAAGTTATAGAAAAAGAAAAACCTCAGGGAATTCTATTAAGTTTTGGAGGCCAAACTGCATTAAACTGCGGAGTAGAACTGAAAAGAAAAGGAGTATTGAAAAAATTTGGAGTAAAGGTTTTTGGAACTCAGATTAAAGTAATAGAAGAAACAGAAGACAGGAAAAGATTTGTAAAAAAACTCAGAGAAATAAATGTTTTAACTCCTGAATCAATTGCAGTTAATTCTGTTTCAGAAGGAGCGGAAGCAGGAAAAGAAATCAGTTTTCCTGTGATGACCAGAGTTGCTTTTGCTTTAGGAGGAAAAGGAAGCGGAATAGCAAAAAACGAGAAAGAACTAAAAGAAAAATTAAAGAAAGCATTTACTTTTACTAAACAAGTGCTGATTGAAAAATGCCTTAAGGGATTTAAAGAAGTGGAATATGAAGTTGTAAGAGACAGGTTTGATAATTGTGTTACTGTATGCAATATGGAAAATTTGGATCCATTAGGAATTCATACCGGAGAATCAATTGTTGTTTCTCCTAGCCAGACTTTAACAAACAAAGAATATCATTTGCTGAGAGAGATTTCAATTAAAGTAGTAAAACATTTAGGGATAGTGGGAGAATGCAATATCCAATTTGCATTGAATCCAAAGAAAGCAGAATATTATGTAATTGAAGTTAATGCAAGGCTTTCAAGAAGCAGTGCTCTTGCATCAAAAGCAACAGGCTATCCTTTGGCTTTTATTGCTGCAAAATTAGCTTTAGGTTATTCTTTGAATGAACTGGAAAATTCTATTACAAAAAAAACTATCGCCTGCTTTGAACCTGCACTGGATTACTGTGTTATAAAAGTTCCAAGATGGGATTTAGAAAAATTCAGGAATGTATCAACAAAAATAGGTTCCCAAATGAAATCAGTCGGGGAAGTAATGGCAATAGGAAGAAAATTTGAGGAAGCACTGCAAAAAGCACTGAGAATGACTGAAACAGGATTTAAAGGAATTAATTCAGATTTAAAAACAAACGAAGAAGAACTGAAAAATCCCTCCCCAAAAAGAATTCATGTTGTCGCAAGCGCAATTAAAAAAAATTATTCAGTAGAAAAAATCAGGAAACTGACCGGGATTGACAAATGGTTTTTGTTTAAAATAAAAAACATTGTTGAAATGGAAAAAAAACTGAAAAAACAAAAACTTGATTTTCTCTCAAAAGAGCTTTTGCTTGAAGCAAAAAAACTGGGTTTCAGCGATAAACAGATTGCAGCTGCAACAAATTCAAATGAAAAAAAAGTAAGAAAAAAACGTTTTAATGAAAAAATTCATCCAGTAATAAAACAAATTGATACTCTTGCAGCAGAATATCCTGCAAAAACAAATTACCTTTATTTAACTTTTAACGGAGAAAAAGATGATGTAAAAGAATTAAAGAAAAGCGTTATTGTTTTAGGAGGCGGACCTTACAGAATTGGCTCAAGCGTTGAATTTGACTGGTGCTGTGTTAATACACTGAAATTTCTGCGAAAAATGGGCTTTAAAACAATCATGATTAACTGCAATCCAGAAACTGTTTCAACAGACTATGATGAATCAGACAAGCTTTTTTTCGAAGAGCTTTCATTAGAAACAGTTTTAGAAATTTACAGAAAAGAGAAACCTTTTGGGATAATAGTTTCAATGGGAGGACAAACTCCAAACAATCTAGCATTAAAACTTGCAGAAAACAACTGTAATATTTTGGGAACAAAAGTTGAAAATATTGATTCAGCTGAAGATAGAAACAAGTTTTCTGCTTTGCTTGATTCAATTCAAGTGGATCAGCCTAAATGGAGGGAACTGACTTCTTTTGTTCAGGCAAGAGAATTTGCCAAAAATGTCGGGTTTCCAGTTTTGGTAAGGCCCAGCTATGTTTTAAGCGGCGCAGGAATGGCAGTGACTTTTAATGAAAAAGAACTTGAAAATTATCTAAAAAAGTTTTCAGAAATTTCAAAAAAGCATCCGACAGTTATAAGCAAATTTATCGTGAATGCAAGAGAAATTGAAATAGACGGAGTGGCACAAAACGGAAAAATGGTAATTTATGCAATATCAGAACACGTAGAAAATGCCGGGGTGCATTCAGGCGATGCAACAATTGTTTTGCCTGCACAAAAAATTTATTTTGAAACAATAAACAGAATCAAAAAAATTTCAAAACAAATTGCATTAAAGCTGAATATTTCAGGGCCGTTTAATATTCAGTTTATTGCAAAAGACAATGAAATAAAAGTAATTGAATGCAATTTAAGAGCTTCAAGAAGCTTTCCTTTTTGCTCTAAAGTAATCGGAAAAAATTTTATTGAATACGCAGTTAAAGCAATGTTAAACAAGCCAATAGAAAAAACAGTTGATTACTTTGGAAAACTGAATTATGTCGGAGTAAAAGCTCCGCAGTTTTCTTTTTCAAGATTAAGCGGAGCAGACCCAATTTCTGGAGTAGAAATGGCTTCAACTGGAGAGGTTGCATGCCTTGGAAAAGACATTTACGATGCATTCCTAAAAGCAATGCTTGCTGCAAACAACCAGTTGCCAAAAAAAAATGTTTTGGTTTCAATTGGAGGAGAAGAAAACAAATACTTTCTGCTTAAACCAATTCAAAAATTGATTGAAAAAAGATTCAGGCTTTATGCAACAAAAAACACGCACAAATTTTTGAAATTTCACGGAATAAAAAGCAGAAAATTATTTAAAGTGCAGGAAGAAAAAGAGCCAAATGTTTTGACTTTTCTGACTGAAAGAAAAATTGATTTCATAATCAATGTTCCGGATAAATACCACTCAAAAGAATGGGACCCGGATTATTCTTTGAGGAGAACTGCAGTTGATTTCAGCATTCCTTTGCTGACAAACCTTGAATTAACAAAACTTTTTGTTAAATCCATAACAGAAAAAAATCTAGAGGATTTAGAAATAAAAAGCTGGGGTGAATACCTAAAAAATGGTTCAAACAACAAAACAAACAACTTTTACAAACTTTAAAAAAATGCTTGCATTATACTATTTTAAGAAATTGAAATAAGGGGGAATTAAATGAAGCATTTAATCTCATTAAGAGACTGGACTGCAGAAGAAATAAAAGAGGTTTTAAATAAAGCACTTGAAATCAAAAAAAATCAGGAAAAATATTACGATGTATTAAAAGGAAAAACTCTAATTATGTTGTTTGAAAAAACTTCTACCAGAACCAGATTAAGCTTTGAAACTGGAATGACTCAATTAGGAGGGCATGCAATTTTTTTGGATAAAAGAACAACACAGTTTATGATTGCAGAGTTTATTGATGAAATAAGAGCTACAATGAGATTTGGAGATATTTTAATGCACAGACCGCTGAAAAACAAAAGTTTAATGGAAGCAGAAAAAGTTGCCACAATCCCAATCATAAATGCTTTATGCGAAAAATACCATCCCTGCCAGGCACTTTCAGATGCATTAACAATGATAGAAAAAAGCGGTGGAAAAGTAGAGGATTTGAAAGGAAAAAAAATTGTCTGGCTTGGAATAGGGGATAATGTAAGCAACACTTTAGTTGAAGTTTGCACAAAATTGGGTGCAAAAATTACTTTATGCATTGCAGAAAAAGATCCAGATTCAATTGACGAAGAACTGGAAGAAGAAGCAAGAGAAACTGGCTTGTATGAAGAAACAACTGATTTAAATTGCTTAAAAGATGCAGACTTTGTTCATACAGACACATGGATTAACATGGAATTCTTTGATAAAGACGGGAAAGTAGTGGAAAATTTCAGAGAAGAACTTGAAAGAAGAAAAAAGATTTTCATGCCATACCAGTTATCAAAAGCTTTATTAGAAAAATATGACTGTAATGCAAAAATAATGCATTGCATGGCCTGCCACATAGATTGTGAAATTACAAGAGATGCAGTAGACCATCCAAATTCAGTGATTTTTGATCAGGCAGAAAACAGACTGCATGCACAAAAAGCAATAATGCTTTTTTTGCTTGAAAAATGGAAAAAATAAAATAAACTTTTTAGAAAAAAGTTTAATCAAAAAAAGCTACGCTTAAAACTTTTTAGAAAAAGCAACTTTTCAAAAAAGTTGCATCAAAATTTTGTTTAACCTTTTTTCAAAAGGTTAGTTTAATCAAAAAAAAGAAAAATAAAAAAAAAGATTAAGATGGATTTAATCCATCTCAAATTATTTTTTTAAGAGCAGAAAATCTGAACCGGGTAACTTTCAGCTACAATGCATTCTTTTCCTGAACTGCATTTAACAAAATCACATGGATTGCTTGTTGTTGTGGTTGGATAGCATTTTAATCCAACTTCAGGAAAGCTTGCGCACTCATAATCTGCAGGACAAGGGTTTATTGCATCGCAGTATTGATCCAAAAATTTTGAACCATCTAATTCAACTGGAAAATCTGGATCAACTACATATTCTTTATAGCCAATTAATTCAACTGAATCAAGTTCTTCTTCTGGGTCTTTTCCTGCACGGATTTTTACTATAAAAGTGTATGTATGGTTTAATTCAAACTCAGAAGAGTTTTCATTGTAAACTTTTAATTCATACAAACCCACATAGTCTCCCATTTCCTTGTTTTCTGAAATAATAATGTTTGGCATATCGCAAGGTTCACAGATTGCTCCTTCAGGACAAGGAGGACAGTCATAAATGTTTACTACATATCCACTCAACTGAAAAACTCCTGTGCTTGGATTAAGTTTTTTTAATTCAGAAATGGTTGTTGTAACAGGAAAAATTTTATAGTCGCAGATACTGCACAAGTCTTTAATTAAAGTGTCTTCGTTGCAGTGAGGCTGCATTCCAGCCCATTCAGAGCTAAAACAGAATTCTTCTAAAGTTTTGTAATCTGAATTTTTTCCTCCAACACAGTCTTTTGGACAGTTGCATACATCTTCCAGTTTACTGCATACTCCGTCTCCGCATGCAATGCATGTTCCAACTGGAGAGCCGGCAACTTTTCCTGTCTCATAACAGTTTCCTGCTACAGAAATTCTTGTATCCATTCCAGAAGGCCATTTAGTTAAACCTGCACAACATTCATCAGGATAGTCTTCATAGACTCCAGAGTATTTTTCTCCTAATCCAGCGCAATCTTCAAGGTTATCAGGGTATTCTTTTATGAATTCTCTTACTACTTTAACACTAGCTTTTGTTTTTTCAATTGAAATTATTTCATAAGGCTGAAGCATTACTGCAGGATAGCCTGTATTTGGATCTGAAATTTTTTGAATTTCTTTTGCATAAACTTTAATGTAAACCATTCCATCTGACTGTTTTACTTTAGTTACTTTTGCTATTTCCAGTCTGTGGCCATAAGTCTGTTCACCCATAAAAACTGCAATAACAGTCTGCTTATCAAAGTTTACTTCAGGCAAAGCAATTGAACCGCATTCAGCGTTTTCGCCTGCACATTCAAATAAATGGATTTTGCTGTAAAGTTCTTCAAAATCTTCCTGAGTGTTAATTACATAATGAGTTTTTTCTTTTATTGCACTCATTGATTCTCTTTCAATTGAATCAAATTCAATTGGAGTTTCAAATGGTTTTGGGTCTGGGGGAATAATACATCCGCTGAATAAAACTGCTAAAACTAATCCTATAAACAAAAACTTTTTCATTAACTCACCTCAACAGCATAATTTAGTATACTATTATTACTTAAGATATTTAAAAAGCTTTCGGATTTAATTAGGAATAAAACTTTATTTAAGTGAAAAAAAATAAAAAAAAATAGAAAAGAAGCACAACCAAAGGTTGTGCGTTTTTGTTCAACCTTTTTGTGAAAAAGGTTGTTATAGCGAAGTGTCTGCTTTGCTGTTATATTCTGCGTCATTTTGTGTTCCAGAACTATAACTTGGGTCTTCTGCATAGCCTATAGAACAACCGCATGCTATTTCATTTCCTTCAGGGTCTATAGTACAAGTGCAAAGCGGGGTGTCGTGACCTGGACCTGTTACAATCCAGACTACATTTACTGGAGAAAAAGTCTTTGGGATTAAGATTATTTCATAAGGCTGGACTTTTCCTTCAACTGAAGTTCCTACAGAAGAGTTTTTGTATAACTCTACTGCATAAACTATTATTTCATTTCCAGTTGAACCAACTTTTACTATTTCCATCTCATAAGAAGAGTCAGGTCTTTCTCCCAAAAAAACTGCAACCGCAGTATATTTTTCAAAGTCAACTTCCAAAAGACCTGGCATATCATCTAAAGGTTCTGTTGAATGGATTTCTTTATATAAAAGTTCCCATTCTTCTTGGTTGTTTACTACATCAAACCTTGAATTAAATACTCCAGATCTTTCTGCTTTTTCAATTAAAGTGAAATCAACTGGTTCTTCTAATGGAAGTTCTATTATAGTACTTCTAACAACTTCAACCGGCAGTTTTGTTTTTGGAATAGAGATTATTTCATAAGGCTGGGTTGCATAGACCGGCATTCCAATATCATCAGATAATGGTTTGAAAGTCTCTGTAGCATAAACGGTTACTTTGGTTTTTGAACCCACTACCTTGTCTATTCTTAAGCTGTATTCCTGAGAGTATTCCCCCATGAAAACTGCAATCACTGTTTCTTTTTCAAAATCAGGTGCAGGGAAAGGTGCTGAATTAATGCAGTGTTCTTCAACGCTGCAAACTGGAATAGACAGTCCGTGGATTTCATTGTAATAGAATTTCCAAAAAGCTGCTCCATCATTGAAGACTTTGTGGGTTTTTTCTTTTATATTGGATTTTTCTCCTTTTTCAATTAAAGTAAAAGGAATTTCTCCTAAAGGGTCGTCGTATTCTTTTATTTGAGTTCTGATAACTTTAACTGAAGGGCTTGTTTTTTCTATTACGATTATTTCATATGGCTGGACCATAACTGCAGGATAACCTATACCAGGGCCAGGGATTGTTTCAATCTCATTAACATAAACTTTTGTATATCCAAAGCCGCTTCCAGATTTGAATTTAGTTACTTTTTCTACTTCTAACCTATACAAAGAATAAGGTTTTTCTCCCATAAAAACTGCAATAACAGTATTTTTTTCAAAATTTATTTCTTGAATAACTGAAGATTCAGGATGAATCTTTTTGTATAAATCTTCCCATTCTTCTTGAGTGTTAACTACAACAAAAGATTTTTCTTTTATTCCACTCATGCTGTCTCTTTCAAGAGACTTAAAAGGTATTTCTTTTTCTATTGGTTTTGGGTCTGGGGGAATAATACATCCGCTGAATAAAACTGCTAAAACTAATCCTATAAACAAAAACTTTTTCATTAACTCACCTCAAAAAATAAAGTTTTGTATACTACACGTATTTCAGAGGTTTAAAAACGCTTTGGAAATGATTAGGTTTAGAACTTATTCTTCTGCTTTAAAACCCCAAAAAAAACCCCAAAATTCTGCTATAGATTAGGCTTAAAAACTGCCTTTTTCAAAAGGCAAGTTGCCAAAAACGCACGACATAAAGTCGTGCTAGCACAATTTTTGGTTGTGCCTAAAAATCTCTCCAAAAAGCTTAAAAACTGCTTTTCTTATAGTTTTATAGGGTAGTGGAAGACCGGCTGACGGTACCATTCGCGAGGTGAAACCAAGCATGCTCAACCGCAAGGTTGTGCTTCGGATCGCGCCTACGAAATGGCGCTGAGGAAAGTCCGCTCACTCATTCCCAAAAAACAAGCCTGAGAAGGTTTCCCAGAGAGCAGAAACGAAACCTTTCCAGAAATTTACAATGAACTTTTGTGAGGTTTTTTGGAAAAAGGATGAAACGTGCTCTGGGTTAAACTGAACTGAAATAAGTTCAGGGAGTGCAAGTCTTTTAGACGCTAAGGCGAATGCCGGTAAAACAGAAAGCGGCTTACTCTCCACAACCCCAAACACCTTTTTTAGAAAAAAAGCTGTACCAAAAAACTCAAAAGTTTAATCAAAACAACTGTTTCGGCAGTTGAGTACGCAGCACTATCTTCGCTTTCAGCTCGATAGAGCTGCAACTATTAAAACGACAAATTTATTTACTTTTACTGCTTCTTAATAATAGATATAATACAGAAGTGAACAAAATGAGCGTATCCAAAAAAGAGTTAAGAGAAAAGTTTTCTAAAGACTGGAAAACACATTATGATTTGAAGTTTTTCAGAGACAAAGGTTTTGTCAGGAAAAAGTGCGCAGGTTGTGGAAGATTTTTCTGGACAACAGATGAAAAAAGGAAATTATGCGCTGATTCAACATGTGTAGGATATGAATTCATAGGAGAAAAAACAAAAAAGTTAGGATATGTAGAGACTTGGAAAGAAACAGAAAAATTTTTTACAAAAAACAATCATTCTTCAATCAAAAGATATCCTACAGTTTCAAGATGGAGAGACGATTTATATTTTACCAATGCTTCAATAATTGATTTCCAGCCTTATGTGATAAACGGAGAAGTAGAGCCTCCTGCAAACCCTTTAGTTGTCCCTCAAACAAGCATTAGGTTTGGGGATGTAAATAATGTTGGAATTACAGGAAGACATTACACTTGTTTTGTGATGTTTGGCCAGCATGCATTTAACACAAAAAAAACAGGGTTGTTTTACTGGAAAGAACAAGCAATAAAATACGATTACGAATATGTAATAAAAGTCTTGGGAGTAAAAGAAAAAGATTTAGTGTTTCAAGAAGATGTATGGATGGGAGGAGGAAGTCTTGGACCTTGCATTGAATATATGGCAAAAGGAATTGAACTGGGAAATATCGTTTTCATGCAATACAAGGATTTAGGAAACGGAAAATACAGAGAACTAGAAACAAAAGTAATTGATATGGGAGCAGGTCTTGAGAGGCTAGCGTGGTTTACTAACGGAACTGCAACAAGCTATGAAATTGCTTTTGGAAAAGCAATACAAGAAATGAAGAAAAGAACTGCAGTTAAAATAGATGAAAAAATGTTTTCAGAATACGCTAAATTAAGCGGAGTATTAGAAAGCGATTTAAAAGATTATAAGAAAAGAAAAGAATTGATTGCAAAAAAGATTGGCGCAGGAAAAGAATTTTTCAGTGATTTGGAAAAGTTACAGGCATTGTATGCAGTGGCAGACCATTTGAAAAACATTCTTTACACAACACACGATGGAATGCTTCCATCCAATTCCGGCGGGGGATATAATCTGAGAATGATTTTGAGAAGAGTGTTTGCTTTTAATAAAGAATATAATTTTGGATTGGATTATGCAAAAATAATTGAAAATCATGCACTTCATTTGAAAGAACTGGATGAAGAAATAGGAAAAGGGGTTAGAACTGCAATAGAAATAGTTAAAGAAGAAGAAAAAAAATACAATGCAAACAAAATAAATGCAGAAAAAAAATTAAGTGCAGTAATAGAAAAAGCAAAAGGAAAAAGCATCTCAGAAAACGAATTAATGACTTTATATGAATCAGACGGCATTGCACCAGAAACAGTTAAAGAGATTGCAGGAAAGAAAGGAATTAAAGTAGGTGTTCCGGCAAACTTTTATCAAATGCTTGCAAAAGAAGATGAAATAGAAAAAGAAAAAGGCAGAGAATTCATGCTTAAGTATCAAAAAACTTTTCCTTTTTATTACGAAGACAGGTATATGCAGGAATTCCAGGCAAAAGTTTTAGGAAAAATGGAAAACTATTTGATTCTGGATAAAACTGCATTCTACCCTGAAGGCGGAGGACAGGTTAGAGATGTTGGAGAGATTAACGGAGTAAAGGTTTTGGATACACAGCAACAGCGGGGGATTATACTGCATGAAATGGAAAAAATAAATAAATTCAGAAAAGGAATGGTTGTAATAGGAAAAATTAATTGGAATAAAAGATACAGCATAATGAAACACCATACTGCAGCACATGTATTAAATGCTGCTGCAAGAGAAGTTTTAGGAAACCATATATGGCAGGGAGGAAGCAAAAAAGAAGAAACAAAAGCACATCTAGACCTTACACATTTTAAGAGAATTTCTCCAGAGAAACTTAAAAAAATAGAGTTTATTGCAAACAGAATTATTCAGGAAAATGTTGAAGTTGAAAATTTTGAAATGGACAGGAATCTGGCAGAACAAAAATACGGTTTCAGATTGTATCAAGGCGGGGCAGTTCCGGGAAAAAAACTGAGAATATTAAATGTAAAAGGATATGATGTTGAAGCCTGCGGGGGAACACACATTAAGAACACAGGAGAAATTGGATTGTTTAAGATAATAAAAAGAGAAGGAATAAAAGACGGAATAGAAAGAATAACTTTTACTGTAGGGTTAAACGCAATAAAATTTGTGCAGGAAAAAGAGAAAATAATAAAAGAAATGGCAGAGCTTTTATCCTGCCCTGAAACAAAATTAACTGAAACCACTAAAAGAATTTTTTCTGAATGGAAGGATTTAAGAAAACAAGTGAAAAAAAGTTTTGCAGAAAAAACTGAAATGAAAAAGGTTTCAGGAAGAAAAATCCTAAAAGTGGATGAAATGCCAGCAAAAGCAGTTATAGCCTTTGCAGACAAGCTTGCAAAAGATAATCCAAAAGCAGAGTTTGTTTTAGTTAATAAAGAAGAAGTATTGGTAATAGAAGGAATTAATTCAGGAAAAAAAGCAAAAGACACTTTAAAAGAGATTTTTTCCAAAGCAGGCGGAAAAGGCGGTGGAAACGAAAAATTTGCCCGTGGGAAGATTCAGAACAAGAAAAAATTAGAAGAACTGATGAGCTAGCAGTTTTTTTACGCAGTGAAAAAACCTTTTTGGCACTACTAAAATTTTTTGATTTTAATGTGCATTTAATTCCTTTTGGAATTAAATTGCAACCTGCCTTTTTCTGAAAAAGGCGGCTACTCAATATAATTGGCTTTTAAATCAATTATTCCTTTTATTTTTCTTAATCTCTTCAAAAGCTTTTCAAGAGATTCAGGAGAATCTATTTCTAAAGTAAAAGAGTTTCTTCCAATAGCATGGTCAGAGCTTGTGCTTATTTCTGCAGAAAAAATGTTTGCACGAACTTTAACAAATTCATCAGCAAAATCTTTTACTAAGCCGACTCTGTTAACTGCCTTAAAGCTAAGGTTAACCAAAGGCATTCTTTCCCTGATTTTTTTTCCTTTTAAGTGTTTTTGAATTTCTTTTCTTGCTTTAACTGAAATAGCAAAGTTCTGCCATAGCTTTGAAATCTGATTCTTTTTTCCAAAAACAACTTCAACTAAATCTCCGTTCTTTAATTTATGCCATAAAGGAACAAGCTTTCCGTTAACCCTTGCTTTTTTTGCTTTGCCTGCAATTGTTTCATCAAAAACATAAGCAAAATCTATTACAGAAGCATCTCTTGGAAGCTCAATTAATTTTCCTATTTTAGTGAAAACAAAAATTCTGTCCTGAAGGTAATCTGTTTTAAGGAATTCAATAAAGCTTTCTGCAGGCAAATCCTCAAAATTAATTGAAGTTAAATCACCCAAAAAAGAAACATTTTTTTCAAAAACTTTTTTATCGGCTTTTGACTGCATTAAAAGTTCAGCTGCACCTCTCCTTACCATTCTGTCCATTTCTTTTGTGCGGATGTAAACTTTTATTGGAGTGTGTTTTGGGCCGATAACTGTAGTGTGAATTGATTTATACAAAGAAAGCTGAGAGATTGTCATGTGATCGCGGAATTTCATTGGAACAGGAGAAAAAGTGTTATGCAATAAACCCAAAAACTCATAGCATTCTTCTCTTGTGTCAGTTAAAGCAACCAAAACAACAAAATCCTGAATTTCATGGAAAGATTTTAAATTTTGAGTCATTTTTTTGAATACAGCATATTTTGTTCTCCTGTATTTTTTGAATGAAACACCCAAATCTGCGTGTTCTACTTTTTCTTTTAATTTTTTTATCATTAAATCCATTTCAGTTTCTTTCAGTTTTCTTTTTTCCCTGATTTTTTTTCTTATTTTAGAAAAAATTTTTGGTTTTACTATTTTAAAACAGATTTCTTCAAAAGCATCTTTTAATTCATGCATTCCGAGCTTTTTTGCAAGAGGAACATAAAATTCCAGAACAGTGGAAGAAATCGGAACCTGTTTTTCTTTTGGAAGGAATTCAAGAGTCTGAAGGTTATGGTATTTATCTGCAAGCTTTATCAGAATCACTCTTACATCTTTTGTTGTTGCAAGCAGAATCTGCTGCAAAGTTATATTATGGCCTCTTCTTCTGCTCATTGAAACAATGTACTTTAATTTGGTTAAACTTTCCACTAGAGATGCAACTTCTTTTCCGAATTCATGTTTTATTTCTGCAAGACTTGTTTCAGTGTCTTCTATTACATCATGAAGCAACGCAGCACAAATTGAATGGGCATCCATTTTGAGTTCAGTTAAATACAATGCAGCACTATAAGGGTGAACAAAATACGGTTCTCCGGAAAACCTTTTTTGTTTTGCATGTTTTTTTTTTGCAAACCAAAACGCTCTTGAAATAAGCTCAGAACCAAATTCTTCTTTTGCATCTGTTTTCAAAACCCTTAACGCTTCTTTTACTATTTTTCTTTTCTTTGAAAGCTCCAAAGCTTTCCTCATAAAACCTGTTTCTTCTTTATTGTAAGAAGCATAGCTTTTCAAAAGCTTTTCAAGCATTGCATGGTAGTTTAATTTTTTTGGCATAAAAAATTACATCTCCTCTAAAGCTTTTATTCCAAGAAGGTTTAATCCGTTTTCTAATGCAATTGAAACTGCCTGCACTAAAGCCAGTCTTGAATTTTTCTTTTCTTCTTCTGCATTTAATACATTGCATTTCTGGTAAAAAAGATTAAAAGCAGAAGTTAGTTCCAGCAAATAATGACATAAAATGTGCGGAGCCAAAAGTTTGAATGAAACAGAAACTTTTTCAGGAAACAAAGAAAGCGTTGAAATTAAGTTTTTTTCTTCTTCTTCAAGTTTTTCAAAAGAAAATTTTGCCGGCTTTTTTGATTTCCGCAGAATGCTTTTGCACCGAGCAAAAGAATATTGAATAAAAGCAGAGGTTTCTCCTTCAAAAGAAATGCTTTCCTTTGGATTAAAGTGAATGTCTTTAACTGCATCAGTTTTTAACAAAAAGAATTTTATTGCGCCTAAGCCAATGGCTTCAGCCCTTGTTTTCAGCTCTTTTTCACTTAAAGAAGAATTTCTTTTTTTCAGTTCTTTTTCTGCAAGAGAAATTATTTCTTCAATCAAATCGTCTGCGTCAACTACTTTTCCTTCTCTTGATTTCATTTTTCCTTCAGGAAGGTAAACCATTCCATAGCTGTAATGCAGGCATTTATCCACCCAATTAAATCCAAGCAATTCAAGGGTTTTAAACAATTGTTTAAAGTAATGGTTTTGCTCTGAACCAACAACATAAATGCTTTTTTCCGGATTGAATTTTTTGAATTTTTCTATTGAAAGAAGCAAATCATTTGTTAAATAAATTGAAGTGCCGTCAGCACGCAAAACAACTTTTTTTCCTAAATCAAATTCCTCTAAATCCACAACAAGGTTTTTTTGTTCATCTTCTCTGAAAACATTTTTCTTTAAGCCCAAATCAATTATTTTTTTTGCTTTACCAAAAAAATCTGATTCTTTATAAATTACGTCAAATTTTGAGCCGAATTTTTTGTATGTTTCAAACAGACCTTTTACTGCCCATTTATTCATTTTCTTCCATAACCCAAGGGTTTTTTTATCTCTTTTCTCCCATTTTGCTAAAAGATTTAAAGCCTCTTTTTCCATTTCAGGGTTTTCTTTTGCTTTTTGGTTGAATAAAACATAGTAGTCTCCTACAAAATGGTCTGATTTTTTGTCTGGTTTTTTTCCTTTCCCGAATTTTTCATATGCAAGCATTGATTTTGAAATATGAACTCCGCGGTCGTTTATTAAAATTGCTTTTACTGTTTTGAATCCGTTTGCTTCAAAAATATTGCTTAAACTCATTCCTAAAGAATCATTTCTTAAGTGGCCGATATGCAAAGGCTTGTTTGTGTTTGGAGAAGAATATTCTACCATTACTTTTTTTCCTTTTCCTTCAGAAGTTTTTCCGAAAGATTTTTTCTTTTTCAGAATTTCTGGAACAAGTTTTCCTGCAAGGAAAGAGTAATCCAAAAAAATGTTTAAGTAAGGCCCTTTTGTTTCTGTTTTTTCAATTAAAAGATTTTTTTTTGAGTTTAATTTTTTTTGCAGGTCTAAAGCGATTTCATTTGGGTTTTTTTTGAATTCTTTTGCGAGCTTAAAGCAGGGAAAAGAATAATCTCCAAAGGCTTTTGAAGGCGGGACTTCAATTAACTCAAAAACTTTTTTTTCTGAAAATTCCTTTAACGCAATTGCTTTAACCAGCTCTGCTGAAATATTTTCTTTTAAATTCATTCAACCAACTCAAATAATTAGTAGGATAAAGTTAATAAAATTGTTTTAGTCGGTTTTCTTCATTAAAAACACAAAATATAATAATACTAAAAGCAATTGTTATTTAATGAAAAAAATTTTTTGTTTATTCTCAATTTTGCTTTTTACAGCTTTATTGTTTGGTTGTCCTGAAGATTCAGAGGATTCAAACAACTCAGACAAAAATACAGCTGATTTAAACCAGTTAAATGATTTTAATGTATTTGATGAAAATGTATTTGACTTAAATATTGTTGATGAAAATGCAACTGATTCTAATGCTTGTGTTGAATACTGGGAATGCAATGAATTTAGTGAATGCATTAATGAAGAAAAAACTAGAAGATGTTGGGATAATAATGAATGTGGGGCAGTAAATGTTTTTACAGAAATAAGAGACTGTAACATCTCTGATTTAAATGCAGTTGACCAAAATATAACTGATGTAAATGCTTTGGATGAAAACAGGTTTGATGAAAATGGCAATTGCATTGAAAAATGGCAATGCAGTGAATGGGGCGAATGTGTTAATGGATGGGAAAAAAGAGACTGCATTGACCTGCATGAATGTGATTCAGAAGAATTAAAGCCAAGATTATATCAACATTGTGGTGAATGCATTCATGAAGAAACAATAGATTGTATTACAGATGAAAATTGCAGCGGAATACAGGAATGTATTTCAGGAGAGTGGGAGGACTGCGTTGACAACCCAGAAGATAACTGCCCTGGAGAATGCAAAAACGGTTATGAAAGAATCTGCATTAATTATCAAAATTGTCCTGGAACACAAATCTGCTCTGACCATGAATGGAAAACCTGTAATGATAATCCTTATGATAATTGTCCAGGGGGCTGTACTTCAGGAGAAACAAGAAACTGTACTACAACAGAAAACTGTCCAGGAACACAATTCTGTGTAGATAATTCATGGAATTCTGAATGCTTTGATTATCCTAATGACTATTGCCCTTTACTTTGCGAAGAACAAAATAAAACTGAAATTGAATTAAAAGAAGGAAACTTGTATTATAAAGACGAAAGCGCAGTCCAGCATGAAATCCCTTTTTACATTGTAAGTTTGTCTTTGCCTGACAAAGGAACTGACACTATAGTAATTGACGGCCAGACAATATGGTTTCAGGTTGATACTAATGATATTTTTAATTATAATGGGGATTTTGTTCACAATGGAAGTGTTCTTTTCAAGAAAAATAACTCTGAAGGACCTGGAATAAGCATGATTTATTATATAGACAAAGATGCCGTTAATTCTGGAGCTGTTGTTTTTGAAGGAGCTAACGGAGAGGAAATCTGGTATAATGTTTTGGTTGATGAAACAGATTCAACTGCTAATGTCTGGCTGTTCTTTTATACTAAAATTTCTTCTTACATAATTTCCACTCAATACAATAAATTCGTTTATTTAAGCGGAACAGATACTCAAGGAGATCCAAACTCTGAATATTATTTTTTTGTGCCTCATAGCCCTGATTTGCCTGAAGTTTTAGGTGGAGGCACAAATTATAGTGCAGAAGATGTTTTTACTGCAACTTTTGTTGTTTTGGAAAAAACTATTAATAATGATGTTTTAGTTAATATAGACACTGCAAATGGAAAGCTTTCAGATCAGAGTCTCGGTTATGCAGTTCAATATGACAGAACAGAAAAATTAACTTCAGAAAACTCTTCTGTTTATACTTCATTCGGTTCTAACATTGAACTAAATAACTACAAATTCAAAATAACTATTCCTGAAAATACCTGTGTTTGGACATAAAGAAAAAGAATTAAATAAAATGATTTCCTATATATTTTATGAAAAAAGTTTTTGTAGTTTGCTTGGCTTTAACATTGTTTTTTTCAGGATGTTTGTTGTTTCCTGAAATAAAAATAATTTCGGCTAAAGTTTCAGGAGAAAATATTTTAATTGAACTTAAGTCAAACAAATGGGTTAAAGCAGAAGTTAAAGTAGAAGACAGAAGCGGAAATTTATTTTGTGAAAAAACAGTTGATTTGAATCCAAGCATTAATTTAATTGAAATTCCCTGTGATTTAACAGAAAAAAGAATTAAAATTGAAGTTTTTGCAGAAGATAAAAATTTTTCAAGAAAATTTACTTTAAAAGATGAAACAGAAGAAAACCAAAACGAACAAAACAAACAAGAAGAAGAAATTGAAGAAGAAAAGGAAAAAGAATATAATACAGAAGAAGCCGCTGAAATTGCCTTAATGCTTGCAGAAAAAACTATTGAAGGAAAATTTATGGCAGTATACGAAAAAAATTTTGCTAAATCAAGTGAATGCAATGCAATAAAATACATTGAAAACAAAAACAAAATAATAAAAGAATTCCCTGAACTTGAAAGCTCTCTTGGATTTAATTTAAATGAAACTCAAATGATTGAATTAGAAGAACAAATAGCTGAAACAGAAAAATGCGTTTGTTCTGCGAAAAAAGAAATAATAGAAAAAGAAAAAAACCAATTTATAATAGAATATTTTTTAGGTTGCGAAGGATTTTGCGGGGAAACTTATTTTGAACCATTTACTGAAAAACAAGAAGTTACTTCAACAAACAATTACTTTGAAGGGGATAGAATAACAAATTTAGAAGGAAATAATGGAGCCAAATACTATATTGAAGTTGGTATAGGAGGAGTGCATGGATTTGACAAAAAAATAACTTTAAGTCTTTTTTTGGAAGATGGAGAATTAGTCAAAAAAAGTGTTTTTGGGGAAGGAACAATTGTTTTCTTTAATGAAGAAACAGGGAAAGAAATAATAAAAAATCCAATAACAATAAAAGAGATAAATAGAGAAGTTGCAAGAGAAACAGAATATTATTCAGCTTTAATTGAAAGTATAGAGTTTGTCGAATACGACAACCAATTTTCTTTATCAATCAAAGTTGACTTAAAAGATAATTCAGTTAAAATAGAAAACTATAAAACTTCAGAAGAAACCGAAGAACAAGTCGAAACAAAAAAGATAATTTATGATTTGATGGGGGAATGCCTTAAAGCATGGCTTATGAACCTGCACGGAAAAATTTTGACACAAAATTAGAAAATTTTCTTTTAACCTAAGCTTTTCAATAACCTTTTTATAGTTGTTTTGAGTAGTTTATAGCATGGCAACTGTTTTACAAGTGCAGAATATTTCTAAAGCTTATGGAACACAAAAAGTTCTTGTAGACATTGACTTAAAAGTAGAAAACGGAGAAATTTTTGGTTTGCTTGGACCAAACGGAGCAGGAAAAAGCACTTTAATGAAAATATTAAACGGACTGGCAGCGCAGGACAAAGGAAAAGCAGTTTTTTTCGGGAAATTCAATCCAAAAGAAATAGGATTAAGAAAAAAAGTTGCTTTTGTTCCTCAAGAAGATTCTTTTTACAGGTTCTTTTCTGTAAAAGAAAATCTTTCTTTTTTTGGCTCACTTTATGGAATAAGAGGAAAAACACTAAAAAAAAGAATTGCGTTTTTGCTGGAATGGCTGAACCTTGGTTTTTTTAAGAACAGAAAAGCAGAAAAACTTTCAGGAGGCTACAGGAAAATGCTGAACATTGCCTGCTCTCTTGTTTATGACCCTGATTTTATTTTTTTGGATGAGCCAACAGTAGGATTAGATCCTGACATGAGAAGATTATTGTGGAGCAAATTAACTGAACTGAGAAAAAGAGGGAAAACACTTTTTATTACAACACATTATATGGATGAAGCACAGGCTTTATGCAACAGGATTTCATTGATTTTAGAAGGAAAAATTGTTGTATGCGATTCTCCTGCAAAGTTAATTGACAAATACGGCGGAGAAAAAAACTTTTTAATTGAATTAGACAAGCCTGTAAACAAAGCACTGGAAACAGATTTAAGAAAAGGACTTGGAGACACTTTTCATATAGCCGGCCAGAGCCTGAATATTGCATATGAAGGAAGAAACGAAATGGCTGCACTGGCAAAAATAAACAATGTAATAAAGCTAAATGATTTTACAATAACAAAAACAACAATAAAAGAACCTGACCTGGAAAATGTTTTTTTGAATTTAACCGGAAAAATTGAAGGAATTAAAACAACAAAAAAAGAGGAATAACGCCTTTTTGGAAAAAAGGTGTAACAAAAAAAAAGAGGAATAAAATGAAATTAATTAAAATTGCATTAAAGGAACTGAAGCTGATTAAAACGCAAAAGATTTCTCTGCTTTTGATTTTCTTTTTTCCTATAATAACTATTCTTGCAATTGGAAGCGCTTTTGGAAACGTGAATGTTTTTACTGGAACAGGTTTTACTCAGGTTCCTGTAGGAATTTATGTTCCTTCAGATTATGAAGAAAGTGAAGAATTGATTCAAGAGCTGGAGTTATACAGTGATTCAATTAACTTAATCAGATATCAAACAGAAGAAGAAGTGATTGAATCAATAAACAAAAGAAAAGCAAAAATCGGATTGATAGTAGAAAAACCTCAAGAATTTGAATCTACAGTTAATATTCGTGTTGTGTTTGATAATTCTGCTTTGCTTGAAACACAGGTTACTTTGTTTATAACAGAAACAATATTAAACGAAGTAAGCTATGAAAAATCAAATGAACTGCTGAAAGGAATTCTTGAAAACTTGGATACAATAAAACAAACAGTAAAAACAGAAATAACCACAATAGACGGTTTTATTGCAAAACTTGATGCATCTGATTCTTCGCTTAGAAGTTTAGAAAATCAATTAAACCAGATTGATTTAAGCACAATGAAATACCAGTTGGAGACTTTTGACACTTATTATTATCAGTCATTAAATGATGTTTCAGAAACAAGAAACGAAATTTATAAGGCACAAGGACAGCTTTCATCTTACAGAAGTAAAATTCAGAATACAAAAAACAAATTAACAGGCTATAGAGATGACTTGGTTTTTTTAAGAAACCAGATTACTAATATAAGAGTTGTTTCTCCTGAACCTGCTGCAAGCCAGTTATTGAATATAGAAAACCAATTAAACAACACAATAAACGAAATAAACTCTACAATATATGACCTTGACCATGCTTTGGTTGACATTGACAATGCAAATGCAACATTAAACCAGACTTTAAATAAATTAAATGACGTTGAAACCAGACTGCATTCTGCAAACACCAGTATTCAGTCATTCAAATACACTGTCACTTCAATGCAAGATACTTTAAACCAGATTAAATTAATGCTTTCAGAAGCAAAATCCTCCAGAGAGTCAATCAGGGCAGATTTGGTGGAAACAAAAAACCAGATGCAAGAGCTTTCAAGAAAACTTGAAACCCTTAGTTCACTTTCAACTGAATCAATAATAAAGCCTTTAAGAATAGAAAAAGAGCCAAGATATGAATCAACAGAAGTTGCAGTAATAACTCCAATGGCAATATCAATAGTACTGCTTTTAACTTCTCTTTTGCTTACAAGCATTTCAACTATTTTAGAAAAAAATCAGGGAGCAGCTTTAAGAGCAAAATTATCTCCTACAATGCATTTAACCTGGATTTCGGGAAAAATTTTAGGACAATTAGTTTTTGCAATAATTGAAGCCGCACTGGTTTTGATTGTAGCATTAATTGGCTTTGGAGTAATGCCTGCTGGAGAGACACTAGCAGATTTACTTAACGCATATGCCGGGCTTTTTGCTGTTTTATTGATTATTGGCTTTTCTTTTATTTCAATTGGATTGTTTTTGACAAACTTTACTAAAACACAGTCAACTGCAATTTTGTCTTCTTTACTTATCAGTATTCCATTAATCTTTTTGAGCGGAATGATTCTTCCAACTTCTTTTATGCCTTCATTTATCAGGGCGTTTAGTGAAATTCTTCCTTTAACTGTTGCAACAGAATTAATCACTTCAATTTTGGTTAGAGGCTCTTCACTTCAGTTTTTGCTTCCGCAGATTCTGCTTTTAGTTGTTCCTGCACTGATTATGATTGCAGTTACATTAATTTATCCAAAAATAAAAGAAGATTAAAACCTATATTTTTAGGGCTTCTTTTTTGGTTTAGTCTGCTTGTCTAAAACAAAAACTACTGCAAGGCAGGCAACAATGTAAGAGATAATTATTTGGATTATAGTTGTTGGAAGCATCTCAAAGAAAACTTCAAAATCTGAGAAAAACAACAAAACTGAAATCCAGATAAGACCATAGAATCCAACAAAACCTGCTTTTGAAGTTGTACTGCATTTTTGATCCATACCAAAAAGATCTGCAAGAGGTTCTTCGCATTCTCTGTCTTCATACAAAATAAAAGCTGGAAGAACCAGAAAAGCAATTAAAGCAATTGCCAGCTTCTTTTTTGTCGGAGCAAAAATTTTTTCTAAATCCATTTTAATCCTCCACAAAAATTATTGTATCCTTGCTGTTCTTGAAATCCCATTGATAAGTGTAATACTGGTTTTCTTTTGTAGAAAAAGTTATAACATAAAGGTCACCGCCTCTTTTGAAATAAACTTGTTCTCCTTTTGCATAATAGCCTTTTTCAGGCACATATGCTTTGAAAACCAACTGCCTTGTTTCATGCCCTCCAACATCTGCTCCGGAATGAACCATTGAAATCACTTCAACTCCATAGGATTCTAATTCAGCTTCTGCTTCTACTGCCAGTTCATCTATTGTTCCGGAAACATCATTGTATTTTTGGATTAAAAAGTTTGGCTGGCTGCCGTCTTTTTCCGGGCCAAAAACATGAACAATATCCTGTGCATCAGACAGATTTGTTTTCACTTCCCATCCATCTGGAGGAATGAATTTCATGTTTGCAACTTTAGTGCATCTGCCAAAGCCATCCAAAAACTCGCATTGGTTGATGCCTTCAATTACAACCCAAATCACTGCCATCATTACAATAAATATTACTGCAATCATTGCAAGGCCTCCAATACCTGAAGCCAGAAGCGCAGTTACTTTTCCTGCAGTTTCATTAGGTTTTGATTCAGCTTTTTCTTTAATTTTCTCACCCTCTTTTGAAAGTTTTTCTTCAGGCACTCCGACAAACTTGCTGAAACTAGAGCCGGTTTTTTGGAAGCGCTTAAAGAGTTTAAAAACACAAAAAATCAGAACAAGAAAAGGAATTAAACCAAAGAAAAAAGTGTCTTGTTCTGAAAACAATAAAACAGCCAAAACTAATGCAATAATTCCAATCCAAAGTTCTGAAGGAAAACCAGAAGTCTGGAATTTGTTGAAAGAATGAAGCCCTCCTTTAAGGTAAATTCCTTTTTCTTTGAAAATTCAGGAGCCGACAGAATCAAAGACATATTCTGCCCCGCATTTATCGCAGACATGTTTTGAAGAAATAGTTTTGCTTAGCTTACTGCATTTTTTGCATTTGATTTCTTTTAATAAATAAGTTTTATGCTTTTTGTCAAAAAAATATTCTTTTTTGCATTTACCGCATTTTAGTTTTGTTACTATAGTTTCACTGTCTGAACCGCAGCTAACACATTCAACTGTTTCAGCCATAAAATTCAATAGAACAATGATTTTCTAGTATAAAAGAGTTTGTATCAGCTTTTTTTCTGTTCTTTCATTCTTTTCTCAAATTCTTTCTTTATTTTCTTTTTTTGGATTTCTTTTTCTTTATTTTTTTCTTTTTCTGAAGCCTGAAAGCCTTAGGAAAAAGAAAAAAGTCTGTATAAAATATACACTAAAAAAAGCAGTGAAGCATAGCCTAAAAAGTCTATTTTCAATTCAAAAAAAGAATACCATGCAAAAATTATTATTACTGCAATAAAAATCAATACTTTAGTAAAATAAGCTACAAAGTCTGGAAAGTTATTTCCGTAATTTTTTTCTTCTATTTCAATCACTTCTTTTTTTTAAGCAAAATTATTATAACTGCAGCAACTGCAATAACCAAAAGGATTCCAAAAAGCTGTACAGTGCCTGAATCAAAAAAACTTTCCTGTGTTTCTCCACAGTTATCGCAGGAAACAGTGCATTCAAAAGTTACTTCTCCTTTTAAGCAGTCAGTGTCAATATCCAAAGAAAAATCTTCTCTTGAATCAGCTAAAAGCGAATTAAAGGACTGGGTTTTAGAATCAAAAACTGATTCTTCCTGAATAGTGGAACAGGAAACTTTAACAGATTCTGCTGTTTCAGAACCGAAGTTTTTTACATAACCTGAAACTGTAGTATAACAGCCCTGATCAAACCAGAAATTATCTTCACTGGATGTTTCTTCTAATTCTAAATTTGGCTGGCCAGTGCAGCCAAACAAAGAAACTAAAACAACCAGTAAAACTACCGTTGATTTTGCTTTCATAGAGAAAGAATAAGCGAAATTCATATATAATACTTTCTATCTAGTTTAATGATAATGGAAAAAAAATATTTGATTGGAATCCTTTTTTTGGTCATTCTGGTTTCTGTTTTTGTTTTATACAAAGCTTGGGAAGAATTTGAAGAACAAGAAGATTTAAGGAATGCAGAAGAAGAAAAAGCTTTTCTGCTTGCATCAAAAACAAATGAAGTTAAAATATTAGAGAAACTGATGGAAATTTATTCTTTTGAAGGAAACTGCAAAGAACAAGAACTAATAAATAACCTGAATTTTTTAAACACTTTTTCTATTGTAACAGGAATTTCCGTTCAAATTCCAAAAAATGCAAGCGAAGCAGGAGAAGTTATTTCTAAAGCAGAAAAATGCGTTCCAGAACTGGAAAAAAAGACTGAAAAAAAATCTGAATCAATTTATCTGGTTTCATACACTGCAGTTTTCTCTGAAAACTGTTCCCTGCCGGAAAAAGAAATGAAATTAATAATTGAAACAGATTTAGAAAAAGAAAAAGCAGAAGTGATTGAAGGAAAACTGGATCCAAAAGACGGCCAAGCTTTAGGAAACAATCTTTATCTGCTGGATTCTTTTGGAGAATGCAAAAAAGAAGTTGTATTCAAAATCGCAGTTGACACTGACCTAATTGAATGAGAAGCTGAAAACCGAAAAAAAACATTAAAAGATAGGCAAAAAACTCCAAACCCAGAGGAACAGGTTTTTCTGTAAGCAGGTTTTCAATTATTAGCACAAAAGTTTTTGAAAAGATTAAAAGATTTAAGTAAACCAATAATTTTATTAAGTATAAACCAGTAATTTAAGAGATGGATAAGCAAAAGCTTATAAGATAAATTTAAATTAGCAATCTATTGAAAGGTTTAAGGAGGGATTCAATGCCTGAAGAAAATCAATCAGAAGAAAAACAAAAAGAAACTAAAGGTTTGCCACAATCAAAAACTAAATTTTGTTCTGAATGTGGAGAAAAAATAAGCGACAAAGCAAATGCCTGCCCAAAATGCGGAGCAACACAACTTGGAGCAGACTCAGAAAGAAAAAGCAGAACAGTTGCAGTAATTCTTTCAGTTTTCATTCCTGGCACAGGTCAAATGTATGCAGGAGAATTTGGAAAGGGATTATTAATATTCTGCACTTCTTGGCTAATAATACCTTATTTTTATGGAATATATGATGCAGTCACAAGAAAAGACCTTAAGTAAAGCAATAAAAGAAGCAATTCAGTTCGTAAAAATAAATAAGCATTACTTACTGTCCCATCACTTGCCAAAAAATTATAATAGATGTCTGACAATAAAAGGAACCAAAATTTGTTCAAGATGCTTTGGCTTTTATATAGGAATTCTAGTTTCGGTATTGGCTTATGGATTTATAGTAAATCAACCAATACTTTTATTTACAGCAATTCCCGGACTAATAGAATGGGCTTTATACAAAATAAAAAAAATCAGTGTAAATTCAAAATTCATTGCTATTAATGGTTTTCTTATGGGCTTAACCTATTCCTACTTTCTGTTCAACTTCCTAAACCTTCAATTAACACCATTAATAATAACAGCTTCAATATCTTATCTGATTATCTTCTTGATAGTTCTGAAGATTAGCAAGTCACAATTTTCTAATATTTAAGAGTTACTCAAAAAAGAATTAGGTTATGACAGCCGGACTGAGAAAAGCAACTGTTTTGTCAGTTGAGTGCGGGGCACGACATAAAGTCGTGCTAGCTCGGCTGAAAGCCGTGCTTCGGTGCAACCGCTCGAAAGCGGTTTCGTGCTCAAACGGCGAAACGTTTACAGACCGGCTGAAAGCTTAAAAAAAAAATTCTAAAAGGAAAGATTAATAAATAAAAAGAAACATTAAAATATTGAAAAACAATATTTTTGTGAGGCGATTTAATGAAAATAAAGATTTTATCAGTGTTTTTTTTATTTATATTTTTTTTGTGGATTTTTTCTATTCCAAATGTTTTTTCTACTGGCCCTGATGTAAACAACTTTAGTGCAACATTTGATCAGGCTTATGTGAAAAACGGTTCAATAACATTCACGTTCAATGTTTTAGATCTTGATGTTAACAGACTTGCTGGAGCTGACGGAGCCATCAGAGATTTGAATGCACAAATTTGGCTAGTAAAAGACTACAATGCAAACAGAACAGATTATCTCGGAGACTGGAATTTAATGGGTAGCGGAGACAAATTTGCAACCTGTACAGGAGACTTTAATGCAGGCGCAGGTTCAAGCTGTTCAATTACTTACACTCTAGCAGAAACAACTGACGGAAACTATTGGTTTGATATGAATGTCTATGATTATAACAGCGGAAACAGCGTAATAGTGGATTCAAATACAGTGAGAAGCCAAGATTATGACTTAAATTTTTACATTGACAATACTTCTCCTACAACAGCATGGGACGGAAACCATAACACATGGCAGAATGGAGATGCAAACATTCACTTAACTTGCGTTGACGCAGGAAGCTGTGCAGGAGGAGACGCAAACCTATCATACAGACTGGATACAGATTCTTCTACTACAATTACTTATGGACCATGGTTAACTTATGACACAAATGTTCAAATTACAGCAGACGGAAACTGGGCTGTAGACTTTAATTCAACAGATTATGCAGGAAATGTTGGAGACACTAACACGTTTTATGCATTAATTGACCAGACTGCGCCGGTAGTAACAATCACTAATCCAACAGATGGTTCAAGCCAATTATCAACTGGGGTAACACTAACTTACACTGCAACAAACATTGGAAACATAGCTAAATATTACGTTCAAGTTGACAGCAATGGATGGATAGACAACAGTACAAACACTTCTTATGATTTTAATAATTTAACAAAAACAAGCCATACTTTTTATGTTATTGCCCAAACAACATCAGATGTAAACAGCACAACTGCTTCAGTAACAACAACAGTTTCAAGCGCTCCTGATCAAGAGGGAGGAACAAACTATTGTGACGCACAAGGAGGAGACATTTGTGAAGAAAATGAAACTTGCTCAGGAAGCTGGTGGACAGCACAGGATTCAGACAGATGCTGTTCAGTTGAATGCACTGTAGAATCAGTTGTAGAAGAAGTTTGTGGCAATGGAACTTGTGCAGGAGACGAAAATGCAAGCAATTGTCCAGCAGACTGCCCGACAGAAACAAAAGAAACTGTTTTAGAAAAAGTGATTTCAAAAAAACCTACTGCAGAAGAAATAAGGGAAAAATTAACTGAAGCAGGAGCTTCAGAAAACGCAATAGAAAAAGCTTCGCAGGCAGTAGGAAAAACAACTGTAAGCAGAACAATTACAGTAGAAAAAATAACAAACAATATAACAGGAGAAATAACTTATGAAACTACAATGACTATCAGTGTTTCAAACCAAGGAAAAAAGAAAATGCAAAAAATTAAAGTAATTGAAAACCTTCCAAAAAGCGTTGCATTAAGTGCATCAGAAATAAAAAGCAACACAGAATTTACTATACTAAAAGACGATCCAATAATACAGTTTGAAATAAATGAAATCATCGCAGGAAACACAAAAACAATAAGCTATACTGTAAACAATGAAGTTGACACTACAACAGCAAACCAAATGACTACACCAATAGTATTAGAGTTTCAGGAAGTTGACCCGCCAGTTGACCTTTGTAAAGGAAAAGACTGTGATGACTTAAATCCCTGCACAACAGATTCCTGCGATTC
Organism: Candidatus Iainarchaeum sp.; assembly: GCA_017609625.1. Lineage (GTDB taxonomy): Archaea > Iainarchaeota > Iainarchaeia > Iainarchaeales > 1-14-0-10-31-34 > 1-14-0-10-31-34. The sequence goes on from JAFCDN010000007.1 coordinate 46,423, forward strand.
TTTAACTGGAGAATGTTTTTATTCAAATTTAGCTGACAAAACAGACTGCGGAACAGATAAAGAATGCAAAACAGGAGCTTGTGTTGCAAAAGCAACTACCGGTAACGGAGACAACGGAGATAAAGATGAAGAAGATAAGGGAGATTTCACTCCATATATTTTGATAGCTGTTTTGATAATAATTGTCGGAGCAATAGCATATTATTACATCCAACAAAAAAAAATTTGAGAATAGATTATTGCTGCTCTATCGAGCAAAGCGAAGATAGTGCACCGTCACTCGCGAGCGGAATCGCGACGGGCCTGGGAGGATTCGAACCCCCGATCTCCAGCTATCTTAACTTCCTTCTAACCAAAAATTAATTGTTTTTGCATAGCAAAAACCTTTTTTGTTAAACCTTTTTTCTAAAAAGGTTTTTTTGATTAAACTTTTTTTCGAAAAAAGTTTAGAAGGCTGATGCCTTATCCACTAGGCTACAGGCCCTATGACCTAAGCAAGCTTTAGCTTGCGAGGTCGTTGCGTGAACGGCTTAGCAGAACAACTGCTAAGTGGTTCGTAATAATAAAAAGAATTAAGAAATATTTAAAAAGAAGTGATTATTCTGCTGCAGCTTTTTTGCTTCTCCAGAACAAGCCTAAGCCTACCCCTAAAATTATTATTACTGCTGCTCCTAAAACAAAACCTAAACCTAGTTCTTCAGATTCAACATAATAGGTTTTGCTTTTGTCCATTGTAAGCAAATCAACAACCACTTGGTTGTCTTTTATTTCTCCTAAATCTGTTTTTGTAATATTTCCAGGCATTTCCAGAGTGTAAGTCATTTCAACTCCTGCTGCTTTAAACTGTTCAACCTGCTGTTCATCTGAAGTATCAATTGAACCAGCATCTCCTGTACCTTCAGTTACTGAATCAAAAAAAGAGCTTCCTTCAGAAACATTGTAAATATATTTTTTTGAGAAAAGACTTTCTTCAACTTTTAAGGCAGGATTGTCTTTTAAAGATCTTTTTGCAGAAACCACCATAACATAATCCTCTACATTGCATTCAATATCATAAAAATCATTCTCTTCTGAATCCTCTTCAAAACTGCTGCACATTTCACTTGAATCAGACACTTGATCCCCCATCATTCCGGCAATTCCAGAGAAATCAACTTCCATTTTTATTTCTGAAGTTCTGTCAGAATTAATTTTTTCATAAGCATTAAATTTAAAGCAGCCAGAAAACAATAGAACTGAAATCAGTAAAACAAGTAAAAAAACTTTTTTCATGAAAAGAATACGTTGGAGTTATATAAAAAACTTGCGGTTAATGCACATTGAAGATTTTGCTGAAAAGCTGTTTTTCAGTGAACTTTCCTTCTTTCAGGTTTAAAAGCCAGACAAAAAGGTTTTTTTTAGAGAATTCTTTTCCGAAAAACTTTTGTTTTGATTTTTTGTGGAAAACTTTTTTCTGCTTTCTGTAAAATTCCATTGAATTGAACGGAAGGACAAAAATGAATTCATCTGCTTCTGAAGCATAACGTAATTTGTTTTTCATTTTCCCTTTGCTTGGCCTTGTGAGGACTTCTATTCCGATTATTTTGTTTTCTTTTGTTTCAACCAAAAAATCAAATCTTCCTTCATTTAAACAGGAATTGTTTTTTGAATTAATCAAAACAGTTTGTTCTGGGCAGATTTTTTTTATTTCCAAAACTTGGTTTAAGTGCATTTTGTTTAATTCATTGAAAGCATATAAATGCATTAAATTGGTTTTGTTGTTTCCGTTAATCTCTCTAATAAAAACCCCCAAGAAAAGAAACAGCAAAGAAGTATTTAAAGGTTTCATATGTTCTGAATGAACTCTTTTACCTTCTCTATTTTTTTTTCATTTAATCCAAGGAAAGAAGAAACAATCAAAGAATCTTTTACTTTTCCTCCATGAAAAGAAACAAGGCTGGAAGCTTTTTTCAATGCATTTCCATGCAAGCCAATACAGCCAATTAAAATTGCTGTTTGTTTCCCTGAAATATTAGTGCACTGTTTTAGGTAATCGTTCATTAAATGAGAAGAAGAAATTCCAATCACAGGAAAACCCAATACAATCAAATCAAAAGGCTTCCAGTCAGTTACCCCTGCCTTTAGCCTGGCCAGCTTGTTTTTGTTTTTCTTCTTGTGTTTAATCACTTCTGTTACTGTAACAGAATAGTTTTTTTTCTCTAACTCTTCTTTAACTATTTCTGATAATTGTGTTATTTCATTAGACTGGACAAAAGAAACCAAGGCTTTCATACAAAAAAATGGGGTGTAAGCATTTAAATAAAGTGAGGAAAACGAAAAAGATTAATAAAGAAGAAAAACAATATATTTTTGGTGAAAAAATGAAAAAAATGATTTATTTGTTTTTAGTGATGCTTTTAAGCAGTGTTTCAGCTGCAACAGTGAATTCTCCTTTAGAGATTCCTGCAAACATTAACTGGAGTTTTAGTGTAGAGTTGGATGCAACAAACTCTTTTACTAAAACAGAAATCTATTTTGATGATTTATTGATTGTTACAGCTTTTAATGACAAACAGCCTGTAGTGCAGGAAGATTTTGTTTTGAAAGCATTTTTGTTTGATAAAGTGCCTGAAGACAATACAGGGTTGACTGTTTTTGTTTCATATTTTGGAATACAAGAAGGAGAACATAAAATTAAAACAAAAACTTTTAACAAAGAAAATTTAGTTGAAGAAAAAGAGTTTGAATTAAAAGCAATTGATACAGTTACTGCATTAACAACCCTGCCAGAAGAGTTCAACCAAGAAGTAGATTTGCTGATGAAAGGAATAATAGCTAAAATAAACCAACACAAAGAAGAACTTGAAGCGCTTAAACAATCAAACGAACAGAATTTAGAAGAACAAACAAAGATATTAGAAGAAGAAATAAAACAATTGGAAGCGTCTTTAGAAGAGCTGAATAAAATAGACTCTGCAGAAGAACAACCATTAGAAGAAACTGACATTATAGAAGGAGTTAATCAAACAAATTTAGCAGATGATTTTTCTGAAAAAGAAAAGGCTAATTTGGTTACAGGATTTTATGTTTTTACAGTAGACCGTGCATGGTATGGCGCAGTGTTTTTGATTGTGCTTTTGGTTTTGCTTGCATTGTTTCAGGTTTACAAAAAAAGATCAGGTGAGGAGCCGGTTTTTGAAGAACTGTTAGACAAAGCAGTGGAAGAAGATAAAGCCATTCCAGCAAGAGAAGGAGATGAAGTGGAAATAAAAGAGCTTGATGAAATTGGAGAAGAATCTTTTTCAGAAAAAAAGGAAAAACCAAAAAGGTTTAGCATTGGAGATCTCATAAAAAAATAAACGCGCAAATCAAAAGCTTTAAATACTTCAATGAATTATTATATACAACTTGCCTTTGTTGTGAAAAAATATGAAAATGAAATATTGTCCAGAATGCGGTTCAATCCAAATTCAAAGCACTGAAGCAGGATTGAAATGCAAGAAATGCAGTTACATTGGAGACATGAAAGAAGATTCAATTGATGTGATAAATTCTTTTATTGCAAGCAAAAAAAACATCAATGTAACAGAAGTTCAGTCAAGCCCTGCAACTAATTTAATAATGCAGCAAAAGCCAAAAGAAAATTCTCTGAAAGAACGGCTGAAAAAATTCGAAGGCGCAGATTTGGAAATCTTATAGAAAGGTTTTTCTATTTCTTTGTTTCTTTTATTTATTGTGAAAGGCAATGACACTAAAAAAAAGACCTGCAACAAGAAGAGCTTTATTGGGAAAACCTATAGGAAGAACTTTCAGAATCAGCCCAGAAACTTATGGTGCACTTGAACTTCCAATGGCGGATGTAAAAAAAATCAGGAGCAGTAAGTTAATCAGAAGAGTTTATCTTTTAATGGATTTTAAACTCAGAGTAAAGAATGCTATGGAAATGGAAGCAGAATCGATAAGAAAAGATATAGAAAAAAAGCAGCGAGCTATTGGAAATCTTAGAAGAAAGACAGAAGAGAGATTGCAAAAAGAAAAAAAATCAAAAAGGAAAAGAGAATCAATAATAGAATCTGCTGCTAAAAGAGAACAAAAAATGCGCGGCACAATATCTGAGCTTAGACAAAAAGGAAGAGTAATTCAATCAAGACTACAACAAAGGAAACTAAAAGGAAAACTTGATTTAGTTGTAGTGAATCCTGAACTGAGAACAAAAAAAGGGAAACATGAATTTGATCAGCCAATTATGGCATATCCTTTTGATAGAAAATCTATTATTAAAGAAAAAAATCTTGTTGCATTTGAAGTTAATGAAGAAAACTTAGATTATTTGAGAAGAAAAGCTTTTGACCTTAAAGCAAGGGTTTGGCCTCAGACAAGGCTTGACAACCCAAGAGTTAGAATCATAAGAGCACTTGTTCAAAACGTGGAACTTAGAAAAATCAGGAGACAAGCAAAAAGAGACGGTCTTACCGATGAAGATGTTTTTGAAATAATGAAATGGGCAAGACAACAAGGGATTAGTATTTCATCACAAAAACCAATAAAACCCCCTACAGAACCAAAACGGATTAGAAGAAGAAACGCAAAAAAAATGAAAAAAGAAAAAGAAGCTGAAATACTGCGTTGGAAAAGAAGATAAAAAATAACAGGGCTATATGCCCTCATAATGTGCACCGCAACTCAAGGATAAAAGGCGATGCGGGATGGAGGATTCGAACCCCCGAAGACACTAAGTCACAGGCCCTCAACCTGGCGCCGTTGACCACTTGGCTAATCCCGCAAAACACCTTTTTCAAAAAAAGCTGTACCAAAAACAACTTTTTAGAAAAAAGTTTGAGCAAAAAACTTTCTTTATATAAAAAAACTGAATCCGAAAAATATTTAAATCAGGAAAGAGTTAATAAAAGTATGAAAGAGAAAATTGGCTTGTATTTAATGCTCTTTATTTTGAGTGTTTTTGCTTTAACTAGTGTAAGCGCTTTTGGGATTTCATTTGAAGGAGAAGATCCTCCAGTAGAGCCGCCAGCAGAGGAACCGCCTCCAGCACCAGTAGAACAACCCCCACCAGAAATGCCACCAGAACCACCACAAGATCAACCACCAATGGATCAGCCTCCGGTTGATCAGCCTCCAATGCCGCCAGAAGGATCACCAGAAGAATTTCATCCACAGGTTCCAGAAGGGTGTAATGAAGTTGAAACAGCTCCAGGAGTTTTTCAGGTTGAATGTGATTTTGAATTTGATGAACCAGAATTCCAAGAGTTTGATGTAAAAGAAGAAATAGAAAACTGTGACGGCAAATTTGAAATGGTCGAAGGAGCTCCAGCTTGTATTAAAGAAGGAAAAGAAGGCTTCTCTGGAGTTGCATGCCCTACAGCAGAAGAAATAAACCAAATGAAATCATCATGTCAGACAGAAATAAAAGAATTCACTGACGACAAAGGATGCACTGCAATAATGTGTGTTCACAATGAATTCAAAGAACATTATGATGAAATGATAGAAGAAAAATACGGCGACGATCCAATGAAAGTTCAAGCAATAAAATGCGAAAAAGACGGAGGAATTTTTGTTGTAATGGAAGAAGGGCCAAAATGTTTTATGGAAGCATATGATGAAGTTCCAACAGCAGAAGACTTAAGTGAATTAAGAGAAGAAGAAATGCAGGACGCATTAGAAAGATTAGAAGAGTTTCAGCAAAGGATTGGAGAAATTGGAACAAAATTGGAAAGATTAAAACAAGGTTATACAGAATTAGGAGACACAGAAGGAGTACAGGCAGTAGAATATGGAATACAAAAATTAATTGAAATCCAGCTGAAAATCAGTACAATAAAAAGCAAATTAACAGGAGAATTAACTGAAGAACAAAGACTGCAGGTATTAAATGATATTCAGTCTTTGAGAAGAGATTTATCAAAAGTTACTACTGCAATTGCAACTGGAACAGTTCCGACAATAGAAGAAATAGAAAGTGCAGTAGCAGAACAGTTTGACAGATTTTATGGTTCTCCTTTTGAAAACGAAGAAGAATTCAAAAAGTTTTTGGAAGCAGAAAAAGATGCAATGGAAATAATGCATGGCTGCCATAATTATTCAGTAGAAAATGTAAAATCTTTTGTTCCTCCAGACCCAGAAGGGTTTGTGACAAATGTAGAATTATTTTTTGACGGAACACACTGTAAAGTTACACTGCATACTCCAGAAGGAAAACACGCACAATATTCTTTGACAGAACAAGGATATAAAGAATTTAATGATCCATCAAGTTTTGGAAATTATTCCTGTACAGGAGACTGTGATACATTACAGCAGATCTTTTCTGGACCACATGGAGGCGGAGGACCAGAAGAAGCTTGTATGGAAGAATGCGTTAGAAAAGATTGCGATAAAAGCATGTTTGAATGCATGTATGAAAAAAAAGAAGCATGTGAAATAGAATGCGGTTTAGGACCACCAGAAGGGGAAGGACCATTTGGACCTGGAGGAGAAATAGATCCATTTCAAGGATGTATAATGGTTTGTGTAGGAGAAAACAAAAGATGTGAACCAGGAGGAAGTGATCCTGTTTGTCTTGCATGCGAAGAAAAATGCATGGCAGAATATGGTCCAGGAATAGGATATGAACATTGCTTAAACGAACAGCAGGTAATGGAAAAAGAACAGGTTTGTATTTCTCAGAATATGTATGGAGAAATGGTTGAATCTTCAACTCCAGATGGCAGAATGTGTATTAGTGATATAGTGTGTAAGGCATATGATCCAAACGAATGGGGAGACGATCCAATGGGTGGTCCTCCACCAGGATATGGGCCAACAGGACAGGCAATTTTATCAAACCCAACAAAAGTATTTGAAATAATAATGAATTGGGTTAGTGGGTTGTTTAGATGAAAAAAATATTGATTTTTTTGGTTGCATTGTTTTTGATTTTTGGCTGTGTTCAGCCTTCAACTCCAGATAAAACTAAAACAAAAAGTGGCGGAGAAGGAGCAAAAGATTCTGGAACAATAGATGGAGGAACAGGAGAAGGTGGAGAAAAGCAAGAGGCTCCAAAAGAAGAAGAAACACCTGAAGACTTAACAAAAGAATTAACTGATTTAACTGATGATTTAGGAGACTTAGGACAAGGCTTAAGCTGACTAAAAACAAAAAAATAAAAGCTTTTTTTGTAAGAATTCTTTTATGGGAGCAGAGGTAACAAAAAAAGTTATTGAATATTTTTTGAACAGGATTACTCTTTTTGTCAGCCTGATTTATATCTGGTTTTTTTTGGGGATGGTTACAGGGATGATTATATTACAGCAAGGGCTTACATGGCTTCTAGTGATTCCATTATTTATTGCTTTGATTGCATATTACAACCGAGCTTTTTCTGTAATCTTATTCTTTCTCTCTGCAGTGATTTTTTTCCTGATCTGACAGACAGAAAAGCTTTTACTTATGACATGCCATAATAGTAAAATAGAATGAGAAATCAGAAATGGAATTAAGCAAAGAAACTTTAAGAGACCTTAAAGAAGCTGAAGAAGATATAAGAAAAGGAAGAGTTTATTCTACTAAACAATTGAAAAAAGAATTGGGTCTTTAAATACTTTTTGAAAAAGATGTCAGTCCAGCTTTAGGCTGGACGTTTGGTTAAACCCTTTGACAGTCCGAGTTTATCTCGAACGTTTGATTAACCTTTCTTAAAGGTTAACGCAGAGGACGAGATTCGAACTCGCGTGTCCTCTCGGACACCAGCTTTCCAAGCTGGCGCTTTTAACCACTCAGCCACCTCTGCTAAACGTTTCGCCGGTTAAACACGAGGCACCACGCTTTGCGTGGAGCTAGCACGACCTTGTGTCGTGCCTCGTGACTCGCGAACGAAATCGCGAAAAAACAGTCTTTAAAATTTCTGTGAAAAAAGAATTAAAAAGGGTTTATTTTCTTATGCTTTTTTGGATTATTAAAACAATAATTCCTATTAAGAAAAGCAATGATAAAAGCAAAGTAATAAAACTATCTGATTCTTCTGCAGGGCAGTTGTCGTCTGATATATCATTGCATTTTTCCCATGTTCCGTTTGTGCATGTTTGTGTTCCTTTGCAGTTTTCTTTTGTGGTGCAGTTTTTTGTTTCTCCTTCAATGCATGTTGTTGTTCCGTATAGTATTGTTTTTGTTTTGTAGTTTTCTTTTTCTGCTGTTATGCGTTGTGTTCCAATTATTTTGTCAAATGTTGTTTTTCCTTCTGCATTAGTGTTTTTTGTGTTTTCTCCGTAGGTTACTGTTATTCCTTCTATTGGATTTCCATCTTGACCTGTTATTGTTATTGTTAATATATCTCCTGTTACTGAAGTTGTTATTCTTAGTTCTGGTTCTCCTGCTGTTTCACAGTCTGCTGGGCAGTTTGTTGTTGTTTCATATGGTGTTTCGCATATTCCGTTTCCGCATTCATACTGCTGTATGTTTAGCGTTATTGTTTTTGTTTTGTATTCTG
>JAFCDN010000051.1 GCA_017609625.1 Candidatus Iainarchaeum sp.
ACTTCTTTAAAAGAAACAGTATCTTGTCTTGCAAGCCTGTACACATGATTTCTGGAAATCTCATAGTGTTCTGCAAGAACACTAGCTGACGTTCCTTTCTCCAACTCTTTCACATGCTTTCTAGCTCTCAAAGTTAATTTGAACACTTTAACCACCCCAAAACAGTTAGAGTGTAACCTTATTTCAGGACATCACAGTTTTTTATCAGAAATCATCTACTTATTAGTAAGAATTAAGACAAAGATAAAGATCGTGCTTTAAACTGTGTCAAGCTCTGTTTCCACTGTTTGAGCCATAAGCTTTTTGAATAGTTTAGGGTAATAAATCCAAGTTACTTTGTGGCTGTTCATTACAATCTTATTTGAATCAAGAAGGTAGTCTAAAGCAACTTTGTAAGTTTGATACATAGTTTTTTTAGGCAGCTTTTTCCAGAGCTCAGTTTTTGTATACTTCCCGTTATTTGATTTTCATCTTTCTGAAATCAGTTCTTTTTCCAGATTTTTTCAGAATCATTTTTTCGTTTGCATAATCAAAAGTAACTTTGAACTGGGATAAAAATTCAACCCCTAAAATTACCTCGTCATAATCTATTTTCTTTAATGGGACTGCCACATTAAAATTCATCTCATATCTTTCATGAGGCCTGCTTATTTCAATATTCATTTTGGATGTTTTATATTTGAAGATTTCTTGAGGAGATTTGCATTCAAGAGTTTTTTCAGAAAGTGGCAGATTAAAGTATTCTGCGATTTCTTTAGGGATATAAATTAAATCAGCCCCAGTATCCAGTACAGCAGTTACTTCTTTGTTTTTACTTAGATGACTAATCGTCACTTTCACATAAGGATGATATGTTATTGAACCGTCTTCTAATGAGCGTTTCTTTAGTTTAAAATGCATAAGCTTAAAGTATTCGTGCAATATTTTTTGGAACTTTTGTCAAAAGAGGTTTTTGGTTTGGAAATTCTTTATCTACTTTTTCTGCGACTTCTTTGAAGTTCTCTCCTGAAGCAACAACTTTTTCATTAAGTATTGCCACCCATTTTCCTACAAAACCACTTAAATCAGATTTTACAAAAAATTCAAAATTATCCATTTTATTCAACCTACAATGAATAATATTAAGAAACTTAATATTTAAATCTTACTATTCGTGATTTGTCGTATCATTAGACCCAGCCAAGTTTGATGCATTTTTAAAGATTATCTTTCACTTATTATTATTGATTTATTTAGAGATTTATGGTGATTTTATGTCTAATAAGAAAGCAAAAGGAAAAAGAGCAAAACAAAGAGACACTCTGAAAACAAAGGAAAGAACTACAGTAAACAAGATGCTGTCAGAGCTGGAAGAAGGCCAGACAGTACAGGTTCACATTAATTCAAGAATCCATGAAGGAATGCCTTTTAGGAGATTTCAGGGAAAAACAGGAAAAATTTCAGAGAAAAGAGGAAGAAGCTATGTTGTAAGCTTAAAGGACGGGAATAAAGCAAAAAAAGTTATTGCCCATCCTGCACACTTAAAAAAATTAAAAATGGTTCAGGTGAAAGAATAATGTTGAACGAAAAAGTTTTGTCAATAAAACCAGTGCCTTTGATTAAGGTAAAAGAATTATTGAAAGAAATCTCCAAAGAAGGAGAATTAACTTACGAGCAGGGACTGACTTTAAAGTATGTGGATAAATTTTCAAAGATTCCACGAACCAAAACAGAAAAGCTTTTGGAAGAATTAATGAAAATTGAAGGAATGACTGAAGAGGTTGCAATAAAAATAGCAGACATTCTTCCTCAAAACGATGAAGTTCTTTCTTTGGTTGTTGCAAAGAAAGTAAAAATTTCAAATGAAGACAACGCAAAAATATTAAAAATTGTTAAATCTTATTACAGTCCTTCAAAAGAAAAGGAAACAAAAAAAGAAACAAAAAAGAAAACAAAAAAATAAAAGAGAGAGAGAGTTGAAATATAGGGAGAATGAGAAAAGAAGAGATCAAAATGGAGTTGTTGTATTATGCCAAACGAAGAATATGCAATAGTTTTGGATTATTTGCCTACAGGCAAGAGCAGCAGCTTCAAGTCAGAGCCAATTGCAGAAGTAATTGGAACTGAATACTTTACTTTATTAGAGGTTATTCCTTCTGCTTCACTTAAGGCTTTAGAAAAAGTTTACATTGGAAAAGACAAAAGAGAACAAATCCAGTTCATTAAAAGAAGGGTTTTTTTTGATGAGCTAACAAATAATTCTATTTCTGAAATAGAAAAGGCAATTGAAATAATAGTAAAAGAGAATTCACAAAAATACCTCGATTTTTTTAACAAATCCGGTTCTCTTTCTTTGAGAATGCACCAGCTTGAACTGCTCCCAGGTTTAGGAAAAAAGCATTTGTTTGAAATACTAAAACAAAGAGAAGCAAAACCTTTTGAATCATTTAAAGACATAACTGAAAGAATTCATTTAATGCCTGACCCTGTCAGGCTGATTATTAAAAGAGTAATGCTTGAATTAGAGGACAGCAAGCAAAAATATTATCTTTTTGTCAGGGCGCCAAGCAGAGAAGAAAAAAGTTTCCGCTGATTTAAATGACTTTGTTTGTTGAATTAAATGATTTAATTTCAAAGTACAGGTTTTTTCCAAAAAAAGGCTCTGGAATTCATTTTATAATAAAAAAAGATTTGATTGAAGAAATGCTTTCTCTTGGAGAGCTGAAAAAATCAGACAAAGTTTTAGAGGTTTTTGCAGGAGAATTTTTCCTTGCAAGAAAACTCTCAAAAAAATCTTCTTTAACTCTTTTAGAAAACAGAGAGCAACTGCTTCCAATCCTGAAAAAACAGCTTCCAAAAACCAGATTAATTTCTTCTTTTTCTTCTGTTTCAAAAAATAAAAAATGCGTTTCTTTTCTGCCTTCGGAAAACTCTTCAGAAACTTTTTCCAAGCTTATTTTTCTTAATTTTGATTTAATGGTTTTGCTTTTGCAGAGGGATTTTGCATTAAAAATCCTTGCAGAGCCAGGCTTTTCTGAATACGGTTCTTTAAGTGTTTTAATCAACACTTTTTTTGAAGTGAAAGAAGTAAAAGAAGTTAAGTCTGATTCTTTTTTTCCTCCAACTTCAAGCGATTTTCTCATATTAAAACTTGAAAAAAAGAAAAAAACTGAAGTGAAAAGCAAAAAAGATTTTTCAGAATTCCTAAAGGTTTTATTCAGGTTCAAAAACAAAACCTGCCTTAATGCTTTGGAAAAAGCCCTGCCTTTAATGGAACTTGAAAAAAAGAAAAAAGAAAAAATAAAAAGAAAAATAAAAAAAATAGAATTTGAAGAAAAGGTTTATTTAACAGAAACAGAAGAATTTATTGAACTGTTTAATTTCTTAACTCAGTGATTATTTTATTTTTGCTATTATTATTTCTCCTAATTTGATTGGATTATCTTTTAAGGCTCTTTTTTTTGCAATCTCTAGTCTTCTTTGGTTTTCTCCGTGAATTTCAAACAAAACCTGTCCTTTTCTTATTTTATCGTCTTCAAAAACTTTCAGCAATAACCCTGCTTTCTTGTGCACTGGCGCTCCGGCTTCTCTTGCAATCTCTTTTAATGCTTTTAAATCAATCCTTTCAATTTTTCCGTTTTTGTCTGATTTTATTTCAATTTTTTTGGAGCTTAATTTAATTTTTTCAGAACAATCAACTTTTTTTCCCTGTGCTTTGATTATTTCTTTCATTTTTTCCAGTGCTTTTCCTGATTGAAGCAGTTCAACTGCTTTTTCATATCCTTTTCCTTTTTTTGTTTTTCCTGTTAATTCAAATAATGCTCCTGCTAACTGACAGGATTTTTCTGCCAGATTATCAAACACTTTTCCTTCCAGTATTTCCATTGCATGTTTTGCTTCTAATGCTGCGCCAAAAGCAGGGCCGTTTGGTTTTGTTCCGTCTGTTAACAAAACTTCGCATTTTATTCCCATTTTTTTTGCTACTTCCAGAAACTTTTTTGCCATTGTTTCTGCATTTTCTTTTGTTTTAACCTTAGTGTACTGGCCTAATGGAATGTCTATTACTAAATACTTTGCCCCTACACTTACTTTTTTTGCCATCACTGAAGCAATAACCTGTCCAGGCGGGTCCAAATTTAATGGATGCTCTATTGTGATTATTTTATCGTCTCCCGGCGCTAAATCAAGGCCGCCGCCCCAGACAATTACTCCTCCGGTTTTGTTCACTATTTTTTTTATTTTTTTCATTGAAAGGTTTACTTTTGCCAGCACTTCCATTGAATCTGCTGTTCCTGCTGCCGAAGTAATGCTTCTGGAAGAAGTTTTTGGAATATACAAGCCGTTTGCTGCAACAATTGGCACTAAAATCATTGTTGCTCTTCCGTTTATTCCTCCAATTGAATGCTTGTCTGCAATGAATTCTTTGTTGAGCTTTAAGTTTTTTCCTCCATCAACTAAAGCTTTTGTCATAAAAATTATTTCCTGCAGATTTAATCCTTCCATATAAACTGCTGAAACAAATGCACTGGCTTCAATTTGGGATAAATGATTAGAAGTTATATCTTCAACTATTTTTTTTATTTCTTTTTCATTCAGAGAGTTTCCGTCCATTTTTTTCTTTATATATTTCACGCTTTCTGGAGTAGAGACAGGGCTCACTAAAATTTCTCCTTTTTTTCTCAGCCCAAGCTTTTTTCTTACATCTTCAAATAATCCTATTTCTTCTTTTTTTACCATTGAATCAGTTGTGTCCACTACAGTAATAATCTTTTTTTTTGTATGCAGGTTTGTTAATTCAATTCTGTCCAGAGGAAAAATTCCCAGCTCTTTTGCCTGTCTTTCATGGATTATTGAAATGAATTTTCCTGCTTCAATGTCAATAAACTTTGTTTTCATTTTTTTTGTGTATTTCATTTAAAACCCAAAAAGAAAAGGGATTAATTGTTTAAAAAAGGAATGTTTAATTATTTTTGGTTTTCATTATTATTAGCACGAAAATTCCTATTGCAAAAAGTATTGCCAGAAATATAGTAATATAATTTGCTTCTTCTTTTTTTTCTGGACAGTTATCATCTGGCACATCTTTACATTCTCCCCAGTTTCTGTTTGTGCATTTTGTTATTCCTTTGCAGTTTTTGTTTGTAGTGCATGTTTTTGTTGTATTTTCAGTGCAGATTGGTCCTTGGTAGTTGATTGTTTTTGTTTTGTATCCATCTTTTTGTGCTGTTATTTCGTTTTTTCCTGTTATTTCTGTAAAAAAAGTTTTTCCATCAATGTTTGTGTTTTTTGTTTCTGTTCCATATGTTACTGTTGCGTTTTCTATTAGATTTTCTTGTGTGTCTGTTATTGTTGTTGTAAGTGTTTTTCCTAATAAAGAAGTTGTTATTTTTAGTTCTTTTATTGGTTCTGTTTCACAGTCTGCTGGGCAGTTTGTTGTTGTTTCATATGGTGTTTCGCATATTCCGTTTCCGCATTCATACTGCTGTATGTTTAGCGTTATTGTTTTTGTTTTGTATTCTG
>JAFCDN010000052.1 GCA_017609625.1 Candidatus Iainarchaeum sp.
CAAAACCCCTTGATGTCTTTGAAAGAAAATGGATGGATTTTTTTGTTGAGCTTGCAGAGAACAAATCTAAAAGGAAGGAATTTGTTTATGTTACTTATATGTTCCCAAATAATTTTTATTGCCCAGCTTTGACAAGAAGAAGATTAAGATGGGCTTACGAAACTTTAGGAAAAGCAGTACCTTTTGAGATAAGTTCAAGAAGAAGACAAAAAGAAATTGAAAAATATGCTCCCGGATGCCTTAGACTTCTTTCTTAATCTCGGTCAGAGTAGCAATATCTTCTTTGTTTCTGTCTGGGCGGAGTTGTTTTATCCTTGGAAATCTTAAAGCCCATCCACTGGAGTAAGTGGGAGATTTCTGAATATTCTGATATTGTACTGTAACTACTATTTCTGGTTTGACTTTCACTTTTCTTCCGTGTTCTTCTACAATAAGTTTCTTAAGTTTTTTTGTGAGCTCTTTGAAACTTAGGCCTTCAGATTCTTTTTCTTTTAATCCTGTGCTTACTTTCCCGATTTCTAAAAGTTTGTCTTCATGTCTGCATGAAACATCAAAACTTGTCAGCCAGCCTGCACGTTTTCCTGTTCCATATTCTGCTTCTGTAATAACTAAATCAAAATCTTTGTCTTCTGGTTTTAGTTTGACACCATAACCAACTCTTGCTCCTGGCTTATATGGTGCTTCAAGGGATTTTGCCATTAAGCCTTCTTGTCCTTCTTTTATAGCTTTGTCAAAAAACTTTTCTACTTTTTTCTTTTTATTTGTTATAATCTGCTCAGCTAAAACTATTTTATATTTTGCCGGCTTGATTATTTTTTCTAGAATTTTTCTTCTCTGCTCAAATTTTTCAGATATTAAATTTTTGCTGTTGTAAAAAATGATGTCAAAAACATTTAGTTCAACAGGAAGTTGTTTTTCTAATTTTTTAATATCATATTTTCTCTTTATTCTTTGGCTGATTGCTTGGAATGGCTGGTATTGTTTTGTTTTTGGGTCATAACCTACTACTTCTGCATCTATTATATACGCTTTTGCTTTGATGTGTTCTTTTGCATATCTGACAATATCTGGAAATTGTTTTGTGACATTGTCTAATCTTCTCGTGAATATTTTTATGTCTCCTTTTTCATCTTTGTTTATCATTACGCGAAAGCCATCATATTTAAATTCAAATGCCGCTGGCTTGCCAACAATTCTAAACGCATCTTCTACATCTTTTGCTTTTGGGAAGAGCATTACTTTCACAGGTTTCCCAGGACTTAAGGAAATATCTTTTAATTTATTTTTATGTGTTTTTTCAAAAACTTCTGCAAAATCTGTTGATTTGTTGTAAGCATCCTGGACAATTTCAATATATTCTTTTTTTTGCTTTATGTTTTTTGGTTTAAAGCAAGATTCAATTATTGCGTCTCTTAACAAACCAGAGCCGACGCCAACTTTCATATCTCCTATTGCTGTTCTTATAATATATTTAGCTTGTGCTGGTTTTGCAGAATGCAGTAATTCTATTATTAAACCAAGTTTTTTATTTACTGTCCCTTTTCCTTCTAACTCTGAAAGTTTTCTTAAATTTGTTAAAACTTTTTTAACTGTTAGTTTTTTTGAAAACAACACTGATTGTTTTTTTGAACCAATGATTTTTTCAGCAACTTTTCCTAAATCTCCTAAATGCTTGAATTCTTTGATTACTTCAGTTTCTGAAATTCCTGTTGCTTTTGCTATTGCCTTTATTGATAATTTTTGGGAGATTCCTAATACTCTTTCGTCATAATCAGGAAAAACTTTTCCTTGCAAAAGGTAGATTGTTTCAGGACAAGATTTTATTTTTCCTAAAAATTCTGAAAGGATTTTTGTTTTTTCAAGTCCTTTTGTTGTGCTTTCTAGCTGTTGATAAACACCACAGATCTCTTCATATTCCATCATATATCTCCATTATAATGAATGAAAAGGAGTTTTTATATGTTTTTTAATTAATCAATAAGTTTTATAAATGAATGAGGGTATTCTTATTTATGACAGAGGTTAATGATTCAAATTTTCAAAAGCAGGTTATAGAAAAAAGTAAGGAATTGCCTGTTGTAGTAGATTTCTGGGCTACATGGTGCCCGCCGTGCCTGATTTTAGAGCCGATAATGGAAAAACTTGGAGAGGAATACAAAGGGAAAATTGAGATAGTGAAATTAAATGTTGAGGAAAGCCCAAAAACAGCGAATGAATATGGAATAATGTCTATTCCTGCTATTAAACTTTTCAAAAATGGAAAAGTAGTAGATGAATTTATTGGTGCGAAACCTGAAGCAGATGTTAAGAAGTGGATTGATTCTAATTTGTAAGTTTTTCTAAAGCATTCTCTCTCGACACAACATGTGAAGAATTATAATCTTGTGCCAGATGGCCTGTTGTTTCATTATCTTGTTTTCCAGAATAATGCCTTAATTTTACATGCCTTCTTGGATGAATAAGATTTCTTCTTAAAACAAAATTTCTCCTTGAAGTGTGTCTTCTTAAAATCATTTTAAAACTATCTGATTAATTTCCTCTTCTTCTGTTAACTCTTAAGCTTGGTCTTACTTTCGGAACTTTTACAGGACTATTTCTCAGTCCACGTGCTTTTTTTCCTGCGCTCGTTAAACCTCTAAAAGCACGGCCTCTATTGGCTCTTCTTGTTATAAAAGATAATTGTTTATCTGATTTTATTTCTGGCTGCTCTCTGTCAACTAAAATAACTTCATAAAAATAATGAACACCATCTTTTCCTATTTGATATGAGTTCAAGACTTCCATGTTTCTGTATTTTCTTGCTGCTCTTTGTTCTGCTATTTCTCTATAATTCATACTTAGAGTTTTTCTTATAGTCATTCGCTTTGTTCTTCTACCTTTGTTTGGCCTTGGCTTTTTATGGCCTCCTCTTTTCAATCTAACACGAACAACAATAATTCCTTTCTTAGCTTTGTATCCTAAAGAATGAGCTCTGTCTAATCTTAATGGTTTTTCAACTTTTACTATTGCAGGAGAGCTTCTCCATTTAATCATTCTTTTTCTCAATATTAATTTGTCTGGCTTTTTTTTTTCTTTTCTCAGATATTTTGTTAATCCCATGTTTATTGATATAAAAATCTGTTTTTAAAGTTAATTATTGATTTTCTCTGACGAATCTTTCCATTTCATTTGAACAAGTTCAAATCCCGCTCGCATTCAAGTCTCGTAATTATAAAATAGATAGTCTCGACCTAAACGCTCAATGAGCCAACTCACAATTCACTCTTGCAATACTATCAACAATAGTCAAGAGCAAATTGTTCGGCTGGAATGTTGAACAAGTTCAAATCCCAAATGAGCCCGCTGGGATTTGAACCCAGGACCCCCAGCTTTCTTAGTTGAAAGCCAGCATATCTCTAACGAGACAATGTCTTATAAGACTGGTGCTCTAAACCTGGCTGAGCTACGGGCTCTTTCTACTTTCAACCATACAAATACTTATAAAGATTGTGCTATTACTTCAGCCATGACTGCCGAAAGAAAGACAGATAAAGGGATTCTATCAATATTAAAAATATATTTTGAATCCTGGCCAAGAGGAGGAGACACACCACAACCTAGATTCAAGGTAAGGGATTTAGAAGGGAGAAAAATAATTGACCACAGACAAATACAAAACCCAGAGAATTATGATCCCAAAGTAGAAAGTGCAAATCCACTTTTCTTTTTAGTTCAAGATTATGAAGACGGGTCTTTTCTGTTAATCGAAAACTGGGGAGACGGAGAATGCGAACATCAAAGATACTATTTATGGGACGAAAAAACAGCAGAAGTTTCTTTCTCAGATTCCAGACTTTTTAAACCAGATTTATGGTAGTCGCACATTAAAAACATATATAAAGGTTTTCTAACTTTATTTTTTCCATGAAAAACCAAAGAAGTTCCAATGAGGAAATATATAACGCAGTAGTTGGAAATATATCTGATTTACTTTCGCGAATACCTTCAGAAAAAGGACAGTTCATGATAGGGCTAAGCACCCTTGTAAATTCTGCAGGACAGGCAGGAGGAACAGAAGATGATGCAAGAAATGCCATCAAAGAGATTTCAGAAAGAGAATTCAGCGGAATCAGAGTCATACTTCAGAGCAAGACTTTCTATGTGGTAGAAAGAGATTATAATAATATCAGGAAAAAGGTCCTTAACGAAAACGCATAATTTTTATACACTCAATTTCTAATTAATCTATGTTATTAGGACTTGTAGGAAAGCCATCTTGCGGGAAATCAACATTTTTCAAAGCTTCAACTCTGGCGAATGTAGAAATTGCTTCTTATCCTTTTACAACAATAAAACCAAACCACGGCATCGGTTATGTAAGAGTCAAATCTTTGTGCAAGGAATTCGGTGTAAAATGCAATCCAAGAACAGGATATTGCCTGAATGGAACAAGATTTGTTCCTGTTGAGCTGATGGATGTAGCTGGTTTAGTTGAAGGCGCATCAGAAGGAAAAGGTTTAGGAAACCAGTTTTTAGATGATTTAAGGCAGGCAGATGTTTTTATCCACATTGTTGATGCTTCAGGAGAGACAGATGCAGAAGGAAAGAAAACAGAAAATTACGACCCTATTAATGATATAAAAATGCTGGAAAGAGAACTTGATGTTTGGTATAATAATATTCTGCTGAAAGTCTGGAAAACTTTTGCAAGAACAGCCCAGAATACAAAAGAGAATTTTGCAAAAGCTGTCGCCAAGCAATTCTCAGGTTTAAAAGTTACAGAAGATGATGTGAAATTTGTTTTATCAAAATTAAAATTTGATTTAGAAAAACCAGCAGAATGGACAGATGGACAGATAAAAAAATTTGCTCATTCTTTAAGACATCTGACAAAGCCAATGATAATTGCTGCAAATAAATCAGACAGGCCAAAGGCAGGAGAAAATATTGAAAAACTGAAAAAAGAATTTCCAGATTTATTGATTGTCCCTTGCTCTGCAGATTCTGAGTTGGCTTTGCGCGAAGCAGGCAAAAATAAATTAATAGATTACACACCTAATGAAAAAGATTTTAAAATACATAAAGATAAAGTAAACGAAAAACAAAAACAAGCATTAGAATCAATTAAAAAAAATGTCTTGGATGTTTATGGCTCAACAGGAGTTCAGGATGTTTTGGATATTGCTGTTTTTAAATTATTAAAATATATTTCTGTTTTTCCTGTTGCAAACCACAAGCTGACTGACAGCAAAGGAAATGTTTTGCCTGATTGCTTTTTAGTTCCAGAAAACACAACAGCTCACGAGTTTGCATACATGGTCCATACAGATTTAGGAGACAAATTCATAAAAGCCATAGACTGCAGAACAAAAAAGCCTGTCGGAAAAGAACAGAAACTGAAAAACAGAGATGTTGTTGAGATTGTAACAAGTTGAACTTATTTTTCCTTTATTACTGCAGAAAATTCTTATTTTTTAATCCTACTT
>JAFCDN010000020.1 GCA_017609625.1 Candidatus Iainarchaeum sp.
GCACAACCGGAAAAAAGAATTGTAAAAATCAAAAAAGTTATTAGCAGTTTTTTTTTCATATACTAATTACACGTAATAGTAGTATAAAAACTTAATTCTTTCCATACTATTTTTTTACAGTGATGAACCAGGCTGAGATGAGCTGTAAAGCAATGATTAGGATTATGAGTTCTGAAACTGCCGCTGTCAGTTTACACCAGTGCACGACTTCACTTTGTTCAGTCCTGCTGGCTTGGCTTTATAATGTCAAAAGTTTTATCAAAACCGCCTTTTCCAAAAGGCAGGTTGCCAAAACGTACGGCATAAAGCCGTACTGCATAGTTTTTTTCTAATCGTCCCATTTGTGTTTTGGGTTTCTTGGAATAATAATCCAGGCAATTAAGTAAAGCAGTACTCCTGTTCCGCCTACAAGAACTAAGCCAACCCATAAAAGCCGGATTAAAACAGGATCAACATTTAAATATTCTGCAATACCCCCGCATACTCCGCCTAAAATCTTTTCTTTTCCTGAACGATATAATCTCTTGGTTTTTTTGGTTCCTTTTGTTTCTTCTGAATAAGAAGTGGCTTCTTTTATTTTTTCTCCAGCTTTTTTTCCAAGCTGTTCAACTTCTTGGCCAAAATCTTCTACTCTTTTATCAAAAAAATCTTTTTTTTCAGTATTTTTCATATAAATCACTAACAATTTTGAATGAAAAGGTTTTGTAGTGTTTTCAGTTTGTTTTTAGCCTTAAATTTCTGTTTTTTCCCTGACTGCAAGGCTTTTTAAGCTTTCTTTTCAAGTATTTTATTGCTGTGTTCATCATGCAGCATAAAAAAACATAAATTATTAGGAGAAACTGATTTTTTATTAATCAAAGATTTTGCAATAATTTTTTATGTGAAATATCGGAGGAAAAAAAATGTCTTTTGACAAAAATTTTGAAAGAAAAATGTTCAAGGTAACTTGTGCCGACTGCGGACAGGAAACAGAAGTTCCGTTCCAGCCAGACGGAGAAAGACCTGTTTATTGCAGAGAATGTTATCGAAAACACAAACCACAAAGAAGATTTAACGACAGATAATTTTTTCTCTAAAAAAGTTTAAAATTTGTTAATCTTTTTTCTATTTTTATTTTTTTTTATTTTTTGTATTTTTAATTTTACATCAGTTCTTTTGTTGCATAACCAGTTAATATTAGAATTCCTAATCCTATCAGAAGAGACGCCCACAAGCTTAGTTCATAGTTTTCTGGAAACAGGTAAGTGTCCATTAAACCCCATAATCCTCTCCAAAAAGAAATAACTGCAGAAGAAACAAGCAATGCAACAACTAATTGGTGTTTTGTTTTTAACTGCACAAATTTGTTAATCATGTTTTATATTAAACAGAAAGAGTGTAAAAACTTTTCGCAGTGAATTCAGCCGGCTCCGCCGCCGCCTCCACCGCCTCCTCCTCCGCCCCCGCCAGAGAAGCCGCCACTTCCAGCTGGAGCTGAAGCAGAAGCAAAAGCAGAAGAAAAAGCTGAAACGCCTGCGCCAACAGAAGAAATTGAAGCACTGCTGTAGGCTGCTCCAACAAAAATTGCGCTGTTGTATTCTCCGTGAAAGTCTTTAAACGCATAATCCATTGCTTTCTGCACTTGTTTTGCAACCCCCAAAGGAATTGAATAAACCAGAAACTTTTCCCATAATGGAAGTGCAGTTGGAGGAACACTTTTTAAGCTGCTGAAATCTTCTAAAAATTTTTTCAGGTTCATCCATTTAGTATAATGCAATGCGCCTTTTTTTGTTCTGTTTGGAAGCGAATCAGGAAACAATAAAACCAAAAAGAATGCTTCAAAAGCAATTATTGGAGTAACAGGGGCAACAAGCATAAAGCTGATTACTAAAACAAGTAAGCTTCCAATTACATATTGCATTATCCCGTTTTTGTTTGAAAAAAACTTTAATTCTTTAACTTCTTTTTCAACTTCCTTGTTCCAAGATTTCATTATTTTTCTTGCTTTGTTTGGCTGGTTTTTTAAATAGCTTTCAATCTCTGACAACAAAACTTCTTTTGGGGTAGCATCTTTTTCGAATTTTTTTATTATAAATCCTTTAAATCTTCCTTTTGCCGCATCTAAAACTAAATCAAAAAGAATTTTTTCGCTTTTAGGTAAATCCAAAGTAGAAGTGTTTAGAATATGAATTTTGAATTCTCCTTTATCTAAAAGAGAAGGCTTTTTTATCTGCTCTAGTTTTAGCTTTTTTTTAAGGCATAAATCAAGAATTTCTCCAGTCATTTGGTTTCCTTCAGCAGTCTTGCTCCATAAATGCATTAATCCATTTACTATAGCTGGGCTGTAATCATATGGAACTTCTCTTTCGTAAATTGCCTGATATTCTGTTTTTGGTTCTCTTCCAAAAAAATGCCAGATTAAAGCAAATAATAAGATCTGCAATAGAATCAATCCAACTGCAATTAAATTATTCTGAAAAGAAAGCAAAGAGAAAAAAATCAGTACTCCAAAAATAAATACTAAAATCATGTTGAAAATTTTTGAGCGCACAATTGCTCCAATAATTATAAAAGGAAACAAAAAAATCATTATAGTCCAGATTGGAAACTCATTTGGAGAAACATAATTTTTTTCTTCTTCTATTATTCTTTCCAAAGCATTTTCATTTTTTTTCACTGCATTTTCTGTGGAAGAAAGCAGTTCAACTGGAAAAGCAGTTCTTATTTCAATCCATTGATTACTTCCTATGTTAAAAGCCTGAAAAAGAATTTTTTTGTTTTCAATTAAGCCGATTTTTCCGTTTATTTCTGGATGGCCCCAAACAAAAACTTCTTTTGGATCTTCAACTTCAGCAGGCAGTTCAATATAGCCGTATAATTCATCTAATCTGACTCCCCATCCTTCTCCCCACACTTTCCAGTTTAATTCCCCAATATCATTGTATGCAGTAATTGCTTTTTTTAGAGTATATTTCAGAGTAAAAGTTTTTCTCTCATTTTCTGCAGAATAAAACCATTTAATTCTGATGTCTTTTCCTAAATCACTTATTTCTGTTTGAAGTTCTTTTTCTTCTTCAAAAACTTTTATTTCGCTTACTTGCCATTGGCCTTTTGGGATGTCTCTGTAAGCAAAAGAAAATTCTCCTGAAAAATCAAATAAAATATTTTCTTCCACTAAAATTGAAGAATCAGGCTGAATCTGCATGTAAACTTCTGCTTTTGGCAGATAATAGCTTTTAGCTGAAACAAAAGAAAATAAAAAGAAAAAAAGAAAAAATAAGAGAAGGATTTTTTTGTTCATGAAATCAAACTATTTTTTCTTTTTTTTAACCCCAACTTCTCCCATGTTTGCTACTGTCTGGAATGCTCTTAACACTTCTAATGGCAGTGCAAAAACCACTGTATTGCTTTGGTCGCTGCTTAAGTCATTTAAAGTGTTTAATGTTCTTAAATGCAGTGCTCCTGGGCTGGCTGAAAGAGTATTGGCAGCTTTTGCTAAATTGTTTGAGGCTTCAACTTCTCCTAATGCTTTGATTACTACTCCTCTTCTTTCTCTTTCTGCTTCAGCTTGTTTTGCCATTGTTCTCTTTAAATTTTCCGGCAGTTCTACATCCTGCATTTTTATTCCAGTTACATTTAATCCCCATGGGTCTGTTTCTTTGTCTACAACTACTTCTATTTCTGAAGCAATTTCATCCCTGTTTGAAAGAACTTCATCCAAGCTTTTGTTTCCAATTATATCTCTTAAAGCTGTTTGGGAATATTGTGCTACTGCATAAACATAATCCTGAATATTTAACACTGCTTTTTCCGGGTCTTTTACTTGAAAATAAACTACTGCATTAACTCTTACTGGAACATTGTCTCTTGTCATTACTTCTTGTTTTGGAATATCAACTGTTTTTATTCTTATATCCAGCCTTTTATAACTCTGGATTATTGGAATCAAAAAATTCAGTCCTGGCCCCATTATTCCAGTGTATTTTCCTAAAGTGAATTTTACTCCTCTTTGATATTCTGTGATTATTTTTATTGAAGCAAGTGCTAAAACAAAAAGCACTGGAAGTAAAATAAATAACAACACTAAAAGCCCTCCAATCAATTCTATAATCATATTTCAAACCCCCTTGTTATGTATTAAAAAAGTATTAAAATATAGTTCAAACTTTATTTAAATCTTTATAAAATTTTTTCAGACTATTGAACACATGTTTTCTCATAGCAGTTCTTAAAAAAAATAAAAAGAGGGAATGGTTTAACCATTCCATTTTATTCTGTTATTTCAGCACAAGAAATTTGGACAGGATAGCTTTGTTCAATAACACATTCATATCCTGCAGGGCAGGTTACAAAATCGCAGACGCTTTCAGTTCCTGTGATTGGATAGCATTTTAATCCAACTTCTGCAGGAAAGTCAGCGCATTCATATCCTGTAGGACAAGAAGTGTTTCCATCGCAAACATCTTCCAAGAACTCTGAATCATCTACTTCTATTTCTTCTTCTGGTTCAATTTCTTCTACTTCGTCTTCATCCAAGTCTTTGCCTACAACTCCGCTTTTTGCAACTACAGGAAACAGGTTGTATTCATTTGTCTGTCCTTTTTTGACTATTTGAATGTCAAACACAAACTTGGTTTCTGTGTTGGCGTCAATTGTAAAAGGTTTTATTATTCTGAGTTTGCCACTTGGAACAGTCACTTCAGCTGTGTTTCCGTCTAAAAGTATCGCTTCTACATCCAAGACATATAATTCTATTTTACTGTAAGTTCCTGCATCTAACTCCATTTGCACTAATGGTACTGCTAGTTCGCCTACAACTGTAGTTAAATCAACGCTTGCTCCGTTTAAGTCAATTTCTGTAAAACCAGTGTTAGAATCAACTTGGAAAATTCTTGCATGATCAAAGCTGACATTTACTGATTCAAAATCTGTTATATCTGCTTCTGCATCTGAAAGCAGAAGAGTAAATATGCCTTTGCCTTGTAATTCTTGTGATTCAACACACCTTAATTCTGTTTCTGGACAGTCTGTCATTCCTGGTTCTGGACAAGGACCTGGACCAGTTGAAACTGTTTCAAATTCATATCCTTTTGGACACTCGCATTCAACTGGATCAACTGCATTGTTTCTATATTTTTTTCCTATTTCGCAGAATTCTTGTAATCCAGTGCATCTCCAGTTGATTTCTGCGTTTTCATTTTTGTTTACAACACAAACTGGATTGCATCCTTCTTTTGGTTCAGTTGGTTCAAAATCAATCCACCAGGTTTTGCTGTTTTCATTGTATTGTGCGTTTTCTTTTAATACTCCTTCATTAATACATTCACTGTTTTCTGCTATTTCTCTTGCTCTCTCTAAAGTCATTTTTTGTTCTTTGCTTTGTTTTCTTTCCTGAAATTGTTTTGGGGTCAAAATTTTTATCACAGGCTTTAATTTGTATCCTCCGTTTGCTGAAATAACTGATTCAGGAGAAAAGTCAATTATTAATTCTGTTTCTTCTCCTTCTTTTATTTCAAATCCGTGCACTATTTTTAATTTGTCTGAAGGAACCTCTACATCAAATTCTTCTCCGTTAATTTTTGCTTTAACTTCTTTTACGGTTAATCTGATTTGAGTGTATTTTCCAACTTCAAGCTCTTTTTCTCCTAAAACTTCTTTTAGTCCTTCACTTGATTTTAACTGCATTAAATCAAATGTTTTTTCTTCTTCTGAGAAAAGAATCCATGAACTATTGTCTCCTCTGTTAGAGTTTCCATTACTGTTTTCGTCTCCTGTTGCTCCTGCTTTATGAATTTCAACTGCAGTAATTGTTACATGTAATTCTTCTATTCCTTCAACTTGTTTGTCTGTAATGCTTAAACTTAATTTTCCTGTTTTTGCTTCCTGCGGATCCTCTGGACAGCCAAAAGTAAGCAAAACAAGAGAAAGCAATGCTATAAGCAATAATTTTTTCATTAAATCACCTCTGAAGTAAAGTATTGCATGGAATAATAGTAAACAATCTTATTTAAATTCATTCATTTTCAGTTTTTCTTATTCACATTCTTTGTTGTATAATGCCTGAAGTTCATCTGCCAGTTCTTCATATAAAATTGATTGCTCTAAATCTTCTTCAATTAAAGAAGTGTATCTAAAACCCTGATATGAAGTGAAAATATAATCGCATATTCCTGCTGAATCCAAACAAAGGTTTACATTTTCGCATCCGCCAAACTGCCAGCTTTCCCCTGAAGGATGAATCCATGCAACACTGCAGGAGCCTGATTCAAAACAGCTGTCCAAATCATTGCATTTAGAACAGCAGCCTGTTTCACAGGAAAAACATTCAGGTGCATCAAACATTAAAGCATCGCATAACTCTACAGTGCATTGATTTTCCAAACAATACAAAAAACATTCTTCTCTGTTTTCTAATTTATCACAGTACTCTGCACTGATTTGTCCATTTCCGTTTCCTGAATCTTTCCATCCGCAAAGGCTTTGCCAGCTATAACATTCCTCACTTTCCACTCCTTTGCATTCTAATTCTCTTTCAGGGCATTCTTCAATAAAATCCAAGTCAAAAGCATTTTCTCCTGCTCTGGATTGAATCAGTTTAACTATTTCTGATTCAACTGCATCAAACTGTTCCAAAGAATAATTTGTCATTCCTACTCTTTTATAATTTCCATTTGCAGTAAAAGCAATTGATTCTGCTCCTCCATCTTGAATGCTGTCATCAGAATAACCGTCATTTAAATTAAAAAATCCTTTTTCAACTGCAGTGTTATAAATTTTCAGTAATTCTTCTTTTGTTGCAGTAAATTCAAATTTTTTTTCCAGAGCCATTTCCATTCCTTTAGTGAAAACTGCACTCCCTGTTGAATCTGCTTCAAATTCATACCAGCCCCATTCTTTATGCATTGCTCCGCTTGTGTATTTTAATTTAAAATCATCTGGAAGTTTTTCCAGTTTTTTTGGCGGGTCTATTATAGGACAGCCAAAAAGCAGAACCAAAACAATCAAAATCAAAACAATTTTTTTCATTGCTTATAATAGGCTTTAATCTTATATAAATTTTTTTATTCCTGTTAAAAGAAATAATTTGATTGAAATCACTTCGATCCAAATCAATGGAACTGCAATCAATAACCTTTGCATTGCTCCAGCAAATTCAGTTTGAACAAACACAAAAACCAGCCCGATTAATGCTGTTAGAATTCCTGTTGTTAAAGTATAAAAAGCAAATTTTTTCAGTTCAAAATCTTTTCTGAAATTAAAAGCTAAAACAATTGCCCCAACACTAAAAGCAATCACTGGAACCATTGAAACAAAATCATGAATTCCTCCGGCAAAAGAAACATTAAAGCAGTTTTCATCACAAGGAAAAACTCCGGTTAAAATCAATCCAGCTCCAGCTAAAACAATTAATAATGCTCCGTTTGATTTTGTTTTTTTTATACAATCCTAAAGCAAAAAAAAACTATCAGAAAGCCAAGCAAAGCAAATCCAAACAAATTCATTGCCAAAGCATTTGCTGCTCCAACTGCACCTAACTCGCTCATAAAATCTGTTAAATGATTGTATTCTGGCTCAAGAAAACCTAAAACAATCAATACTATTGCATAAATAATTGGCTCAATGATTCCGCAAAAGGCCAGCAGTTTTGTTTTTTCCATAGCTTCACTTTGTTTTACAAAACACTTTCTTTGCTGGCTTCCAGATATCCATTTAAAGTAAAGTCTTTGCATACTCCATAATCGCCTGTTTCTGGATCGTCTTTTCCCCCGCACATCCTGTAAACTACTTTATATGCATTGCTGGTTTCAAAATATTCTGATACTTTAAGCCAATACCATTCCACTGTTTTTTCACAAGAACCTTTAGTGCAACTTAAGAATTCTCTTCTTTCTTCATATCCTTTTGGATAAATCCATATGCTGGTGTATTCGTCTGAAACAGTATACGACAACTTCAAGTCTGCGCTAATCCTTCCATTTTCTTCTTCTGGATGTGTCTGAAAGTTTTCAAGCGAAATAGAGTGCATTTCAATTCCATATTCTGTTCCTCCGGGGCATTCATATCTTCCAACCACAAAAGAACCATCAGAGCATGTTTTGCTTTCCCATGGACAGCCAAACAAAACCAGTGCTAAAACTAAAAGTAAAAAAACTTTTTTCATGCACTTATACTATACTATAGAACTAGTTATATTTATTTTTTTTGTTTTTCTTGTTTTATTGTTTTCATTAGATTATACCCTGCTGAGGAAATAAAAACTATCTGAAGCAAAACAAAAATCAGGCTTTTAATGTAAATGCTGTAAAATAAAAAGAATTAGTACTCCTGCCTCCCGAATTTCTATTAATTTGTGCGACTTTACTTTTTTTCAGGTTTAAAAAGCTTTTTATTCACAAATTATTTATTAAAAAAAGAAAAGGCAGATAATTCTATTTTTTTCTTAACTGAAAAACCT
Organism: Candidatus Iainarchaeum sp.; assembly: GCA_017609625.1. Classification (GTDB taxonomy): domain Archaea; phylum Iainarchaeota; class Iainarchaeia; order Iainarchaeales; family 1-14-0-10-31-34; genus 1-14-0-10-31-34. The sequence goes on from JAFCDN010000020.1 coordinate 8,435, forward strand.
TTGCTTTTTGGCTTTAATGAAAGCTGAATTGAATGGCGTTATTTTTCTATTTCTTTAAAGGAGAATGATATATAGTGAATTTTAATGAACTAAATTTAGATAACAGTATACAACACGCCTTGCATAAAAAAGGCTTTGAAAATGCTTCAGAAATACAGATAAAAGTTATTCCTTCAGCTTTAGAAGGAAAAGATATTGTAGGAAAATCAAAAACAGGGACAGGAAAAACTGCTGCTTTTGCTATTCCTTTAATCCAAAAAATAAGCGGAAAAAATGATTCTGTTTTGATTGTTGTCCCGACAAGAGAGCTTGCTTTACAGGTAAAAGAAGAAATTGCTTCAATTGCAGTTAATACTTCTGTAATGACAATAGCTGTTTTTGGCGGACAAAACATCAGAAAACAGATTGATTTGATTAGAAGAAAACCTCAAATAATTGTTGGAACTCCAGGGAGACTGCTTGACTTGATTTCAAGAAAAGTTCTTTTTTTTAACAAGACAAGGTTTTTGGTTTTAGATGAAGCAGACAAAATGTTTGATATGGGTTTTAGAGAAGACGTTGGAAAAATAATTTCTTTTCTTCCAAGAGAAAAACAAACAATGCTTTTTTCTGCTACAATGCCAGAAGAAATTCTTGATTTAATTGACTTGCATTTAAAAAAGGACAAAATTATTTTTGATTTAAGCGCAGACAATACACCAGTTCAAGAAGTAGAGCAGTTCTATGTAATGGTTGACCACAGGCAAAAGCTTGAAGCACTGCGCAGGGTTTTAGCAAATGATGATTCAAAGACTCTTGTTTTCTGCAGAACTAAAAGGGCTGTTGACTGGCTTGAAAGACAGCTTTCAAGAATGAGAATAAGGGCTTTGGCAATTCACGGAGACAAAACTCAGGGAGCAAGAAACAGGGCAATTGAAGAATTCAAGCGCTCTAAAAACGGAATACTTATTGCAACAGATGTTGTTGCAAGAGGAATTCATGTTGATGATATAGACAATGTAATTAATTTTGATTTCCCGCAGGAAACAGAAACTTACTTGCATAGAATCGGCAGAACTGCAAGACAGGGAAGAACAGGCAGAGCAATAAGTTTCTGCTCTAATTTAATGGAATATGATGTTCTTGAAAGAATTGGTGCAAGAAACAACACAGTAATACAGCAGCTGCAGTAAAATTAATTAGTCCTGCCTCCCAACTCTGCTCTACGGGTGCAACTCTCACTGGTTTTTTCAGTTTTTGTTTTGCAGCAAGTATTTTTTGTATTGGTTTATGTAAACTTGGTAAAGGTATTTTGCAAATGGTTTTTCTTTTTTCTTTACGTCAACTTCTTTCAAAACCATGTAATAAAGCATTTTTTCTGAATTGTAAATGTTCAATAAGGGATATTTGTTTTTGAAAAGAATATGGTTCATTAGAAGCCTTGAAAGTCTGCCGTTTCCATCCATAAAAGGATGTATTCTAACAATTTTTAAGTGCACTAAACCAGCTAATTCAAACGGATGTAATATTTTTTCTGCATGTTTGAACAATGTAAAAAATCCTTCTAATTCTCCTGGAACTTCTTCTGGTTTTGGTGGCAGGTAATTGCCAACAACATTTTGTTTTGTTCTTATCTTTCCTGCTTCTGGATGCACTTCCTTCATTTCTATTTCATGCAGTTTCAATAATAGTTCTTTGTTAAATTCTCCTTTGTAATCAAAAAGAAAGTTAATGCATTTTTTCATGTTTTTTACTTCTTTAATGTCTCTTTTTGCGTATTTTGTTTTTGGTTTCTTTCCTTCAATAATGTCTTTTGTGTCTTCATAGCTTACTAGAACGCCTTCTATTGCATTAGTGTTGTAAATAAAGCTTATTATTTGTTCTTTTTCTGTTTTCCAGAGTATTTTACCGATTTTGTGTTTTTTCAGATAGTTTGTTTTAAGCAGTTCAATTATTTTAATTTGTTTTAAAGTCAAAAGCCTTTTTATTGGTTGAATGAGTTCAATTTCCTTTTCTGCTTCAGCAAGATTCGCTAAATCACTGCCAATGTATTTCCTTATTTTTTTCCATTTGTTTTTTGAAACCCGCACATTTTTGGACAAGTAGAAGTACTCTTTGCCGCTGATCTTTTTCTTTTCAATATAACTCATGAAATAATTAGGGAGCACAAAATTTAAAAAACTATTTTAGGGAGCACAATATCCTAAAACAAAAAATGCGTGATAAATCCTGCCTCCTGGATTTGCTTGTTAACTCTAAGAGAAAAATAAGAGTCTTTGTAATTGCGCATAAATTCAAACAAGTCTCTTATTATGAAGCTTTGAACACATATATGCCAGAGAGTTATCTAATTCTTTGGAGGAATTATTATGGACAACCAGTTTACCAGAATGCGAAACAGAACACAGAATTTTTCACTTAAACAGCAAAAACAAGAAGAAAGAAAAAACCGTTTTCTTTTGCGTTCACTTTCACTTTAACTATTTGGTTTGGGGTTAATTTTATTTCTTTTTGTAAATATTGTCGTGATGGTCAAACCTATCAAAAAGAATGAAATTCTTTTCTTTAAAGACTTTGAATAATAAAACAAAGCTTTTGTCTATGTGAACTCTTTTATATTCTTTTTCGTCATACCTTAAATTTTTATAAAATTCAATAGTGTCTGAATCTCTTGAGGCAATTTCTTCTGTTTTTTTCATTATTGTTTCATATCTTTTTCTGTCTTTTTTGTATAATTTAGTAAGCGTTTCCTCTAGTTTATCACTAAAGTCATATTTGAATGACATTATTTTTCCTCAATTATTTTTCTGAGGTCTTTTACGCTTCTGCTCCTAAAGCCATATTTCTTGATATGTCTGTTACAAGATTCAATGACTTCTTTTATTACTTCTTCTTTTACTTCTTTGTCTACAAATTCATCTCCATACATTTCAGCAAATTTATCTAATGCCTCGCCTTTGTCGTTTAACCCGTATTTTTCTTTTACCACACCGAGAACTCTGTTGGTATATTCATCTACTTTAACATTCATTGCAACACTTTTACTCATATAACTTCACCTAATATAGAATTAGTTCAACTAATTTATAAATGTTTCTTTACTTTCGGTCGGCGTGATTGGAAATCCCGCCTCCCAATTCTGCTCTACGGGGGCAACTCCCGACAATTTTTACAGTTTTTCAGATAGTTTAATATTAATGAAAAGCATTATTTTGTTATGTTTGATTTGTTTTATTTATTGTTTGCAATTTTTGCGATTTTGACTGTTATTAGGTTTGCATCTTTTTATTCTATTTTTAAGTATATAAAATTAAATCATCATCAAACGTATCTTGGTTATTTTTCAAAGGATTTTCCTGAATTGTACTACTTACTTTTTGCTTTTGCAAATATTAATATGGCTATTGATTTGTTGTTCACAAAGAAATTGCATTTGGATAAATATCTTATGGAAAAAATACCTAAATATACGATTATTACCTTACTTCACATACTGAGTTTGTTGCTTCTTCTTGGTTTCTTTTTTTTCTGAATGACGTTTTCTATGAATTTATCTGCGATTCAATAGTAGCACTTGCCAGAATCCCGCCTCCCAACTTTGTTCTGCGGGTGCAACTCCCGTTATTTTTCAAATTTTGCTTTTGCTTTTTTTGTTGCTCAAACTATTTACTTTTTTTTAAGAAACCAAGCAGATTTTTACTTTGTTCTTCTTTTTCTATTGTGAACCTGAATCCACATTTAGTGCAACGGTTGGCTTTGTATGGCAAGACCCATGCTTTGTGGTGCCCGCATTTTGGGCAATTAATTTTTTCGGCGTTTTTCTCAGTTTCACGCTTAGGCACTATAACACACTCCTTTTCTATTAATTCATTATTTTTGGATAGTTTTTCAGATAGAATTGCAACACCAAAGGAAAAGCCAGTGTTGTTATTATTGTTGTAAAAACAACTGCAGCATACAATTGTGGCGGGAATCCAGGAATGTTTTGTCTTGCAACTTCAATTATTATTAGTTCTGTTAATCCCCTTGAATTCATTCCCCATCCAATAAGCATTAATTGGTTTGTTTTAAGCTTAGTAAACGGTTTTACAATCAAGGCTCCAAGCATTTTTCCTGCAAAAGCAATAAATAAAACCACAAAAAACAATAAAGGATAAAGTCCTATAACATTTGAATTAAAATTTAATCCTATACTCAAATAGAAAAAAGGAATAATCAAAGCAAAAGTAACTGCTCTCAAATGACTTTCAATTGCATGCTCTACTTTCTCTGACTTAATTGCCTTTTGAAGCAATAAACCAGCAATCAATGCTCCAATAATTGGACCCAAAGAAAGAAAACTTGATAAAAGAGCAATTCCTAATCCAATAAGAATAGCCAAAGTAAAATAATTATCAACACTTTCCTGTTTGAATAAAGCAATAACTCTTGGAAGCAACTTTAATGCAATAAAAACTACTACAAAAAAACCAATTATTTCAAAAGGCAATAAAACAAGGCCTTGACCTGTATTGCTTCCAACCAAAACAAGCAATACAGCTAAAAACAATAATTCAAAGATGTCATCTGCTGTTCCAGCAACAACCATTATTTCTCCTAATCTTGTCTTCAAAACATTCTTTTGCATTAAAACAATTGTTTTGGTTGCCTCAGAAGTCAAAGAAAGACAGGCTCCCAAAACAAAAGCAACAATCAAAGAATAACCCATAAACAAAGCAAAACCAAAACCTAAAACAAAAGGAATTAAAACAGAAGAAAATGCAATTAACAAAACATCTTTTGAAGAACTCTTTATTTTTTTTAATTCAATTTCCAAACCAGTTAAAATCAGCAAAAAAATAATTCCTAACTGGGATAACAATAAAATAATTGAATTGCTTTCCAAAGAAAAAAAACCAGTGAAAAAAGGCAAACCAAAGAACAATCCGGCAATAATCTGGCCAATAATTCTTGGCAAATGAAACCTAAAAAAGATTTCACCAAAAACAAAAGTAACCAAAATTACAACAAAAAACAAAAGCAAAACATGAATCATTTCTTCACCCAATACTGTTATTAATACAGCAAACAAATACTTAATTGTTTATGGAAAATGAATTCAACTAAATAACTAACAAAAAGCCTTAAATGTCATTCTTACTTGATTATTTTTTTTGCATATTCAATTATTTTTTCAAAATCTTTTTTGTTTGCTTTGTATTTTGCAAATTCCACTAAAGAACAGTAATCAAAACAATCCTTTGCTTTCTTCCAGCTTTTATTCTGTTTTTTTAAGAACTCAATTATTTCGTCATTAGTAATCTCTTTTTTTAATCCGTTTTCATGGCTTAAATAAAGCCTTAATGCCTGTCCTGCTTTTCCATATGCTTCCTTATATTCTTTTTCTTCAAATAGCTTTTCTGCTTTTTCAAGCATTTTTAACGCTTCAGCTTTATGGTTAATTGGCTTTAAAACATTTTTTCTTTCAATTATTTCTTTTTTTGGTTTTTTTGAAAACTTTCTGTAAGCAAAATAAACCAAAAGCAGCAATAGAACAGCAATTAACAATAACAAAAAATAATTTTGGTTGTTTTGCTTGTTTTTTTGCACAAGCTCTATTTTTTTCACTTTATTTTGGTCAATTTCTGCTTTAATTACTGCGTTTTCGTTCTTGTCATTAGAATAATTGATTTCAACAGTTGTCTTGTTTTTGTCCTGAGAAAATTCAGTGTTCTGCTGTTTAAAGCCTTTTTCCTGCAATTGCTTGTCAAACTTTTGGTACTCTGGATTCTGCTTTATTTTTTCAAGCAATTCCTCTTTTTTTTTCTGCTGTTCTTTTGCCTGCTCTTCCATTTGCTGTTTTAAAGCAGAACTGTCTTGCGGCAGCTGATTGTTCTGCAGTTTTTGCTCAGTGTTTTGAGGCATTTGGTTATTCTGGTTTTCTATGTTCTGGTTCATTTGATTAATCATTTGCTGCATTTTTTGTTCTTGCTGGGCAAAAGAATCTTGCTGGGAACTTTCTTGTGGTTTTTGAGAAGAACTTGAAACAGGGTTTTGCTGATTATTTTTTTGGTTTTCATCGCTTACAAAATAAATTTTAATGCTTTCAAGGACTACTTCTCTTGTTTCATTTTTATCATAAGAAAACTTTAAGTCAACAGAAAAATTTGTTGGGGAATCTGATGAACCAAAATCAAGCGGGACAGAATTTATTCCTTCTTCAACTGTAAAAGGAGTTGACTGAGTGTTAGAACTTGAATACTGGAGATTTCCCTGGTTGATTGATTGAGTTATAGTATAATTCAGCATTCCATTAACTGGTGTTTCATATGAATTGTCTGTTTGAAGAATTATTACTGCATTTTCCCCTGTCTTAAAAAAATATTCGTTTTGGTCTAAAGAAAAAGTAATGTCTCCAGCAAAAATTACTGGCATAACCAAAACAAAAAATATCAATAAAATTATTTGTTTTTGGTTCATTGTATTATCCGCCTCCCTCCATGCCTTAAATACAAGTAAACAAGGAAAGTTATTGCTGCAGCCAAAAAAAACCAGTCTTTAATGTTTGTTTCTTCTTTTTCTCTTTTAATATCATGGCTGATGTTTTCATAGATTTGGTCAAGCGTTTTTTCATCCACTGACTTAAAATATTCCCCCCCAGTTTCACTTGCAATAGAATTAAGTGTTTTTTCATCCAGTTCAGCATACTGGGGGTTTCCAAACCAGTCATAACCTAAAACAACTTTTTCTTCTGAACCCATTCCAACAGTGTAAACCTGAATATTATTGGTTTTTGCAAACTCAATTGCTTCTTTTGGAGTAATCACTCCTGCATTGTTCACTCCATCAGACAAAAGAATTACAACTTTCTTTTTGTTTGGAATCGATACAGCCATGTCAATGCCCAAAGACAAGCCATCGCCTATAGCTGTTTTGCCTTGTTTTGGCGCAATGCTTTTTAGTTTTTCAATTACTTTTTCCTTGAAAGGGCTAAGATATGCGGCAGTTGTTGCTCCAGACTCAAAAGTCACTATCCCAACATGATCTTTTTCTTTTAATGATTTCAACAGTATTTCCGCTGATTTTTTTGCTGCTTCAAGTCTTGTAGGAGAATAATCTGTTGCCTGCATGCTTCCAGAAATATCAATTACAAGAACTACATTCACTCCTTCTTTTGTTTGCTCTAAAGGAATATGAGGGTTAGCAAAACCAATTACAATAAAAGCAAAAACCAGCAAAGACAAATAAAACAAAATGTCATTCATTCTTGACTTTTTTTTGTTTCCTAAAGCAGACTTAATAAACCCAATGTTGCTGAATTTAATTGCGTCTTTTTTCTTTTTTTCAATAATTTTTTTATATACAAAGAAAAAAACTGGCAGAAAAGCCAAAAAGGCCAGAACCCAGGAAGTTTCAAATCCAGTCATTAATACGCCATCCTTTTTTGCCTTGTTTTAAAGAACTTTTTTAGTGGAATTTCATAACTTTGTTCTGTATCAATACTAATGGAATCAACTTTGTGTTTTTTGAATAATGCATTAATTTTTTGGTTTTCTTTTTGCATTATTTCAGAATAATTTTTTCTGAATTCCTTGTCTGAAGTATCCAACAAAATTTGCTCTCCTGTTTCCTCGTCTTCTAATTGAATTAACCCTATATCAGGAATGTTTTTTTCTCTGTTGTCATTGACTTTTATTGCAATAATGTCATGCCTGTTTCTCAACACAGTTAAAGGCTGCAGGAATTCATTTGAATAAAAGTCTGAAACAATAAAAAGAATGCTTCTCTTTTTGAGTATGTTTGAAATGTCTGCCAGCGAATTCTTTAAGTTAGTTTTCTTTGATTCAGGGTTATGTGAAATAAGAGTGCTGACAAGCTTTAACACATGCTTTTTTCCTTTTCTTGTCGGCACATATTTTTCAATTCCATCAGTAAAAATAAACAAGCCGACATTATCATTGTTTCTTATTGCGGAAAACATTAATGTTGCAGTTAATTCAATTGCTTTTCTTTTTTTTTCTATAGTGTTCCCAAAACTACTTGAACCAGAGTAATCAAAAGCAAAATACACTCTTAAATCCCTTTCTTCAATGAATTCTTTGACAAAAAGATGGTTAAATCTTGCTGTAACTTTCCAGTCAATTGTCCTTATGTCGTCCCCTGGCTTGTATTCCCTTATTTCTGAGAATTCAATTCCCTGACCTTTAAAAATTGAATGATAATTCCCTGAAATCAGGCCGTCAACCAAATTTTTTGTTGCAATTTCTATTTTTTTTACTTGTTTTATTATCTCTTTTGTTTCTTGCATTTTATCACATTAAATAACAGTAAATAATGACTTTCATTAAAAATGCTTTTTCCATGAAACCAAATTTATGGGACTTTTATTTTTTCAAGTATTTTTGTGATTATTTCATCACTTGTTTTTTGTTCTGCTTCTGCTTCATAAGTCAGCAGTATTCTATGCCTTAAAACATCGTGTGCAACTGCTTTAACATCCTCTGGCTTAACATAGCCTCTTGCATGCATTATTGCATGCGCTTTTGCTGCAAGAATAAGCCAAAGCGATGCCCTTGGAGAAGCACCGAATTCAATTTGCCCGTCAATGTCAAGGCTGTATTTACTTGGATGCCTGCTTGCATCCACTATTTCTGAAACATATTCTTTGATTTTTTTGTCTGCATAAATTTCTTGGTTGAATTCCTGCATTTCAATTATTTGTTTTGCAGACAAAACCTTTGAAACTGAAATTGAAATTCCTTCTGTAAACCTTTCAATGATTTTAACTTCATCTTCTTTTCCAGGATAATCAATTAAAATTTTGAACATAAACCTGTCAACTTGGGCTTCAGGCAGTTTATATGTCCCTTCGCTTTCAATAGGGTTTTGGGTTGCAAGCACCATAAATGGTTTAGATAATTTAATTGTTTTCCCCTGAATACTTACCTGCCTTTCCTGCATTGCTTCAAGAAGAGCTGACTGAACCTTTGGAGGCGCCCTGTTGATTTCGTCAGCCAAAATAAAGTTTGTAAAAACAGGTCCTTTAACTGTTTTAAAGCTTGTAGTTTTGTTGTCATAAATTTTTGTTCCTGTAATGTCTGCTGGAAGAAGATCTGGAGTAAACTGGATTCTCACAAAATTGCTGTCAAGACACTTTGATAACGTCCTGACCATCAAAGTTTTTGCAAGCCCTGGAACTCCTTCAATTAAAACATGGCCATTTGATATTAATGCAATTAAAAGCTTGTCAATTATTTTTTCTTGCCCTACAATAACTTTTTTTATTTCAGAACGAGCTTTAATTAGTTTTTCAGCATGCTTTTCAGATTCTTCATTTAATTTTTGAATTTCTTTATTCATTTAAACTGCCCCCCCAAAACAAATTAATCATTCAACTAAATTCTAAAAGCAAAATAATTGTATTTTAGTAAAGCGTTTAAATATTTCTTTTGGTTTAAGAAAAGCGTATAAATATTTCGCTTGGAAAACAAGCCAGCAGGCATTACTATATAAATAATCAAGCAAAAATAAATTATGTGAAATAATGGTTAAACAAGTCAAAAATTTGTTTCAATGCGAAGAATGTGGTTTTCTGTATAAGAAAAAGAATTAGCAGAAAAATGCCAAAACTGGTGCAAAGAACACAAAACAAAGCATAATAGATTTTAGTAAATTAAGAGTAGAGTGTATTTAATTCTTTATTTATTGGTTATTTAACGCTCTGACTATTTTTTGTTTTGTTTATGAATTTTTGATTCTTTTACTGTTTTCAGTGTTCTTTCAAGCCTGCCTGAAGCATTATAAAAATCTTGTGAAATTGCAATGAAAAATAGTATGGATAAATAGCTTTATAAATAATCAGGAGTTGCTCTAATGGGTAAATCCCGCCTCCCGGTGTCGGTAATAGAGTACAACTCCGTTGATAAAATCTTAGAATTTTATTTTTTTACAATTAAGTAATATGCAAGAATTAATGCAATTACACAAAGACTAGTCCATGCAATGAAAGATTCTGCTGAATACCAGTATCCTTGTCTGGTAATGTCAACAAGGTAATCCATAGCGAATAAACCTGCAGTGTAAATTATTAATATGATGAAGATAATGCGCATTTTGGTTTCGTCAGGTTTTTCACCTATTATTACTTTCCAAGTGTAATACAAGTCAGTGTCTTTCCACCAGCTAGGTCCTGTATTGATTTTGTTGACTTCTTCTTGAAGAGCGGTTAATTCTTTTTTTATTGGCAAATTAGTTTTTTTGACAATAAACCAAAGGATAAAAAATATTGCTGGAATAGCAAGGATTGTTAATTCAGCAGCCATTAAATCGTCATAAGCATTAAAGAAAGATAAAACAAAGCCAGCAAACCTAAAAACTAAAAAAATAATTGAGAAAAAGAATAATGTAATTAAACAAATCTTGATGATTATTTTAGTTAGCTTAATTAAATTCATATAATAAAAAGGCTTTTTTGTTATTAAATGCTTTCTGATTTAAGAGTTTGTTGGACCAGTACAAAGTGATTCGTCTGTTTTTTCAGCTTCATTAACAGTGTAAGTAATAGTTATTTTTTCATGCATTGCTTCTGAAAAGATTCCTTCCAGATAAGTATAATATAATTCATTTGGTGCTATTTCTTTAGGTACTCCTTCAGTTTTGTTTGTCCAGTCAATTGGAATTGGCATTCCTGTAAAGTCGGTTATTGTTATTTTGTAATCTGAAATATTCATTATTTGCCATTGAATGGAATCAGAATTAAAG
>JAFCDN010000053.1 GCA_017609625.1 Candidatus Iainarchaeum sp.
TGCAATAACACTTAATCCTTTGTTTCCCATTACGCTTCTAACATCAGCAAAGTCTAAGTTGATTAGTGAAGGCTGTGTAATGGTTTCTGTAATACCGCGGACTGTTCTTGCTGTAACTTCGTCTGCTACTTTAAATGCATCTTGAATCGGTAAATTTGGAACCAGTTCAACTAATCTGTTGTTGTCTATTACCACTACGCTGTCGCTTACTTCAGTTAATTTTTGAAGTCCTTCTTCTGCTTTTAATAACCTTGATTTTTCTAAAGCAAAAGGATATGTTACTATTGCAACCACTATTGCGCCTTGTTCTTTTGCTATTTCTGCAATTATTGGAGCAGAGCCTGTTCCTGTTCCTCCGCCCATTCCAGCAGAAACAAAAAGCATGTCTGTGTTGCTTAAAATTTCTTCTAAAGCTTGTCTTGAAATTTCTGCGGCTTTTCTTCCTATTTCTGGATAGCCTCCAGCTCCTAATCCATGGGTTACGCTTTTTCCAATCAAAACTTTTGTTAATTCATCATTAATTATTGCCAAATGCTGTTTGTCTGTGTTAACTGCAACTAATTGTGCGCCTGCAACTCCTAAATTTGAAATCCTATTAACTGTATTACAGCCTGCCCCGCCTGTTCCAATAACCATTATTCTTGGAGCAAGCATTTCTCCTTTTGGTTCTTCTTTTGGACTGTTGTTTAAAGCATCTTCCAATAAACTTTTCATTAACTCACCCTCTGCAAAGTAATAAAAGTAGAGTTAAAAATAATTATAAATAGTTTTCAATTGGTTTTCTGCAAAAATTATTCTTTTATTTCATAAGTCAGGTCAAATTTTATTATTTTAGAGGAATCGCTGTCAAAAACATAGTCCATAAAAGCACATTCTGCTTCCAGCAATCCATTTTTGTACACTCTTGAACCAAGTGCTCTGTTAAAAACAAAATAATAATTTGAGTTGAATTTTTTTGTTTCAGTTAAAATTTTGTTGCAGTCTGAAGTTGAAACAAGTTCTTTCATTGAATTATTTCTTTCATCCAGTTCATGGGCAAATTCAAAATAACCGTCAATCACTACTTTTCTTTTTCCTAATTCTGCTAACTGGTGTCCTCTGTCCCAAGAAGAAGAAATGTTTGAGTCTTTTTCTGAAAATTCATTAAACCAGCTCATTGCAGTCCTTTCTGTTTGAGTTAAAGATCTTCCTCCAAACTGTGTGTCTGGAATGTAAATAATTAAAGTCATTGCCAGAATCAAAATAAAAAATATTTTAGTATAAGGCTTTACTTTTTCCAATACAATTGAAAACCCTTTTCCTGCAAGGATTGCTGCAGGGAATGCAATAAAAATTCCCAGCCTTACTCCAAAAACTCCGTAAAATAATTCAAACAAAAACCATAAAATCAAAAAATAGTTTTTCTTTTCACTCTTAAAGATTCCAATCAGAATGAAAACCCATGCAAACAGCATTAAAGAAAGCTGGGAGAATAAAGTGGATTTGGTCATTTCAGATGACTCAAAAGAAACATCTGAAATATATTCAGAGTAATGGTAAGGCAGAGAATTTAACCAGAGCAGAAAAGTCAGCACCATTCCTTCTATAACCAGAAAAACTTTTTTTGCTGAAACCTCTATTTTTTTCACTTTAGCAAAAACCAGCCATACAAGCAAAAAAATTATTAAGTTCATTGAAGAAAGAGGATGCAACAGCATCAGAATTATTCCAAACAAAAAGGCTATTTTGTATTTCTTGCAGTAAATAAGATAAATTATTGCCGGAATGAAAAGCAATGCCAGTCCATCGGGTCTTGTATTCCCTGCTGTTCTTATTATATGATACCACATTGTTGAAAGAAAAAACGCAGAGTATAATCCGATTTTATATCCGTACATTTTTTTTGCAAAAACAAACACTACAAGAATTCCGATCAAGCCAAACAGGATTGAAGATAAATGCATTAAGAATTCTGTTTCAATCCCTGAAAACAAGCTTAGCTGAGAAAAAATTACATGGTATAGCGGAGCATAAGAATAATATCTTCCTTGCATTGAAAGTTCATCAAATTCTGGAACGCCTTTTTCTTCTAAAACCTTTTCTGTCATTCTTAAATGAAAATAATTGTCTGGTTCGCCGAAAGCATCAAACAACAAGCCAGTGCTTCTGAGCATAAATCCGAGAAAAACAATCAATAATAAAATTAAAAAAACTTTTTTCATATTAAAGCACTTTTTTCAATAAAAAAATTGTCTATTGAAGAATAAAATTCTTCCCCAAAACCCTTTAAATTGATTTTCTCTTTTTCTGCAATTTCTTTCAGCCTTTTTTTCTCTGAAATCAGCTTTTTGTTTTCTTTTAACCCAAAAATTTTCTTCAGCTTTTTTGCGTTCTCTTCTGCTTCTCTTTTATTTTTTCCAAAAACAACCAGACACGCGTTTTTGCTTTTATTTAATTCAATTTCTTTCTCTAGCTTTGAAGCCTGTTTTTCTCCAGTAAGTTTCTTTAAGAAATCCATCTCAGAAAAGCTTTTTTGCATTGATTGAATACAGTATTCAATGTGTTTTACTGAAGGAGTGCAATCCAAGCCAAATAACACAAAGCTGCCTTTAATCCTAAGGCTTTTTATACTTTTACTAATAGAATTTATTTTCACGTTGCCTATTTTTATTGTGTGAACAGGATTTTTTCCTTTTAGCATACAAAAATAATATTGGCTTTAAAGTTTATAAAAAGGTGTAAAAATGGTTGAATGGCATATGAAATCTGAAAGAAAAAACAGTGGCGGAAGAAGAAGAACCGGCAGAAGAAGCACTAAAAAGTTAGTCTGGAAAGGCGGAACTTTTTCTGAAACAAAATTGTCAGAAAAAGAACAAAGAGTTGTATTAAATAAAAGAGGAAAAACTCTGAAAAACCAGTTAAGATATGCACTTTATGCCAATATTTTTGACCCTGCAACAAAAAAAACTTCTAAAGCAAAAATTTTGACTATAATTGAAAATGATGCAAACAGGCAGTTTGCAAGAAGAAATGTGATTACTAAAGGCGCAATAATTGAAGTTGATTCAAATGGAAAAAAGCATGCAAAGGTTTCTTCCAGACCGGGCCAGAATGGGATAATCAGCGCAGTAATAGTTGAAACAGTTGAAACAAAAAAAGAGAAAAGAAAAGCAACAAAAAAATCAAAAACAAAAAAAACCCCTTTTTCAGAAAAAGGTGTAACAAAAACATCTGAAGAAAAAGAAGAAAAGCCAGAAGAAAAAAAGCAAGCAAAAGAAGAAATTAAAGAAGAAGAGAAAAAAGAAGAAAAGCAGAAGGAAAAAGATGCAGAGAAAACCGGAGAAAATCCCAAAGAAGAACAAGGAAAAAAAAGTGAAAAGGAAGAAGAAAAATTAACAAAAAAAGAAGAAAACGTTAAACAAGAATCAAAAGCGAAATCTGAGGAAAAATAGTTTTTTCCCTTCTCTTTAAAAACTTTTTTTTAACTAATTTTTGCGAAATGGATAAATGGCAGAGAGAGTTGGAGAAGAATATTAAAACAATAGATCATTTAAAGAAACACATTTCTCTAACCCCCAAAGAAGAAAAAATCCTTGAAAAAGTAATTGAAATTCATCCAATGAATATAACGCATTATTATCTTTCCTTAATCAACAAGAAAGATAAGAATGATCCAATAAAAAAAATGATTGTTCCTTCAAGAGACGAACTTAATTTAGAAGGAAGTTATGATACAAGTGGGGAAAAGCAAAGCACCAAATCAGTCGGGTTACAGCATAAATATCCTGAGACAGCCTTTGTTTTAGCCACCAACAAATGTGCAGCTTACTGCAGGTTTTGTTTCAGGAAGAGGCTGGTTGGATTGTCTACAGCTGAAATCCTTGAGAGATTTGATACGGCAGTTGATTACATTAAAAAACACAAAGAAATTGATAATGTTTTAGTAAGCGGAGGAGACCCTTTAATTCTGCCTACAGAAACAGTAGAAAAATTTCTTTCAAAACTTTCAAAAATAAAGCATTTAAGTTTTATTAGATTTGGTTCAAGAGTGCCGGTAACTTTTCCTGACAGGATTTTAATGGACAAAAAACTTCTAAAGATTTTTAAAAAATACTCAAAGAAAAATAAACGACTTTATATAGTAACTCATTTCAATCATCCAAATGAAATAACAGAAAAATCCACTAACGCAGTAGACAAACTGATTAAAGCAAATGTGATATTAAACGACCAAACAGCTCTGCTTAAAGGAGTTAATGACAAACCAGAAATTCTTGTTGAATTAATGAAAAAGCTGGTTTCAATTGGAGTAAATCCTTATTACTTGTTTCAGTGCAGGCCTGTAAAAAGAGTTGTCCATCATTTTCAGGTTCCTTTTTACAGAGGATGCAAAATAGTTGATGATGCAAGAAAAAAGTTGGACGGGCACAGCAAGAGATTCAAGTTTATGATGTCGCATAACAGAGGAAAAATAGAAGTTCTTGGAACAAGAAATAATTACATTTATTTTAAGCAGCATCAGGCAAGAAATCCAGAGCTTGTAGGGCAGATTTTTAGGAAAAAGTTGAACAGAAAATCTGGCTGGCTTGACGATAAACTGAACTTATCCTGAACTCTTATTCTAATTTTTTGTATACTGCAGTAAATCAAGCAAGCTTTTTCTTTAGTTTATTTTTTTTAATTTTTTTTTTCATTTCCCTTTTATCAGCCCTAGCTTTAATACTATTCCTGACACCACAAAAATAACCAGAAACAATACCCCAAACCCAACAGTGTCTGAGCCTGGATTATAAACTAATCCAACTCCAATACAAAAACTTACAAAAAGAATAACTTTAACCCAATCCTCTAATTTCATTTAACCACTCTCCTTTAGTTTGTATAAAACAAAAAGCATTAAAGGCAGTCCAATTATTCCTGAAAAAATATATCCAACAAAAAACTCTTCTGGCACTATTCCTAGAAACAATCCAATCAGCCATGCAAAAAAAAGTATAAGAAAAATAAGCGTAGAAGAACTAACTGCTGAACTCATTTTTGCAGCGCACTCAGGGCAGAGAAATACATCTCCTTTAATTGAATACTTATATGAACCGGCCAAAACCAGTTCCCCGACGTTCTTTTTGCATTTAGGGCATTCAGGCATTTCTTAATTAAAGTCTAAAGTAGTATTTCAAGCTTTCGGTTTCAAAAGAAAAAGTGTAGAGTTCGGGAATTATTTCGTTTTAGGGTTTTTCTTGAGCGAGTCATGTTTTTTCTCCTGTAATGTTTTTGTAGAATAGTCCTATTATGCTTTCTGGTTGAAGCTTTCTTATGAAAGCTT
>JAFCDN010000054.1 GCA_017609625.1 Candidatus Iainarchaeum sp.
CTGCCGTTTGACGGAAAAATAGGAGAAGAAAACGGCTACTTCCACAGAAATGGTTATGGAACAGGATATGATAATATAAGAGAAGACCAATTCAGAGTCAATCAGGAAACATTCCTGTATCAGAGCAGCCCGGAAAGCGAACCATTTAATGAAATTAAAGTAGAAAAAAGTGATGATATTATTGAAATGAATTCAAGCGATGAAACAAGGGGAAGTCTGTTAAGAGTTGATTACAGAGAAGGAAGTTCAATGAAAATGACTTTTTATCCATCAAAAGCAACTCCAGTTGCAATGAAAATGTATCACAAACAAACTTCTACAGCAGAAGAAGCATTTAGCTATTTTTATGGAATGCAGGAAAACAATCTTCCAGTGTTAGCCGGAACAACTCAGTTAACTTATTGGAAAGGAATGGGGGCATGCAGAGACTTTGAAGGAAAGTTTTCACAGACTTATGGAAGATGGGACAGCAAAGCAGAAAACGGAGATGTAGCAAACTTCCAAAACAAATATAAGGTTTCATGGAATAATGCAAACAAAGAAGGAAACAGTTATCTGCAGACAATATTTTATACTCCAACAGGAAGAAATATTAAACTAAAAGTCGATGCAGGAAACTCAATAATGAATTCAAAATTGTACACTCCAGATGAAGCAAATTCAGAAATAGTTGGTTTAAGAGGAATAGCTGGAATGCAATATAATAATTCAATTGAAACTGCAACTTCAAGCCAAGCATATCTGAATAACATCCAAAACGTGTTTGATTTGGTTGAAGACGGAAAAGCATGCATTTCACAGAATAATGTTTCAATGAATATTTACTGGAACGAAGCAGAATTGTTCAGAACAAAAGGTTCAAGAAACCAGAGCTTAAATGAATTTGAACAATCTCTTGTTGCAGGAACTACTTGTATTGAATAATCTGTGTACTGCAGAAGCAAATTATTTTAAACTATAAAAACATTATTTAATCATGGAATTAGCATTGTTTTCTTTTCTTTTTATTTCAGATTAAAGATTTTTGTTTTGATTGCAATAGTTTCTTTTATTAAAAGCAATTTAGGAACAGGGCCTTTTGCAATAATCTTAATGGCTTTAACAGCATATTTTGTGATTTTTGATCAATGGAAATTGTTTGGAGGAATCTATATATTATATATAATGTTTATGTTTGGATTAGGCCATTTAATGGTGGACTTTTTCTTTGTTGGACAGCATTCTTCACCACAGGAAATGAGTCATATTCCAAGCCATAACGTGCCAAGGAGGATGCACTGATGAACCAAAAAGGCGGACTAATAATGATTATTTTTGTCCTCTTTATTATAGTAGGCTTTCTGCCCTGGATTCTGATGTCAATAGTTCCTCAAGCAAAGATTCTGGTTCAATTAATTCTGGTTTTTACTTTATATACTACAGTCAGAGGCTACCTAGGTTCAGGGCCTTTAACTTTAATAATTTCCGGAGTATTAATATATATTCTTGTAATAAAATACGCTGCATTTAGTGCAGGAATGTTTTCTTACATGATAATAATCCAGATAGGCGTTAGTTCAATGCTTATATGGGGAACAAGCTTTTTTATGACAAGGTTTGGGGGAAGACGTTAGAGGGAAAAAAATGGATGCAGTAATTTTTTCTTCACTTGCACCGGACCTGGAAATAGTTATTTCCCTGTTTTTTTTGGTTTGGGTTTATTCCTGGGCAAAAGGAAATCTAGGCAGTCCAAAGCTTGCAATAATTTTTGCTGCAATAATTGTATACTTAACTGTATCCCAACACAGGGAATTAATCTGGATTGGAGTAATATTGTTTCTGCTTGCAACCTTTGGAAAAGAACTTTTTGAAAAATTTCTGGTGGATGAGGGGCCTTAAATGGATTTATTCAATTTGATTCTTGCAATCATTTTTTTAATGATGGCAACACAATGGACTGAAGGACCTTATTTGGTTATAGGCATTTTAGTAATTTTAATGATTGCAGTAAAAGATTTTAAATCAATAATTATATTGATTGCAGCTGCAGTGGCATTGTATTTTGTGAAAGACAACCTAGAAGAATATGCTTTGTTTGTAATAATCGGATTAATAATCCTTGCGTTAATTTTAGGAAAAAAAGCTGAAGCAGGAGGACAACCAGAAATGTTCCAGCCAGGAGGCTTTGGCGGATTAATGGAAGGAATGTAAAATGAACCTTTCTTATATTCTTTTTCTGGTTTTATTGTTTCTTGTTTTTTATTTTTACGGCCCGCCATGGGTTGCATGGGGAATAGGGATACTTATTTTACTGATTGTAACTGCAAAACTTTTTTCCGGCACAGCAAAAATAGGAAAAGGAATAGGAAAAGAATTTACCAGAGAAATGGAAACAGACATGATGAAATCAAATGGAAAGCCTCCTTCAAAAGAATATTTAACTGAAATATCAAGAGAAGCAGGAAGAAAAACAGGAGAATTTTTGCAGCCAGAAGAATACACTTACAAATCAAAAGGCTATGTAGGAAAGTTCGGGCAAGGCGCAAAAAACTTTTGGAATGGTTTAATGAAAATTTTTCGGAAATAAACCTTTTTAGAAAACTTTTTTGGAAAAAGTTTTATCAAAAACACCTTTTTAGAAAAAAGGTGTAACAAAAAAATGAACCAGAAAACTTTTTAAAGGACAAAAGGGTATTAGATAAATGAAAAGACTTTTTTTGCTTTTATTTTTGCTTTTGTTTTTCACCTCAAACTGTTTTGCAAAAGATTGGTATGTAAGCCAAAAAGATTCAGCTTGTGGGGATACATCAAACCATGGAACTCAAAGCCAGCCATTCTGTACAATAACAAGCGCAAACAAATATCACCAAAAAGGAGATACTGTTTATATTCTCCCAGGAGATTACAGAGAAAACGTTAGAATGGAAACAGGTTTAGGAGAAAACCAGCACACAAAATACATTGGATTAGGAAACAGAGAAGAAATATTTATTCTAGGAAGCGAAAAAGTAACAGGCTGGAAACAATGCACTAACTGTGCTTCAGACAAAGTATATTACGCAGACTTTACTCCAGAATTAACAAGATGCGAGGCTTATAAACAGAATTTAACAGATATAGGCTGTGGCGTATGGGGCAAATATTGGCGTTGCTATCTCCCTTCCACAGACTGCTGGGAAGACAGACAATCTTGGTTTATAAAATCTGAGTTAATTGACGCTTCAGGCTATGGGACTTGGGTTCATGATGGATCTAAAGGCATTGAAAGTATAGATGAACCAGGAGAATTCTATTTTGACCGCTTTAACAACCGTTTATATATTTGGACTCACGACAGCCTGCCTCCAAATAGTCACACAATAGAGTGTTCTCAGAGAAAAAACATTGTTGCTATGCCTCAGTTTTCTACTGTAGAAAACCTAAGCATAATGCATAGCTTTCAGAATGGTGCCTATTTAGGAAGCAACACTATACTTTCAAACAATGATATTGGATTTAATTCAGGAGTAGGAAGCTGTCATGAAAACCCAAGCGCTGTTACCAAAATGCGAACTGATAATTTAACGCCAAACATTAAAGTTATTGGAAATAAAATTCATGACCAAGGAAGTGATTCAGGTTATTCAGGAATAAAAGGAGGGGAAGCCGGAACAGGAATAAAATACTATACAGTAGACGGAAGCCTGATTGAAAACAATGAAATATACAATACTGACAGAGCAATACACATAAAAGGAACAAACAATAACATAACCATCAAAAACAACAAACTATATAACAATCATGAATCAATAGAACTTGGAAGATGGACAACAAACACTAAAATAGAGAATAATTTATGTTATGTTGGCGGGGGGGCATTGATTTATAGAAGAACATTTAACATTCATTATTTTGCATATAAAACAGACAATATTACATTAAACCACAACACATTGTTTTCAGTGAACGGACATGTAGGAATACTTTTAGGGGACGAAAGTGTAAATGCATACAACACATTCCTGTTCAATAACATTATTTCAGGAGACCTTGATTACATAATTGCCGCAAGACATGTTGATTCAAAAGACGTTTCAGTAGAAATTACAGAATCAAACAATAATTTATTTTATGATTCAACTCCTCCTCCAAATTTTTCTTATTATGAAACAGACATGCATTCTCTAGAAGAATGGCAAAACACAATGGAGCTAGATTTAGACTCTGAATACGCAAACCCTAAATTCATTTCTTTAGATCCTTCTTCTCCAGACTTTTTAATGCCTACAGCAAATTCACCTGCTTGTACCATGGCAGAAGATGGAGGATATGTTGGAGCATTAGAATGTTTAGGCCCTTGCACTAATGGAACAACAAGAGAATGCACTACTTCTCAAAGTTGTCCTGGAACACGAACATGCAATAATGAAACATGGGGAGACTGCATAGACACTCCAGATGATGACTGTCCCTGCACAAACGGAAACACAAGAGATTGTACTACAATACAAAATTGCGATGGAACAGAAACATGCATTGACGGAAGCTGGAGTTCTTGTGCTGACACTCCAAACGATAACTGCCCAGAAATAATTGGAACAATAACAGTAAACCAAGAAACTCCATTAAATGATTTAAATGTTGGATTAAACCAAACATTCACTTACACAACAAACATAACCTGCACAGAAGGAAACTGCGGAAACATAACAGCAACACTAGACCCAACAACAGACAACCTAATATCATACTGGAAATTAGATGAAACAAACGGCAACGCAATAGACTCACACGGAAACAATGATGCAACAGTAACCGGAGCAACACAAAATGTTTTAGGAAAAATAAATAATTCATATGCTTTTGATACAGACTATTTAAATATTTCAAATCCAACAGAATTCGAAGGATTATCTGAATTTACTTTAAGCACATGGATTTATCCAACAGACATTACTGGAAGCTATAAAACAATAATGTCAAAAGAAAACGTGTTTTTTTTAAGAAAATATTCCACTAATGCAAAATTTGATATTATTATATTTACTGGCGGATTAGACAGATTCCAATCAAATGCAACAATGAAAGAAAATGAATGGCAGTTTGTTACAATGACATATAACGGAACAAATTTATCTTTTTATTACAACGGAACCCTTGATTCACAAAAAACAGCAACAGGAACATTATCGACATCAGGAAATCCTTTTAACATAGGAAAACATTCAACTTCAACAGACTATTTTGTCGGTTCAATAGACGAAATTGGATTCTGGAACAAAGCACTAACCCCAGAAGAAATAACAGAACTATACAATACAGGTTTAGGATTAAGCTATCCCTTTAAAGGACAAGCACAAACAAAAGGAATTGTTCCACAAAACTCTGGAACACCATTTTACACTACATCCAGCAACCCGCAAACATTTTCCTTAAACCAAGGACAAACAAAAACAAACACATGGAGTGTTATCCCAACAGGAAATATAGGAGACACATACAACTTCTTTACAACATACACACCAGAAAATTCTGCAATTCCAGCACAAAACACTCAAACAATAAAAATCACAATAGATGAAACAGGAACATGCACACCACAATGGGGCTGCCAAGAATGGAGTGAATGTGTAGACGGAACACAAACAAGAACATGCAGAGATATTAGATGCGAAGAAGAAGATCAACATGAAGCACAAGCATGCACTGAAAGCTGTACAAACGGAACAACACAAAGTTGTCTATATACAGACGAAGAATGCTTAGGAACACAAACCTGCACAAATGAAAATTGGGGGGAATGTGAAGATGCAAACCCACTAGATAATTGTCCAATAACACCAACCTGCTCAAACGGAATAATAGCACAAGAATGCTATTGCGGAGAAAACATTTTTGATTCAGGATACTGCTGTGAAAACACGCACCAAACAACAGAATGCATTACAATATGTAAAGAAACATGGAACTGCACACAATGGGAAAACTGTATAAATGGAAGCCAAACAAGAGTCTGCACAGACCTAGCAAACTGCGACACAGAAGAAAACAAGCCTTCAGAAACACAAT
>JAFCDN010000021.1 GCA_017609625.1 Candidatus Iainarchaeum sp.
TGTAGCGCTGGGGAAAAGCCCCGTTTTTTAACTGCTTTTTATAAACAAAATCCAGTCCTTTTTTTACTTCGGCAATCCTTCCGGCAGAAAGGAACGCTAAAAGAATCACTACATGATCACGAGGATAAATATAAGGATATCTTTCCCCTTCTGGGGTTGCCAGGCAGCCTCCGTTTTTTAACTGCACACTTTTTAGAACATCAATGCTTTTTGAATACAATGCTTCTGCTTTCTGAACATCAACCATGCAAAGAAAAAAGCATTTAAAATATTTAAACCTTGCCCATTGCTTTGCTCCAGCCTTTTGGGCCGATTCCATGGGCTTTAGAGAATTCTTCTGAAGCATAGCTTTTGTCTTTTCTCTGCACCAAAAAAGAATAATCAGTCTGTTTTAGCATCTCAAAATCATTCTGCGAGTCTCCAATGGAATAGGAAACAACTTCTTTGAATTGTTTTTTATACAATTCAATAAGCTTTTTCACTGCTTTTCCTTTATCAGTTCCTTTAAGCAAGTGATAAAATCTTCCGCCTTTAGTATACTCTAACTTTAGTTTTTTCATTTCCCTGAAAAGCTCTTTTTCTCTTAAAGGGTTTTTCAGGAGAAAAGGTTCATCATATTCTCTTTTTTTTGCTAGTGCAGCAATTGAAACAGGCAAACCAGTTATAAGAGAAACTCTTTTAGCGGACATTCCGTGAAAGCACTTTAACCTGAATTTTTTTTTCAGTTTTTTGAATTTCGGAAGAATTTTTTTTAAAGGCACTGCAAGTTCGATTATTAAGTGGGTTTTTGTTTTTTTTGTGAAAGGAAAAGAAAAAGAAAAAAATTTTTTTGGAATAAATACTGCAGAACCGTTTTCAACTATAAAAGGCCCTTTTATTAAAAGTTTTTTCTGCAGGAATTCTGTTTCTGCCCTGGTTTTGCTTGTACAGAAAATTATCGGAATCCTTTTCTTTTTCAGTTTTTTTATTGCAGGCAAAGCTTCTTTGAAAGAATATGTCTTGTGTTCTAACAATGTTCCGTCTAAATCTGAAAAAACTATTTTTTTCATACATACCTCCATTCAGGGTTTTTTTTGAATTTTTTTCTGTACTGGTTTACAGTAATAATCGGGTCTCTCTGAACCTCTGGAATAGGTTTTTTCTTTAAAGAATAAATTATCCTAGAGTTTTCTTTTGCACTTTCAATTGTTCTGTAAACTTTTTTTGGTTTCTGCACTTGAATTAACTTTCCCAAAGTGTTTGCTCTTTTGGCAAAAACCTGCAAAATTCCAAAAGCCATGTTTGAAAGAGAAAGCAATGACTGGTTTCTGTGGATTCTTTTCACTAAATCAACCTGTGCCATTACTCTTAATCCGAATTTTTTTTCTATATCAATCAATAAAGCTGTTTCAATGCTGTAGCCAGTGAAAAAAGACATCCTTTCAGCTATTTCTCTTTTTATTGCATACTCTCCTGAAAGAGGCTGAATAAAACCAGACAGCCTTGGAAAATACATATTGAATAAAGGCCGAATTAAAATTTCTGTTACCCTGCCGCCGCCTAAAGGCCTTAATTCTTTTCCTACTTTAATCGGCCTTTGGTAAAATGCTTTGGTAAAACCAATGTTTTTTTGTGTAAGCAAAGGTCCAACCAATCCATAAACAAACCTTGTGTGAAAGTTTCTTATGTCTCCGTCAATCCAGACAATTATGTCTCCTTTTGCTGCATACAGAGATTTCCACATATTTTCTCCTTTTCCCTTGTAAAAACCCTGCCTCTTTAGAACATCTTTGCTGTAAACAAATGCTGCACCTGCTTTTTCTGCTTCTTCTTTTGTTTTATCAGTTGAACCAGAATCAATTACAATAATTTCATCAACCAGTTTTCTTTTATCCATTAAACTTTTTTTTAGTATAGAAACAATGCTTGCAATTGTTTTTTCTTCGTTTAATGTAGGGATTACAACAGAAATAGTTTTTTTTTGCTTTCTTTTTAACTGCACTAATTTTTTTACATCAGAAAAACTCTTTGACCTGAAAGAGTTTTTCTGAAACCATTCATCAACATCCAAGTAAGCCTCACCAGTTTAAAAAAAGAATACAAAAAAAACTTAAACCTATTTTTTGTATTTCTCTCCTACTTCTTTTATTTTTTCATCCTGTGCTTTTTCTGCTTCAAGCCTTTCAAGAGAATATTCTTTTTTATCAACAAACTTCATTTCTTCTGAAAGAGTTGGATGCACTCTTTTAATTTCTTCAGAAATCTTTTTTGCTATTCTCCTGTAATCTGCATGGCCTTGTTTTGAACTTCTTAATTCACAGAAATGAAATGCCTCGCGCAGATTCATTTTCATATACCATCTGATTTTGTAGCCAAACGGAACAGCGTATTGCGCCTGCCAGGGATTTTTTTCTTCTATTTTTTCAAACAAATCTTTTGCCTGCTTCATCAGAGAAGTGTATTCTTCTTTTACGCCGACTGAATCAAATTCTACCGGAGAAACAAAACCGTGTTCTGTCGAAAGCAATTGTCTTTCCTGTGTAAGAATTCTGTGGCGATGCAAATCCCTGAAAATTCCATAGTTTCCTAAAATGTCAAAAGTGTAAAAAGAATTTTCAAAAGCCCTTCCGGGTTTATGCCTTCTGTTTTTTCTTTCCCCAACATAAGCTGAAAGAATTTTTTTCTTTTGTTCTTCTGAAAGTGATTTTATTTTTTCTTTTATCTGCTCCATTGAAAGATGTGAACTGCTGTACAGAATTGCTGAGAGGATTTTTTCTTCTGCATCCTTGTCAAAATCTATCAGAACAACTTCTTCACTCTCTTCTGCTTCTTCTTTGGTTTTGGCAACCTGCCTTTTTTCAAAAAGCGGTTTTTCGTTTTCAAGAATTTCTTCTGAAACTTTTTTTGTTTGTTCTCTTGTTTCTGAAAGGAATTGAATTGTAGGTTCTCCGAATTCTCCAAAAGAGCGTTTAACAAAACTTGGAATATAAGTTGATAATTCTGAATGCATTTCTTTTGCAATTGATTTTGTTTCTTCTAAAGGATAACTTGAAAGTCTTGAAATTAAATATTCAAATGCTCTGCCGTTTCCATACAAGCCGGTATTTGTCAGAGTAGACGCTGGAAGGAAAACTCTGAGCACGTCACAGGCTTTTGCTTTTACAGTTGAATTATAAGCGCGGTCTGAAATGTTTTCTTCCTGCGGATTTTTTTCTTTAATGAATTTTGTCATTGGTTCAAGGAATTTGGAATAAGCAGAAAACAAAGAATCACAGAGTTCAATATATTCATCTGCAAAAGAACTTTCCATTAATTCTTTTGGTTTGAAATAACTGTAATTTCCTTTTTTATCTTTTTCATCAAAAAAAACATATCTCGTGGATTTTTCTAAAGGAGAGATTCCAAGCCTTGCGTCCTGAATAAGTTTTACAGAGATGTTGCTTACATTTTCTACTGCAAGGTGAGCTCCTCCGAGCTCTGCTACACTGTCGTCTCCAAATCCAAGCAAAACTCTGTCATAAAATTCTTCTGCTTTTTTTATTGCCACAGCCTGTTTTATTCCTTTTCCTGTCTGAAAAGAAACAATTTCATTAAAGCCTGTTTTCTCATCTGAAATAAATTCTTCTAACAATAACTGCCTTAGAGTTTTTGGAGAACGGGAGTATCTTGAAAAGAGAGCACCCATTACCACTTCAGGCAAATTTCTTAAAACAAAAATTGAGTTTTCTGTTGAACTGACAAAAGGTTCAATTGTTTTTTTCTGTTCTTCAGATAAATTTTCTTTCATAAAAAAGTTCAGCAAAAAGTTCTTTTAAAGTTAGGTGATGTCTGGTATTCCGCCATCGCCGTCTGCTACGCAGGTTTTTGTTGCTCCGATTTTTTTGCATGTTTGTCCTGTTGGGCAGCCGCATTTCCAGCACCAGTTTTCAAATTCTCCGTTGTTGCAGTAGTTTAATCCAGAGCATTCTCCTGAAGGAGTTCCATTAGAGCAGAGCGGACATTTTCCTGGGCTTTCAGCTAATCCATTCAATATTTGTGAAAGCATTACAACATCAATTGAATTTACTATTCCGTCCTTACTTAAATCTGAACAACAAACATTTTCTGGAACAGGAATTGAATTTTTGTAAACAATTTCAATTAAAATATTCAAATCAGTTTCATTTACTTCTCCATCTCCGTCTACATCTCCAATTAACTGGCCTGAAAAACATTGAAGTGTATTCTGACTTGGATAAAGTCCAGTATGTTGTGCATCATGATGAAATTGAGGCCAATGCATTGTTGGTTGATTGTCTGGGCTGTTTACTTCCCAAACATAAACTGTGCTAAACCCATTCCCCCAAGTCTCAGAAGAAACCATCTCTAATTCACCATCATTATCTATGTCTCCTAATGTTGGAGTTGCAACTCCTTGATTAATCATTTTTACATAACCATCAATCAAACTTCCATCAGAGTTCCATGCATAAATACCATAAGCACCTCTTGATAAAACATCAGCACGACCGTCATTGTCAATATCTGCAATACTTGGCGAAGAGATTCCTGCCATTGAATATTTTGGCCAGCCCTGTTTTATTGTGCCTTCAAAATCAAAAACAAAAACATTTCCAGAAAGATCTTCAGCTACAATTTCCAATTCTTGGTCGTCATCAAGATTTCCTATAGCAGGAGAAGACCAAACAGCATAATCTGTTAACTTAGGCCAGCCAGAAACCACATTGCCTGTGTTGTCTAAAACATAAAGTCCTTTTTCTGAATTTTCCCACCCTCGCATAACAGGCATAATTACCTCGTTTTCTCCATCATTATCCAAGTCTGCAATTGCAGGAGAACCAAAAATTAATCCTGGCATTGTTTTTGGCCAACCGGTTACAAATGACCCATCAAGATTAAATGCATATAAGGTTGCCTGGTCAATTGTCCCTGGACCTTCTCCTACAGTGCCAACACTAATAATTTCTAATTCAGGGTCTTGATCAAGATTTCCTACAGCAGGAGTTGTCTCAAATCCCCCCACAGTCCCCCAATTTTCTGGAGTTTCAATTCTTAATAATTCATTTCCTGAACTATCAAACACATAAGTTTCTTGGCCTCCTTTAACAATTACTTCAGACAAACCATCTTTATCAAGATCTTGAATTACAGGAGAATTAGAATTAGCGAATCCGCCATCTATCAAAACAGGCCAGCCTGAAACAAGATTTCCCTGGTAATCATAAGCATAAATAATATGAATAGAATAAATGGAATCAAAATCAAAACCAAAAATAAATCCTTGAAATATTATTTCTTTAAAACCGTCTCCGTCTAAATCCCCTACAACAGGAATATTGTCATTCATTCCTAATTCAAAAACATCTAACGGAATATCAAAATCAGGTTCATTAATTATTTCTCCATCAACTATTACAGGGATAGTTATTGGAAATCCATTTAACGGGTTTCCATCTGCACCAAAAGCATAAAATTTGTCAGGCCTTATCAAAAACATTATTTCCTTGCTTTCATCATTATCAATGTCATCAATAACTGGTATTACATTTCCGCCCCAAAAATTGCAGACATCATTCTCTTCCCAAGGGCATTCAAATTCAAGCCAATTAAATTTTTTAGGCCATCCTTCTTTTAATGTCGGATCAAAAAATAATAAAACTTCTTCATATATTTTTTTATCAGAACCTGAAACTTCAAGCATTAACATATACATTTCTGCTTCTGTTATCGAACTTGTATCCCATTCAGCAATTATTCCATTGCTGATTTGTGTAGTGCCGTTGTTTGTTAAAGTTATTCCTTGCCTTGAATTTACTACTGATTTCATTGGATAATAATAAACATCATAACCAGTAAATCCAGGCATTTTGATATTTCCAATTATTTGAATTGTGTCACCTGCTCTAAATATGCTTCGCTGAGGGGGAAAATCAATGTAAATATTATTTAAGGTTACTGAAATACTTTCTTCTTCTGCAGAATCATAATAAATGTTTTTTATTTTAACTCTCAGTGTATAAGTATCATCAAATAATTCAGTTACATTCCATACTGCAAGCAATCCTTCAGTTACTGTATCTGAACTTCTGGAAATTTCAGTCCATTCAGTTGGATTAGATCCTAAACCATATTCAACTATATACTCTTCAATATTAGGCCCGCTCACAGTTCCGGTTATATTTACTGTTTCAACATCTTTTAGTTCATCAGAATCTTTTGGCGAAACTATTTCTATTGTGTAATTGTCTACTATAAACCTATGCTTAAAGTATTTTGAGTTTCCCTGAGTGTCTTCTACTGTCAGCTTTAATGAATTTATTCCATCTCTTAAAGTTAATGTATTAAAATAAACAGGATTTAACACATTATCAACAACAGGAGAATTTGATTCTGCTACAAGCGTCCATTCAGTTGGATTAAATCCTTCTCCAACTTCTAAAGTATAATTAGAAAAATCTGTTCCGCTTGCTGTTCCATTAATTTTAATTTCTTCTTTTGCATGTCCTATATAATCAAGATCTACGTTTAATGTTGAAACAAAATCCATGCTTGCTGATTCAAGTATATCAATTCTTCCTGCACCCTGAGCATAAACATTTTCTCCTATATCCACAGCTTTTTCCTGCAGAATAAATTTAACTTCGCTTGGGGTTATATCTCTGTGCAGTTGCTTTAGTAAAGCAGCAGCTCCTGCTACATGCGGTGCTGCCATTGAAGTTCCGGAAATTGCAGTATGTTTATCATCAAAACACTTGTTTGCTTCCCAGGCAGAATCCCATTGTGCAGCACAAATATCCACTCCAGGAGCAGTTATATCAGGTTTTATTATTGTCATATCAGACCATTCCACAGGCCCTCTGGAACTAAATCCTGCAATTAAATCAGATTTATCAGAAGCAGCAACTGTTATTGCTTTTCTTGCAGTTCCAGGAGAACCAATTGTATTACTCCAGGGCCCGCTGTTGCCTGCGGAAATTACTGCAACAACTCCTAAATCAACTGCAGTATCAACTGCCATAGACGTTGGATCATTTGAGTTTCCAGGCCCCCCAAGACTCATGCTGATTACATCTAAATGATCAGAATAATCTCCATCCTGGTTTGGATCAACTGCTCTTTCTATTGCAGCAATAATATCAGCTGGCCAGCCACTTCCCCTTGAATTCAATACTTTATATGCATAAACTGTTGCATCAGGAGCCACTCCTTTTAATATTCCATTTCCTGCTGCTGTTGAAGCACAATGTGTTCCATGTCCATGGTCATCCATTGGATCTGAATCATCATTAACAAAATCATAACCTCCAGCCACTTTACAACCTAAACCAAAACATCCACCTAAATCTGAGTGAGTATAATCCACTCCAGTATCAATTACTGCAATTGTAATACCTTCTCCAGTAACATAATTCCCTTTGTAATCTTGCATTAACCAAACATCATCAGCATTAATCAAAGGAACAGAATCCATCAAAAAAGCCTTAACTTCATAATTTGGATAAACCTTTTTTACTTCAGGCAGAGATTCTAATTCTAAAGCTTCTTTTTCTGAAACATTTAATACAATTCCATTAAAAATTTCTTTATACTCATTTGCAATTTTTGCTTTTGGAAGGATTTGGTTTATTTTGATTTTTACATTTTCATGCTTTTGAATTACAGCAGTTCTGTAGTTTTCAATATCTTCTTCTAATACTGCTTTCATTTTTGCAAGCTCATTTTCTGCTATTTCCAAGTCAGCTGCAGAGAAAAAAATTATTGGATTGTCTTCTTTGCTTTTGTAGGATTCTAATTCCTTCTTTAATTCTTCAACCTGTGCTTCTTTTTGGAGTATTTCTTTATTTTTTTCTACTACAAAAACAGAAACAGGGTTATCCTGCAATTCTATTATATAACCAAAAATTTTAGGCTCTTCTAATTCACTCACACTTTCAGGCAGATTTTTTTTAAGAAAAGCTTTTCCATCCACAGAAGCAATCTGAATCTTTTCTTTTTGTTCTGACTGCCCATAAACATTTCTTATAGTCACTTCTTCTTGTGGTTCTATCAATATTTCACAAACATTTTCTTCATCAACCAAATTATCGCAGTCATTATCCACACCGTCGCACACTTCAGTTGCTGGAACACAAGCTGGTTTTTTTGGGGTTAAATCCTTTTCTGCTTTCAAAGGCTTTATCGCAGTTCCAACTCCATCTTCAGTACAACCAGAGAAAAAAACAAACAAAAACAGAAAAAAAACACTAAAAAGAAAAACTATCTTATTAATCCAACCACCCCAAATAAAACCTGCCTGAATTTATTTACTCATCGGAAGTTAATAAAAGTTTGCATTAAAGGTTTGCACAGAAAAAAATACATTAGGCTAGCCTAAAAAAGCATTTAAAAGCTTTTTTCATAAAAAATTAATTAATGAAAGAAAAATACTCCAACAAAGAATTATGCTGTTTAGTGCATGAAAAAACTTTTGAAAACGAAGAAATGTATTTGAAAGTTATTTTTCTGCTTGAAGAAGAAGGAATAAAACCAGTTCATTCAAATGATGTTGCAAAAGTTCTGCATATTTCATTGCCCTCTGTAGTGGAAATGCTTGGAAAATTAGAAAAAAAAGGACTAATCAAGTACGACGGAAGAAAAGGAGTTTTCTTTAAACAAAAAGGAAAAAACACTGCAAAAAAAATTGTAAGAAATCTTAGGTTAACTGAACTGTTCTTAAAAGACATTCTGGAAATGAAAAATCACATGGAATGTGCATGCAAATTAGAACATGTAATAAAAGATGAAATAGCTGATGCAATCAGAAAAAAACTGAAAAACCCGCAAAAAAACCCTGACGGAAAAATTATTCCAAAAGTTTAATTCTTTTTTTAAAGTGAAGTTTATGCTTTCAGAAGAAGCCAAAAAAAATCAGAAAAACAACAATACAAACTTTTTTCAAAAAAAAGTTTGAGCAAAAAAACCTTTTTGGAAAAAAGCTTTACCAAAAACAAAAAGTGATTTTATGTTAACACAAGAAGCCAAAAAAAAGCTGGAAAAACAACAGTATAGAATTGTAGGACAGCATTCTGCAGTGAAAATCTGCGGCTGGACAAAAAACATGCTCAGAGGAAAAGGAGAATGCTACAAGTATAAGTTTTATGGAATAAAAAGCAATCAGTGCCTGCAGATGACAACCAGTTTTAGCTGTGCAAACAGATGCGTTTTCTGCTGGAGAGACTATAAAGCTCCGGTAAGCAAGAAATGGAAATGGAAAATAGATGAACCAGAAGAAATTTTACAAGGATGTCTGGAAGAACAAAAAAAACTCTTAAGCGGATTTAAAGGATTTAAAGATGTAAAAATAGATTTATGGAAAGAAAGCAACAAAGTAAAACATTGTGCTTTATCTTTAAACGGAGAGCCAATAATTTATCCAAAAATAAATGAATTCATTAAACTGTTAAATAAAAAAGAGATTTCAACTTTTATGGTTACAAACGCACAATATCCAGAGCAGATAAAAAAATTAAAGCCATTAACGCAGTTGTATATTAGTTTAGATGCACCAAACAAAAAAATCCTCAAAAAAATTGATGCTCCGCTGTTTAAAGATTACTGGGAAAGGCTGAATAAAAGTCTAAAAGAAATGAAAAAGAAAAAACAAAGGACTTGCATCAGGATTACTTTGATTAAAAAAATGAATGACGTTGAAGAAGAAAATTATGCCAAGCTGATAAAAAAAGCTGATCCAGATTTTATTGAAGTTAAAGCATATATGTTTGTAGGCGAAAGCAGGAAAAGAATGAAACAGGAAAACATGCCTTTGCATAAAGAAGTTTTTGAATTCACAGAAAAACTGAAAAAGTTTCTTTCAGGATATGAAATTGCTTCAGAGTACAAGCCTTCCAGAGTGGTTTTGCTGGTAAAAAAGAAATTCAGGAAAAAAGGAAAATGGTTTACATGGATTAATTTTGAAAAATGGAACAAGCTTGTGCAGAAAAAAAAGAAGATTGAAGTTAAGGATTATCTGAAAATGATGCCTCTAAAGTTTGTGAAAAAATAGAAAAAGAAAGTGCTGTAAGACAGCACTAAATTATTTGCTTGCTTACCTGTCTACCGGAATTGGATCAGTGCCTGAAACACAAGTTGGTGTTCCGCCAATCTTTTTGCATGTTTGTCCTAAAGGACAACCACAATACTGGCAGGCTGAAACAAATTCTCCGTTACTGCAGTAATTCAATCCAGAGCATTCCCCTGAAGGAGTTCCATTAGAGCATCTTACAACAAGATTTTCTGGAATCATTGCAGTATAATTTTGATTCACTAGTTCAATAAAAGAACCATAGCTGGTGTAAGCAGAGGAAGGATAAGGTGTTGCCGGATCTTCATCCAAAAACTTTGTTCCTTGGTCATAATCTGCTTCATACCAATAAGAGCTGAGTTGTTCATTAGGCAGCTGAATCAAATTTCCTGTTCCTGTATCAATGAAAAAGTTCATGTCATGGCTGAAATAAAATTGTCCGCCTGAATCACTGTCTTCGTCAATTGAAAAGTGTGCAACAAAAAATTCATTTGAAGTGTAATTTACATCTCCTCCATACTCTGGAGGCATCATAGAGTTGTGGGGAACATAAAAGTCATAATTTGGATAAGTGTTTTCAGTTGTGTCTGTTCCATAAAAGAAAAAATATTTGTTGTATTTTGTTTGCATTGCCTGCCTGTCAAAGAAAAGCCACATATTTGCAAGTAACTCATCAACCATTAATCTGTAAATAAAAACCTGTTGATTTTCTCCTGTAATGTTGATTTGGTAAGTTCCTAGTTCAATATAATTTATTTGATCTATTACTGGCCCAGTTGAATTGTTTTCTCTAAAAGTAATGTTTCCATCAAAAACATTAAAGTCTGTTGTGCTAATCTTATACCAGATTGTCTGGCCGTCAATAACTATAGTAGAAGATGTTCCATTAGACGCATTGCTTCTAGTATACCCTGGAAGTGAATGCTGCACTCCATTAAAGTCTTCGTAAAATAAAGTTGCATCTCTGAATTCAATAGCTGTTTCATTTATCTGAACTGTAGGATAAGAAGGAGTAATTATAGAAGAAGGTGTTTTTGTTTTAAGCGCCTCTCCGGTTGGCTCAAATTCCCCTGGCTGAAAACAACCAGAAAAAACCACTGCAAAAACTAGAAAACAAAGTAATATAAAAAAAACTCTCTTATTCGTTTAAACCCCCTCCTGAAAAAAGTTATCTAACTAATTTGTGGAATTTATTATTAATAAGGTTTTCTGAAATTAACCACAAATTTGTCCATTCAAATGAAATCTTTCAGCTGAAACGATTTTTACTTTAACAAATTTTCCAAGCGGAATTTTTTCTTCAAACAAAATCTGTTTATAAGAAGAGTCTCTTCCAAGGCACTGGTTTTGTTTTTTTCCTTTTTTGTCAATCAAAACCTCACATTTTTTTCCAACCCATTTATTGTTTTTTTCTTCAGAGATTTTATAAAACAAAGAAGTCATTTTTCTTGAACGCGCTTTAATTTTTGCTCCGGAAAGCTGAGGCATTTTAGAAGCAAAAGTATTAGGGCGTGACTGGAAACGGGAAATATTCAAAACATCTGGCTTTATTTCTTCCACAAGCTTCAAGGAATCATAAAACTGTTTTTCTGTTTCTTCAGGAAAGCCAACAATAATATCTGTTGCAATAGTTATTTCCGGGATCTCTTTCCTGAAAACTTTTACAATTTTTTTGAAATCCTGAACATAATACCTTCTCTTCATTTTTTTCAGTATTTCATTGTTTCCTGACTGAATCGGAATGTGCAAAAACTTGAATACTTTTTCTTTTTTCATTGCAGAAATCAGTTCAGGAAGGCATTGAAGAATATAAGTCGGATTGGCCATTCCAATGCGTATGAAAAATTTTCCTTCCAGAACAGAAATTTCTTTTATGAGTTCTGGAAGCTTTGTTTTTCCTTTTTCTGTTTTATATGCCCCATTGTCCTGTGAAGTAATCCAAATTTCTTTACACCCTTCTTTAAGGCTTTTTTTTACTTCCTGTAAAATTATTTCTTTAGGGTAAGAAAAAAGAGAGCCTTTGATTAATTTAGTGGAACAGTAAGAACAGAAATCATTGCATCCTGAAAGAATTGGAACAATAGAAACAACTGAATTAATTCTTTTTTTTGGAAAACCTAATTTGACTTTTCTTTCAGAAGAAAAAAAATCTTTTGGATTGTTCTGAAGGACTGATTGAACTGTTTCTTTTATTTTTTCAATATTATGAGTGTTGATTATTCCGATGTTTTTGTCTATTTTTTTGATTTTTTGAAGCAGTTCTTTTGGAACACAGCCTGCAACAATAATTTTTTTTCCTGAAGATTCTTTCTTCAGTTTTTTTATCTGGTTTAAGCAGGTGTTAACTGCAGGGCCTTTAACTGAACACATATTGAATACAACAACATCTGCTCTGGAAAAATCTGATGATTCTTCTGCAGAAAAGCCTGCTTTTTCCAGCAGACCTGCCATTGCTTCTGATTCAGAGAAATTGTTGCTACAGCCAAAAGTTTTGAAAACAATTTTTGCCATTAAAATCAACTGAAGAAAAACAATTTTATTATCTATTCCGATTCAAAAATCCCTTGATATTTTAGATAATTTGCAGTGGAAACAACTCGCATGTAATTGAAACGATATCTATTGTCAGTAGACGCATATTTTCTTAACAGGTTTTCTAAACCATCTTTTTTCAGTAAACTTTTTGGATTTGCAGCATTATAAAACAAATAAGAACCTGCCCGAATTTGCTCTTGACTAAGAGTTTCAATATCAACACCCATTTCGTCTGCTGCATCCAAAAAATTATCTCTTCTTTGAGCAAGCATAGAACTAAAAGCCTCCACCACAGCAAATGTATCCTTAAAATAAACCATTTGAACACTAAAACCTACTTCATTATTTCTCATTTCGCCAAGCTTAAACTCTATGCCTTCAACAAAATCATCTCTTATATACCCTTCAATTTTAAGGCTGTCAAGATCTGAATAAAAAGCATCCATTCCCATTTTTGCAATAGAATCAATAGAATATTCTTCAGGCCGTTTATCCATTAATAGTACAAAACCTTCCTGAAACATTGCTGCTGCCAAAAATTCAGGATCCAAATTTTTTTCTTCTGCATTCTGTTTTATTGCAGCATAAACCTCTTTTTCATATTCAATATCATACTCAGGACTATCAATAATTCCAGCTTTTCTATCCAAAAAACCAGCCATTTTCATAGGTCTAACACCATATTTAACAGTAAATAAATCAAGAATCTCCTTCTCTGATTTAAGATAAGCGATATAATCATCCAAAAGCTTCTTCCTGCCAACCTCCGATATTGTTCTAGCAATATATACAAGTACATAGTCTATCCTAGTATCAGAAGCCTTAACAACCTCAACAAACTCATCAGGAAACTCAACAAACAAACCAGAAACACCATCATATAGAACAATAGACATAAAAGTCTTCCTAGATAATCCCGGTCCAATGGCATTAGCAATCTCAACAAAAGCCTCCACAACAACATCAGAATTACTAACAAAAAAAGCAGAAACATTCTCCTCAGCTAAAGCTCTAAAAGCCAATGGAGAAGACCACTTAGCAGCCCTAGCAATTTCTACAAACTCATCAGAATAAGCCAAAAACAAATCAATAGCAATCTGACTTCCAAAAATCTCAAGCATGCTGGGATCATAATAGTCATACTCAGCAAGCCTCAAAATTTCATCAAGAGCAGAACTCACATCATAATGCTTAACCTTAAACGAAACAGTTTTCCCGTTATTACTGATAGAATCAACTTTTACACGAATTATTTCAGTTGGCTCTGAAAAACCTGAAACAACACAAGTCTTAACATTTCTTCCTTTATTCAAATCTTCTTTAGTAAACACCAACTCATCAACCCACAATTCATCAGGAGCACATTTAAATGCAATAAACTCTTTTGGAATTCTGTCTGCATTAAATTCCTTTGATGATTCAAGATCAAGCCAAGAAACCTCTTTATCCAAATCAACATACCCTATCTCAAACCTTACTTCCTCACTATACAAACCAGAAACAAAAACCAAATAGTTTACATTTCTTTCAGAATCTTCTCCAGGAAACTTAAACACATATTGTTCAGGATTTTCTGCCATCAAATCAGAATACTTAATTAATTCATCCTCAGAATCCTTCCTCACAACAAAACCATCACGCCCACCAGCAAACTCAACATTCAGCCAACGATCCTCCCAAAAAACATCCCTAAAAAAAGAAAAACTCCATTTCACCCCAAGAGAAACCAATTTTTTCTTCAGATAAACTGACTTTATTGTTATTGTTATTGTGCTGCCATCCAACTCAGGAAGCAAACAAGAATAACTCTCACCAAACCCAAGTTTGCCTTTAACCCCACAATCCACTTTCCGAAATTCTCTTAAGCTTACAGTTTCAATTACTGCATTTTCAGAAACATCCTCCCCAACACCATAACCATCAACCCCAGTCATAACATACCCAACAATTTGCTCTTTATCAAAATCAATTTCCTTAACCCAAACAAAATAATCAGAAAACTCTCCTTTCTCATTTTTTATTCTATGAGCACTGCCTTCAACAATTTCAAAATCTTCTTCTAAAACATTAGACTCAAGCCAAGAATCCCTTTCACTTTCAGGAATATTAAATCTGTCCATATACTTAACCAAAGACACACTATCAACAGAAACTTCATTTAATATGCTTTCAGACTCCCCTAAAACAGGAACATGAACAAACAAAACATCAACAGTCTTAGCTGCATTACTAAACAATATGGATACATCAATCTCAGAATCACCAATAGATTGAGAAAAAACAAAAGAACACAACAAAACAACAAAAAAAATTAACAAAAACTTTTTCAAGTGCAAGCCTCCTTTAACTGTTCTAACACTTCCTGATTTTCTAGGATTACTGAATCAAAATCTGAATCATCCACCAACAAAGACTCCAAATTAGATTCATCCAAAAACTCAGGATAGTTTTCACTAAAAGAAAGAACAGCTTCATTTACTATTCTCATCTGCTCATTCAAAAGAATAGTATTCTCCCCTAAAACATTTAACTCATAAAAATACGAACAAACATCCTCTTCAGTTGCATTAACCAATTCATTTTTAGCGTTATTTATTTTTAAAGCCAATTTTAACTCTTCAACAACATACAACTGAATCTCAATAAAATCACTTAAAGCCTCAACCCCCTTATCCTGCTTGTATTCACTCAAAGAATCCTGAAAAAAAACAAGCTCACTCTCCAAAGCATTCAACTGCTCCAACGCAACCTGACTCTGACCCAAATCACGCAAAGAACTCCTATCAAAACCACTTTCTGTCCACAAATCATTAACTTTACTTACACCATCAGAAAAAGAAATCTGCTCTTCTTGCCCGCCAAAAAAAACAAACAAAACAACAATAGCAATAACTACAACAGCAACTAAAATCCTATTATCTATTTCCATTAAAAAACACTATTCATCACATATAGAAATATATAACATTTAATTTTCAGAATATATAAAACTAATGTAAAGATGGTGTTGCAGACTCCTGAGCACTACCTTTTGCATTAAAAAACCTTGCCAAAAAGAATTTTTATAAAGGAGTGATTACATGAGCAAAATAACAAAAGAAATAAATATAATTGAAATGATAAAAAAATACCCTGAAACTGCACAGGTTTTATTTAATCACGGAATCCATTGTGTTGGATGCCATGCGGCAGCATTTGAAACATTAGAGCAGGGTTTGATTGCACACGGATTGTCAGAAGAAGAAATAAAAAAAATAGTGAAAGAATTAAACGAAATTGCAGAAAAAACACCTTTTTCAGAAAAAGGTGTAACAAAAACCTCAGAAGAGAAAAAAGAGTGATTTTTTTGAGTGTAAAAAAAGTTTTTCTGATTAAACCAAGAGGATTCTGCGCTGGAGTAAAAAGAGCAATAGAAGTTGTAGAATCCTGTTTAAAGTTGTTTGGAAAGCCGGTTTATGTAAAACACGAAATAGTGCACAACAAAAAAGTGGTTGAAGAACTGGAAAAAAAAGGGGCAAAAACAATTGAAAATTTAAATGAAGTTCCGGAAAATTCTGTAGTGGTTTTTTCTGCTCATGGCTCTCCCCCAGAACATTATGAGCTGGCAAAAAAAAGGAATCTAAAAGTGATTGATGCAACCTGTCCATTAGTAACAAAAGTTCATTTAGAAGTAAAAAAGTTTGCTCAGGAAGGATTCAAAATTATTTATGTATGCCATAAAGGCCATGCAGAAGCAGAAGGAGTTTTGGCAGAATTAAAACAAGGAATTTTTGCAGTAGAAAACAAAGAAGATGTTGAAAAACTGGATTTAGAAAAAGAAGAAAAACTAGCGTATTTAACCCAGACTACTTTAAGCATGGATGAAACAAAAGAAATAATTAAAGCAATCAAAAAAAAGTTTCCGCAAATAAAAGACCCGCCAAAAGAAGATATTTGTTATGCTACAACCAACAGGCAGTCAGCAATAAAAGAATTAGTTAGAAAAGTTGATTTGGTTTTGGTTGTGGGTTCAAAAACCTCTTCTAATTCCAAAAGATTAATGGAAACTGCAAGAGCACAAGGCAAACCAGCTTACCTGATTGACGGAGTAGAAGATTTACAGGAAAAATGGTTTGAGAATATTGAAACTGTTGGAGTAAGCGCTGGAGCAAGCTCGCCTGAAAAAGTTGTGCAGGAAATTGCAGATTATTTTATTGAAAAAGGCGCAGAAAAAGAAGAATATATTGTATTAGAAGAAAAAATGAAATTTGTTGAGCCGTTTGAGTTAACTAAAATGAGGAAAGAGAAAAACTAAATTTTTCCAACTAAATCTATACTCGGCTTCAAGGCTTTATCCCCTTTCTTCCAGTTAATCGGGCAAACCTGCCCTTTATGTTCTCTGACAAACTTTGCTGCTTCAATTTTTCTCATTAATTCTACAACACTTCTTCCAATATCATTGTGATGGAATTCAAAGGCCTTAATTTTTCCTTCAGGGTCAATAATAAAAGTTGCTCTCAAACTTAATCCTTCTTCTTCAATCAAAGTTCCATAAGCACCACAGATTTTTCCTGCAGGGTCTGCAAGCATTGGAAACTCTACTTTTTTTATTGTTTCAGAATTATCATGCCAGGCTTTATGAACAAATTCTGTGTCTTTGCTTACACTTAAAACCTCTGCATTCATTTCCTGAAATTTTTTGTAATTATCCGCCAGTTCCCCTAACTCTGTAGGACAGACAAAAGTAAAATCTGCAGGGTAAAAAAACAATACAACCCATTTTCCCTTGAAATCAGATAAGCTGATTTCTTTTATTTCATTTTTGTAAAACGCGTTTGCAGTAAACTCCGGCGCCTGCTGGTTTATTTTAACCATTTTATTTCCTCTTATTTCATTTTCTTCTTGCATTTAGTACACACTCCATAAAAAATTACATTGACTGAAGTTGGAGAAAACTTTTTTGACTTAAAATTTTTTAAAATCTTTTTTGGAAGTTTTTTATCTAAGTATTCAAAAATTTCCCCGCAGTTTTTGCAGATACAGTGTTCATGCAAAGAACAGTCTGCATCAAACCTGAATTCTCCATTAACTTCCAGCTTAGAAATCATTCCATCTTCTGCTAACTTGTTTAGATTTCTATAAACCGTAGCTAAAGTAATTGAAGGAATATCTTTTTTCACCGCTTTATAGACTGTTTCTGCTTTTGGATGGGTTTTAACACTTGATAAATAGTCTAAAATTTTTTGCATCTGAATTGTTTTTCTTTTCTGAACCATAAAATCACTATTAGTAATGAATATTATTTAGTAACGATTATTATTTAAAGCTTTTGCTTCAGAAATAGATTATTAATTCAATAGAGGTGAGAAAATGGCTGTATTAGTTTGTAATAACTGCAGTTCTAAAGTAGAGTCTAACAGATGTCATGGAAAGCCAATGAAAATTGAAGGCGACATGCTAAAATGCGAAGAGTGCGGAAAAACAGTTGAAATAAATCATTGCTGTGGAAATCCAATGCACGAGCACCACGAGCACTAACATTAAAACAAAAAACAAGAAAAACAATTTATTCTACTTCAACTGTTGAAGTAATAACATTATTTGATTCATTTGATTCTTCAATATTGTTGGATGGGTCTAAGATTACTTTTAATTCATGGCTTCCTGGAGAAAGAGGATATTCAAAAAACCAGTTCCATTTTTCTATTTGGCTTAACTCAACATACCAAATTTCATTAGTCCCAACTTTTTCTCCATCTACATACCAGTCCACTTCATAAGAAAAACAAGGAATCACTTTCATTCCCAGCAGAAGAAACAACCCACAAACAAACGGCAAACTAGAAAGACTATGATTAGAGTATGACCGGCACAGATGGAGATTTAAAAATTT
>JAFCDN010000022.1 GCA_017609625.1 Candidatus Iainarchaeum sp.
CATATTATTCTCTTCACATATTTCTACAAAACGCCTGTAAGACACGTTCAGTTTTTCTTTGTAACATACAAGGAAAGTCAATTTGATGTTTCCATACATTTTCTTTGAGTGATAGTGGTTAGTGTTTTTCACACTAACAATCTCACACAATTTTTCCACTAAATGGAAAAAGTTATTAACACGAATAGGGTATAATATAGTCATAAAGGATCACCATAAGTAGGAGGCACAACCTCCTATTTATGCCTTTATAAATCATTTCTACAGAGCTGTTTTTTCTTGTAATCTTCAATTGCTTTTTTTATTGCTTTTACTGCCAGAACAGAGCAGTGCATTTTAATTGGTGGCAGTCCGTCTAATGCATCTGCAACTTCTTTTTCTGTCAGTTTTAATGCTTCATCCAAAGTTTTTCCTTTAATCATTTCAGTTGCTTTAGAAGAAGTTGCTATAGCGCTAACACAGCCAAAAGTCTCTACTTTAACATCTTCAATCTTGTTATCTTTAACTTTTAGATAGACTTTCATCATGTCTCCGCAGATGGGATTCCCGACTTCTGCTATTGCATCTGGGTTTTTAATTTTTCCCATGTTTTTTGGTTTTTTGAATTCTTCCATTACTTTTTCTGAATACATTTTCTCACCTTCGCGATTTCGCTCGCGAGTCACGAAGCATGGCATAAAGCCATGCATGCACACTTTACAGTGTGCTTTTTGTTAGCTAAAATATTTAATTTTCTTTCTTGTATTTTCACTTCCTTTTTTTTAGATTTTGACCGAACTCATTTTTCTAAGCTTTTCTATAACTTCAGGAATTTTTTCCAAAGCAACTTCAACTTCTTTTTCTGAATTATTTTTTCCAAGTGAAATCCTTAAAGAACCATGAGCCCAGATATGGTCTAACCCGATTGCTTTCAGCACATGGCTTATCTTAAGGCTTTTGCTTGAACAAGCTGAACCAGTTGAAGCTTGAATTCCTTCAAAATCTAGCATTGTAATTAAAGCTTCTCCTTCGACTCCAAAAAAAGAAAAGTTCACGTTGTTTGAGAGCCTTTGTTTTTCATGGCCGTTTAATTTTGATTTCTTTATTTCTAAAAGAGACTGGATTATTTTATCCCTTATTTTTTCCTGCCTCTGCATTTCTGTTTCTCTGTTCTTATAAGCAAGTTCTAATGCTTTTGAGAAGCCTGCAATCCCTGGAATGTTTTCTGTTCCGCTTCGCATTTTATTTTCCTGCCCTCCTCCGTGAA
This sequence comes from Candidatus Iainarchaeum sp., assembly GCA_017609625.1. Lineage (GTDB taxonomy): Archaea > Iainarchaeota > Iainarchaeia > Iainarchaeales > 1-14-0-10-31-34 > 1-14-0-10-31-34. The sequence goes on from JAFCDN010000022.1 coordinate 1,247, forward strand.
TTAAAGCATCTAATTTTGTATCTTCTTTTATATACAAAACTCCATTGCCTTTTGGTCCGTAAAATTTGTGTCCAGAAACTGAAGCCAAATCAGCATTTAGTTTATGCAAATCAATTTCCAGTTTTCCTGCTGTCTGAACCATGTCTGAATGAAACAAAACTTTTTCTCCACAGAGTTCAGCGATTTCTTTTACCGGCTGGATTGAGCCTATTTCGTTGTTTGCATGCATTACAGAAACCAAAGCAGTTTCTGAAGTAATTTCTTTTTTAAGTTCTTCAAGTTTGATTATTCCTTTTTCATCCACTGGGGCAAAAACAACTTCTCTTCTGTTTTCTTTTAAAAACTCTGCTGTCTTTATTATTGAAGGGTGTTCTACTGCAGAAACAATCAATTTTTTTCCTGCTGCGCCTTTTATTGCAGTGTTGTTTGATTCACTTCCTCCACTAGTAAAATAAATTTCTGAAGCTTTGCATCCTAAAAGTTTTGCAGTTTTTTCCCTTGCTTTTTCCAGTTCTTCTAATGCATTCTGCCCAAGAGAATGCAGTGAAGATGCATTGCCGTAATTTTCTAATGCAACTCTCTGCATTTCTTCCAGAACTTTTTCATCTATCTGCGTTGTGGCAGCATTATCTAAATAAATTTTATCCACAGCAATCACTTGTTTCTTTTTTTCTCATTACTTTGCATATTTCACAGGATTTTTCCATAAACTTTTTTGGGCTTTTTTTTCTTCCAAGCAGAAAGTCTCCCATTTCATGGATTTTTTCTTTTTCTTTTTTTGAAAGCTTTATTCCTTTTCCTCTTTTTCCCTGAACATACTGAGTTAAGGCCGCTGGAGTTAAATCCAAAAGCTCGCAGACTTTTTTTCTTGAAAGCTTTTTTTTGTTCACTAAATAGATTGTTAATTCTCTTCTAATTGAAGGCAAAATAGTCCATCCAATGATTTCGCAGGGAAATTTCACAGCCATAATTTAACAATTGTTAAAAAAAGCTTTTAAAGGCTTGTTTTTTGGATTTGGATTTTTTTCATGCAGTGTGTTCGTGGATTATTACGTCCACGCCTTTTTCTGTTCTGTGAATTTCCAGTCTTGTTTGTTCATTTATTTCTTCTCTTCTGCTTTTATCCAGTTTTACTATTTTGTTGAGCACTACACATGCTGTTAAGTCTCCTGTAACATTTATTGCTGTCCTGTTCATGTCCAATAGTCTGTCTACCCCGATTATTAGTGCTATTCCTGCAATCGGAATCCCTAAAGTGCCCAGTGTTCCGGCTAAAATTACCATTCCCACTCCCGGCGTTCCAGGAGAACCAATTGATGCCCCTACTATTGTCACTACTAATAAGAGCAGTGCAGTTAAAGCCAGATCTATTCCAAAAACCTGTGCTAAAAAAACTATTGCTATTGCCTGGTATAATGCTGTTCCATCCATGTTTATTGTTGTTCCAATCGGAATAATAAACTGGGAAATTGAAGGCCTTACCCTTAGTTTTTCTTCTGCTGTTTTTATTGATAAAGGCATTACTGCAGCAGAACTTGAAGTTGAAAATGCAAGCAATTGAACGTCTTTTGCTGATTTCAGGAATTCTTTTGGATGGATTCCTCCAACAAAAAAGACAATCAATAAATAAAATAAAAGAAGCAGTAAAAGTCCAAGCAAAACTGTTAGTACATAAACACTTGTTCCGATTAATGCTTCTATTCCAAGCTGGCTTACGACTTTTGTCATTAACCCAAATACTGCTATTGGAGCAAGAATCATTGCCCATTTAACTATTGTCATGCAGACTTCCTGCAGTGAACCCATTAATTCTATTATTGGACGAGACCTTTTTGGGCTCATGTTTACTAAAGCTATTCCAAAGATTATTGAAAGAATTACTATCTGAAGCATTTCTCCATGGAGCATTGAGCCAATCGGGTTTGTTGTTAATATTGTGCCAAGCAAAGCAGGAACTTCCTGTAGTTTGGGTGTTTCCAGTTCTTGTCCTAATCCTGCTGGTGTGCTTTCAAAAGAACTTTGAATTGTTTCCTGGCTTATATACTGCCCTGGTTCAATTACTGAAACCAAAACTATCCCTAAAGAGATTGCAATTATTGTAGTGAAAATAAAATATACTACTACGACCAGCCCTATTTTTTTGAGTGACTGAATATTATTGTTTGCTGCAATTCCTCTTATTACTGAAGCAAAAATTAAGGGGATAATTATCATCTGAATTATTCTCAGAAAAACTGTTCCAGGCAGTGCAAGCCATTCAACAAAAATTGCTGAAACCTGCGGGTCTATTATCCCAATTGTCGGGCCCAAAATTAAACCCAAAATTATTCCTAAAAACATTCCAACAATTACTTTCAGCCATAACCTTGACTCCACTAAGTTAATCAGTTTATGGCTCAAAAATTTCAAAGACCTTGGCTTGATTAATTCAAGCGGGTGAATTTCTTCTTTTCTTGTTTCTTCTTTTTTTTTCATCAGATAGAAAGAGCATTTCGTTTTATTTAAGGTTTTCGTTTTCTTTGCTGAGCAAACTGATGAATATTTCCCCTAACCATTCTTCCTGCCAGAGATTAATTTTTTCTTCTTCGTGCAGAAACAAGAGCGGAATAAATGTTTCAACGATTTCCAGCGGAGCACCTTTATCTACTAAGCTGGAGAATAAAACCATTCCGGATGAATCAGCTTTTTCTTTTATTCTTCCCAGAACTTTTTCCATTTTTGCATTAATGTTTTCTGTTGCAATCGGAACCTGAAATTTCAGTTCAGGCATTTCTTTTATTTTATTTTTTTTCTTTTTGGTTTGTTCTACAATGCTTTCAATTGCTTCAACTAATTCATCTAAAGAAATTTTTCCTTCTCTTATTGCTTGTGCATCTCTTAATTCCGGAATAAACTCTTCAATGATTTTGTCTGTTTCAGTTTTTTCCTCTTCTTCTAAAGAAGGAATCTTTAATAATCTGGATTTTGCGCGCAAAAGTATTGCTGATGCAAGGATTGCATTTGCCGGAACCCTTAAATCTGCCTGTTCCAAGGAATTTATTTTTTGCAGGTATTTTTCTGCTAAAAACAAAATATCTATGTCCCATGGATCCATTTTTTCTGAACTGACTAAATCAATCAGAATTGATTTCCATTCCGGCACATCAATCAAAGAAACTAGATTTACATCTCCTAATACAACTGAATCCTGCATTATATGATTATGCCTTTAAACTACTTTAATTTATCTTTTTAGTACTGAAACCAGTAAAGTTTATTAAGACTTAAACCATATTTAATAAGATAAAATAATTTTTTTCAGGTGGTTTAATGAAGAGAGTTCCGTTAGGAATTGAAGGATTAGATGAATTAATTCAAGGAGGTGTTCCAAAAGGCGCTTCTATTCTGGTTTCTGGAGGGGCAGGAACAGGAAAAACAATTTTTGCAACACAGTTTTTGTATAATGGCGCAACAAAATACAATGAGCCGGGATTGTATGTTACTTTAGAAACAAATTTGAAAAACATCACTTGGGATATGGAAAACTTTCGCTGGGACATAAAAAAACTGCAGGAAAAAGAATTATTTAAAATCTATAAACTGAATCTGGCAGAAAAAGATTCAGATAACATTGAAGAAGAAGTATTAGAAGAACTGAATATAATTTCAGAGTATATTGAAAAAGTTGGCGCAACAAGGCTGGCAGTTGATTCCACAACTTCTCTGGCAATGTGGATTAGAGGAGCAGCAGCAATGCGAAAAACTTTATTCAAGTTCACAGACGGACTGAAAAAATTAGACTGCACTACTATTCTGACTTCAGAGACAAAAGGAATAGAAAAAACAAATATAAGCGCTTTTGGAGTGGAAGAATTTGTTGTAGACGGTGTATTGGTTTTATACATGCACCCCCCGCACAGAACGCTTTTTGTAAGGAAAATGCGCGGAACCAACCAGTCTATGTCTCCGCACCCGTTTGAAATAACAGAAAACGGAATTGTAGTCAGAAGCAAAGAAGAAGTTCCATGGGAAGGCATAAAGTTATAGCCTTCTTTTTCAATTTTTTATTTTCTTAATTCTGTTTTTAATTTCTTTTATTCTATATGTCATGCGTAGCATGACTGTTTTTGGTCAAGCTCAACCTTTTAAAAAAAGGTTGCAACTTAAACCCAAAGGTTTAAGTGCACAACAAAATCAAGATTTTGTTTGTGAACAAAATTTTGATGCAACTTTTCTGAAAAGTTGCTTTGGAAAAAGGTTGTTTAAATGAAAGTTTTGGTTACAGGCGGGGCAGGGTTTATTGCAGGCAATACAGTTGACCTTTTGCTTGAAAAAGATTTTGAGGTCGTGGTAATAGACAATTTTTCTACAGGCTTTAAAGAATTATTAAACCCTAAAGCAGAATTTTTTGAAGGAAGCTTTGGAGACAAAAAACTCTTAGAAAAAGCTTTGCAGGGAATTGAAGCAGTAATTCATTTTGCTGCTTTTTCTCAGGTTGAAGAATCCACAAGAAAAGAGAAAGAATACTGGAAAAACAATGTGATAAATTCTGTTGTATTGCTTGAAGAAATGCAAAAAAAAGGAATAAAAAAATTTGTTTTTTCTTCCAGTGCGTCGGTTTACGGAGAGCCAAAAAAAATTCCGATAAAAGAGTCTGCCGAATTAAATCCTGTTTCGCCTTATGGTGAAACAAAAAAAACACTGGAAAAAATTCTGGAATTATACAACAGCGCGTTTGGACTGAAAAGTGTTTCTTTGCGTTACTTTAATGCTTTTGGCCCAAAAGAACTGCATCAGCCAGAGACTCATGCAATACCAAATTTTATTAACGCTGTATTGAAAAAAGAAAAAATAAATGTTTTTGGCGACGGAAAACAAGTGCGGGATTTTGTTTTTGTTGAAGACCTTGCAAAAGCTCATGTAATTGCGTTGGAAAAAATTGAAGAATTTGATTTTGAAGTTTTTAATTTAGGCTCTGGAAAAGGTTTTTCTGTTAATGAAGTGATTGAAATGATTTTCAGAGTAAGTAAAAAAGAAACTGAAATAGATTTTTTGCCTGAAAGAAAAGGCGACCCGAAAAAATTAACTGCAGATATAAGCAAAGCAGAAAAAATTTTGGGATGGGCTCCTGAAACTGATTTAGAAAAAGGAATAGAAAAAACGCTAGATTTTTTCAAGGCTGAACTAAAATTGTAATTCGTTTTCTCTTTTTTTTTCTTTTGGTTTTAATGAATTTTTTTGTTTGATTCTTTTTCTTTTTTTCTTTTTTAAGCAAAATTCAGCTAAAATACAGAAAAGAATTTAAAGTATTAAATTGTATTCTATTAGATGAATTCAAAAAAGTTTTTATTTTTGGTTCTGGTTTTGTTTTCTTTTATTTTAGTTAATGTTTCTGCTGAACTGAGAATTTATATGGATAATTTTTCAGTGGATGTGATAGCGCCAGGGGATGGAAGTAATTGCGGAAGGCTTGGTAATGTTGGAGATAATGTTTATGCACTTTACGATCCGCATTATACTTTAGAACGTTATGATGGAGTTGATGGAGCAGGTTATGACACTGAATGTCCTGACTGGTTTGTTATAGAATTTGATTTAACTAATCTTTCAACAAATGCCAGCGGAGAACCAACGGATTTATTTGAATTTGAATGGCAGCTAGAATCAACGGCTATAGGAAGTACTGCTGATGCACGTAATTCACACGATTTGTATATTACATATGATAATTCTGACCCAATAAATGAATATACTTTTCCAAATAGGTCAGGAGATTTTGCTTATTTAAGCACAATTCATTATAAAATTGAATACAAAGCTGACAGGATATTAAATTCCAGTGGAGAGTATCAATACCGAACTTTTGGATTCCAGATTAATTACCCTCCTCTAGGAGATGGAATTTTTATATCACAGAAAAATGAGGATATATATTCTTTGTCAGTTCGCCTTCATGATCCTGCTTATCTAATAACTCCTCCGCCTGCTGTTTTTCATGATTTTGATTCTTATTTAGATCCAATTACTTGCTGTTGGGATGTAAATAAACTGCCGGTTGTTCCTGCTCCTGTTCCAGATCCAAATGGAGTTATTAGATGTGATAATAATCCTTTATATGACCAGAACAGAATCTGTTATGAAATTAAGATTAAAGATGTTAATGCACTTTTTGATGGAATCTCAGATCCATTACATCCAGAGAGAGAGTATTATTTGAAAATAAATAAAGTTTCATTGCAGGCTGATATGAATAGTTCATGGATGAGAACACAGCATAAAAATCAAGGTTGTGATGGCTGTTATTATGGAGGGACAGAGGATGCAGCAGGGCAGTATTCTGGTTTTCCGCCTACTTGTGATTTTGTGCATTATTCAGGAGTCCATATTTGGCACACTAATTGTGGAATTCTTCAATCAGAGGTTCCAAAATATTCCCGGCCTTTAGATTATATTGCAATTCCTGACTGCCCTGATGGAGTAGTACCTGGAGATCCAGAATGGGATGGTGTTGCTCCAGATATATGCGGAGATCAGGACCAGAATGTTTTTTATAATGTAAATCAGTTGTCATATTCGAGGTATTTGGATCCAGAACTATACAAAATGAGGGCTGTTGCTTCTTCTGGATACATAGATGAAGTAATTATTCCAGGCAGTTATAAACTTGCCAGAGGAGGAGGAGATTATATTCTTAATGCAATGATTCATTATGATGTATATGACGGCAGCGGGAATATTGTTAGAAGCTCTCAATATGGATTTCCTTATACAAATACTGTATTAAATGACAGGTCTTATGATGCAACAAATGCTTGGAGCCGTAAAATAATTAAAATTGGAGGCCATGATGCTTATATTCCTGTTGTAACAAATACTTTTATGCCGTCAAGCCCTTATGTCAGGCCTTTAATTGACTGGACTGTTGAAGTTCCAATTATTAATGATGGTTTTCCTTGGAATGGAGACACAATTTATGATGTTCTTTTTGTTGATGTAGATCTTATTACTAATTCTTTGGACTTCCTTAAGCAAACAATAACTATTGGAAATAATAATTATCCTGAATCAACTTATTCTTCATTGGATACTGATAAAATGAAAACTTTTTTTGTGGCTTTTCCAATTACTGAAGGATTATATCATCAATATTTAGGCGCTGCAACAATGAGGGCAAAACTTTATGATATTAATGGCTGGATTTATCATTTAACAGCCGAAACTAAGATTACAAATGCCAGGCTGATTACTGTTCTTAATCCTTTGGTTTATGAAGCTTATGGAGATCAATGTTACACTAACCCTTATATTGAAAAATTATGCTGGTGGAATTACTTAAATTATTATATTCCTGTTTCGTCTTTTGATTTAAATGCAAATCAGGACATTAATTTTGTTTTAAGGCTTAAGAATCCTTTTGATTTTAATGAATTTTTTGATTTAACTTATGATACAAATGGTCCTGCAAATGCAAGAATTGATTTTGATCCTCAAAGGAATTTTGTTGCTCCTTTTACCGGAGGAAGATATGGCTATAAATATGCTTTAATGACTTTAAAGAACCCTGCAATTATTCGTGGGGATGCAAATTATAACATGACGACAACTTCAGTGAATCACCCTTATGTTTGGGATAATGTACAGGCTTTGTTTAGGTCTGTTTCTTATAATATTAAAATTGAATCTTTTGATGTTAATGCAGACAAAAAATGTTATTCTTTAAATGAAGACTTAAGTTTTGTTTTAGTAATTAAAAATGCTGGAGATGCCCCTGTTTATGACCTGAACTTTTTGGTGGTTTCTTCAATGGATCCGACAATAATATTCCATGCAGGGGATGGAATTGATATTGCTCCTGGAGCAACTCAAAGAATTGAAGGAACACTGCCGAATTTTCCAAACAGGAATGTTTTTGAGGTTCAGGCCACAGTTGAATCTCTTCCATTTGATTTTGATACAACAGATAATGATAAAGTGATTTATTTAACTGTATGTTATGAAGGGGATTTATCGCCTTTGCCTGAAACAAATTATTTTGCATTGATTTTTATTGTTTTAATTGTTTTATTTATTGTGGTGAGAAAAAAATGAAAAAAATAATTTTGGTTTTAGCATTAATTTGTTTTTTGTCTTTTGCAAGTGCTTCAGAGTTTGATCCTTATACAAAAGAAGATTTTAGGCAAAAAATGGACAGGGCAATGGCATATAACAGACAAAATGTGCCTTTTCCTTATCTTGACCCTTTTCTTGAAGGAACAGAAGAATATAAAATGGCAGAGGAAAGAACAAAAGAGCTTGTAAAAGAACTTGAAAGATTAGATGTGCTAAAAGAAGAAGCAAAAAAAGAATATGATGTTTTTTATGATGCTTACTATGCAAGTGATTCAGAAAAAGTAAAAACTCAAGTGGATAAATTAAAAGTAATTTTTGATGAAATGAATTCTTTGATGAGTACAATAGTCAGATTTGAAGGAATTTATAATGACATTCTTTATTGGAGTATTCAATTAGATTATCTGATAGAACAAGGTGTTTTTGACCCAAATCAAGGGTCAATTGATAATTCCGGAACTTTTACTCCTGTGCAGGAAAAAACCGGAACCGCAAATCAAGTTACAGACTGCTGTATAGCAGAACCAGAAGGAGAATGCTGTAAAGCAAAAAAAAGCGCTGAATGCTGTGCAAAAGACCCTAATTCAGACTGCTGTAAAGAAAAGCCAGTGGAAGATGATTTACTGGTTCCAATTGCAGTGGCATTAATAGTGTTTGTTCTGGTTATTGTGGTTTTATTTTTTATCAGGCGCTAGGTTTTGATTAATCTTTTCTAAAAAGATATGCAAAGCGGTTTTGATTAATCTTTTCTAAAAAGATATGCAAAGCGGTTTTGATTAATCTTTTCTAAAAAGATTACTTTAATAAATTTTCTTTGTTAAATTTTTATTCTGAGGTAATAGAAATATTTTTTTATAAGTTATTTTTTTAGAAGTTTTTTGTTCAACCTTTTTTAAAAAAGGTTGTTTTAGGAGAGGATTTGTAATGCCAGATATTAAAGATGAAAAGCTTGCAGGAAAAGGAAAATTAAGAATTGAATGGGCAGAAAAACACATGCCTGTATTGCGTTTAATCAGAGAAAGGTTTGAAAAAGAAAAGCCTTTGAATGGAATAAGGATTGGATGCTGTCTGCATGTTACAACTGAAACAGCAAATCTGATGCGCACTCTCAAGGCCGGAGGAGCAGAAGTAAAATTATGTGCTTCAAATCCTTTGAGTACACAGGATGATGTTGCTGCAGCTTTAGTAAAAGAATATGATATAGAAGTTTTTGCAGTTAACGGTGAATCAAATGAACTCTATTACAAGCATATTGATTCTCTTTTGGATTCAAAACCTCAGGTTACAATGGATGACGGGGCAGATTTGGTTTCAACTATTCATTCAAAAAGAACTGAATGTCTGAAAGAAATCATTGCAGGAACAGAAGAAACCACTACAGGGGTTATTAGATTTAAGGCAATGGAAAAAGACAAAGCATTAAAGTATCCTATTATTGCAGTAAATGATGCTACAACAAAATTCATGTTTGATAACAGATATGGAACAGGCCAGAGCACTTTAGACGGCTTAATCCGCGCAACGAATATTTTGATTGCAGGAAAAAATGTTGTTGTTGCAGGTTATGGCTGGTGCGGCAGAGGCTTTGCATTAAAAGCAAAAGGAATGGGAGCCAATGTTATTGTAACAGAAGTGAATCATCTAAAAGCTTTGGAAGCAAGAATGGACGGCTTTAGAGTAATGCCAATGAATAATGCATGCAAATTAGCAGACATTATTGTAACTTTAACCGGAGACATTAATGTAATAGACAAGCAGCATTTTGAATTAATGAAGCCTGAATGCATTGTGGCAAATTCAGGGCATTTCAATGTGGAAATAAACATTAAAGAACTGGAAAAAATGAAGAAAAGCAAGCGTATTGTAAGAAATTTTGTTGAAGAATATACTTTAGCTGACGGAAAAAGAATTTACTTGCTTGGAGAAGGAAGACTCATAAACTTGGCTGCAGCTGAAGGCCATCCAGCAGATGTAATGGACATGAGTTTTGCAAACCAGTCTTTGTCTGCAGAATATATTGTAAAAAACAAAGGAAAGCTTGAATCAAAGGTTTATGTTGTGCCGGAAGACATTGACAAAGAAATTGCAAGACTCAAATTAAATGCAATGGGAATCAAAATTGACACTCTCACAGAAGAGCAGAAAAAATATCTTGCATCCTGGGAAATGGGAACATAAATTTTTTCAGGAAAAAGTGCAAACATAAATTTAAATACAACTTTAACCTTTATTTTGAAAGGTGATTTAATGCCAAAGAAAAAGAAAACAAAGAAAAAAAAGAAACCTGTGAAAAACCGCCTTTTAAAAAAAAGCAGGCTGCCAAAACCAAAAAAGAAGAAAACTGTAAAGAAAAAGACTGTAAAAAGAAAAGTTAAAAGAGAAGACAAATCAAAGACTTTTTCCAAGACAATAATGGATTTATTAAACGATTTTAATAGAAAATAAAATAGTTTCCCTTGGTTTTCTTATTATGCGCAGGCTTTTAGCAGTTAAAACTAATACTCCAAACTCTTTGAGTAAATGGTATAAAATAAAAAACCCGTTTAGAGTATTCTGGAATTTTGTTTTGATTTTTCTTTCAAAATATTCTCCTTTTCTTTCACTAAAAAGATTTCTTTTGCGTTTAACTGGAATGAAAGTAGGAAAAAATGTTTCTGTTGGTTTAATGGTTTCTTTTGATGTATTCTGGCCTGAATTAATTGAACTAAAAGACAACTGTTTGATTGGATTTAACTCTACAATTCTTGCTCACGAATTTTTGATTAAAGAATACAGGACAGGAAAAGTAGTTATAGGAAAAAACGTTTTGATTGGTGCAAACTCTACAGTCCTTGCCGGAGTTGAAATTGGAGACAACTCTGTTGTAGGTGCAATGAGTTTAGTGAATTCTGATGTTCCGGCTAATTCGTTTTTTGCAGGAGTGCCTGCCCGCCTTTTGAGAAAAGGCAGGCTGCAATTTAATTCCAAAAGGAATTAAATGCACACTAAAATCGAAAGATTTTAGTAGTGCCAAAACCGTTTTCGCTGCGCGAAAACAAATAAAAAGACTTAATACTTTTCTATATCGGAGTTGGTTGAAATGGAAGAGTTTGAATTAAAGTTATCTGGCTTTCATGAAGTAGGAGAAATAGACAAAAATGTAATTAGAAATTCCTGCGGCAAGTTTTACAAAAAAAATAACAGGAAACTTAAAAACATTGAGTTTATTGAAATACGCTTAAAGGATTTCCAAAAATCTGGAACAAGAAAAAAGTTTTCTGTTAACTCTACTTTAGGTTTCAGCGGAACAGTTTTAACTTCTAAAGGCCTGGAATGGGATTTGATTAAAGCAATTGATTTAAGCTTAAAGAGAATAGAAAAAGAAATCCAAAGAAAGTTTGTTGGAAAGATTGGAAGAAAAAGCAGAAAAAAAGCAAGGGCAGTTAACAGAAGGTTTGCTTAAAACTGCATTATTTTTTTGAATTCTTTAAACCTTTCTTTTATTTTAAACTGGTTTACAAAATCAAAGTTGGTTACGCCCATTCCTTCAACTTCTAATGAAGCTACAATTGAACCATAAACCATTGCTTTTCTTATATTAGATTCGTTTATTTCTTTTTCTTTTGCTAAAAATCCTATTAATGCTCCTGCAAAACTGTCTCCGGCTCCTGTTGGATCTTTAATGTCTTCTAATGGATAGCCTGGAACAGAAAAATGACTTTCTTCTGTAAACATTACTGCGCCGTGTTCTCCTTTTTTTATTATTGCATAATCTGAATCCAGCTTTAAAATTTCTTTTGCAGCTTTCACTAAATTTGTTGTTTTAAAGAGTTCTCTTGCTTCTGCATCATTCATTAAAGCAATATCAACTTTTTTCACTACTTCTAATACTTTAGTTCTTTTGCTTTCAATCCAGTAATTCATTGTATCGCTTAACACCAGCTTTGGTTTTTCCATCTGCTCTAAAACACTTAACTGCAGTTCTGGATCAATGTTTCCTAAAAAAACATATTCTGCTTTCCTGTATTCTTCTGGAATTTTTGGTTCAAAATCTTCTAATACATTTAAATTTGTTTCAAGTGTTTGTGCTGTGTTTAAGTCAAAATCATATTTTCCTGTCCAAGTAAAAGTTTTCCCTTCTTTTTTTTCTATTCCATTTAAATCTATTTCTTTTCTTTGCATTAAATCCAGATGTCTTTGCGGAAAATCCCTTCCTACAACGCCTACAATTCCTGATTTTGAAAAAAAAGATGATGCAATAGCAGAATAAACTGCAGAGCCTCCTAATGTCCCCCGGATTTTTCCAAACGGAGTTTCAATATTATCCAATCCAATGCTTCCAACTATTACTACTTCAACCATTTAATCACACTAAGATTCACGTTAAAAACTTTTAAAAAACCTGCCTTGTTTTATTCTTGTATGCCAAAAGAATTATTGTTCGGCACTGCAGGAATTCCTTTAAGCACTGAACCCCGTTCAACAGAAAATGGAATCAAACGCGTGAAAGAACTCAAATTAGGATGTATGGAATTAGAGTTTGTCAGAAGCGTAAATATTTCCAGAGAAAAAGCCCCGGAAATAAAAAAAGCTGCAGAAAAAAAAGGAGTTGAATTAACTGTTCATGCTCCTTACTTTATCAACCTTAATGCGCAGGAAAGACCAAAGTACCACGCCTCTGTCAACTATATTTTTAGTTCAGCCAAAATTGGTTTTTTGTGCGGAGCAAAATCTGTTGTTTTTCATGCAGGCTTTTATATGAAACAAGAACCTTCTTATGTTTTTAAAAAAATAAAAGAAGGAGTAAAAGAAATTGAAGAAAAAATAAAAGAATATGGAATCAAAATCTGGCTGCGTCCAGAAACAACAGGAAAGGCAACTCAATGGGGTTCTATAAAAGAGATTGTTTCTCTTTCAGAAGAATTTGAATCTGTTCTTCCATGTGTTGATTTTTCTCATTTACATGCGCGAAGTATAGGCAAAAACAATTCTTTAGAAGAGTTTAACTCAAATCTTTCTTTAATTGAAAAAAAGCTTGGAAAAAAAGCTCTTCAGGAAATGCACATTCATGTAAGCGGTATTGCTTATTCAGATAAAGGGGAAAGAAAGCATTTAATCCTAAAAGAAAGCGACATGAATTATAAGGATTTAATGCAGTCCTTAAAAGACTTTAAAGTAAAAGGCTGGCTTATCAGCGAGAGTCCAAACCTTGAAACCGATGCTTTGCTGATGAAAAAAGAGTTTGAAAAATAATTATTTGTTTTCTATTTCTTCAATCAGTTTTTCAAAGTCAGGTTTTAGTTCTTCAAAAATCGGTTCTGCATTGAATTCTTTCAGCAAACCTTTTTCTTTGTAAAAATTAATTAAAGGTTTTGTTTGTTCTTTGTATGCTTCAAGCCTTTGCTTTATTGCTTCTCTTTTGTCGTCATCCCTGGTAATTAGGTCTCCGCCGCACTCATCACATTTTCCTTCCTCTTTTGGAGGTAAAAATTTTTTGTGAAAAACTTTTCCGCAGTTTTTGCAGTTTAATCTTCCGCCGATTCTTTCAAAAGTTATTTCATCTGAAACAGAAAAATTTATTACAGCTTTAATCTTTAAATTCAGTTTTTCAAGTATGCCTTCAAGCAGTTCAGCCTGTTTTAGTGTTCTTGGAAACCCGTCTAAAATAATTCCTTTGTTTTTTTCTTTTTCAATTTTTTTTGCAACCAATTCTGCTATTATTTCATCTGAAACAAGTTTTCCTGCATTAATTATTTCTTTTACTTTTTTTCCTGTTTCACTTTCTGCGTTAATTTCTGCTCTAAGTAAATCTCCTGCCCCAATCTGCACATAACCTTTTTTTTCACTTATATATTGAGCAAAAGTCCCTTTTCCTGCTCCTTGTTGTCCTAAAAAAATCAAATTCATTCTCTCACCAAACAAAAAATAAAACATTATTTTTTTAATCAGCTCGGAAATCTATTACGACCTGTATTTTTGCTGCACTAAAAGGCCTTACTTTTCTTTTTTCAAGCAAAGTGAATTTTCTTTTCTGCTTTTCACATTCTTTTTCTGCTCTCTTAATTGCAGTCTCAAAAGCAGTTTCTTTTTCCAAAACCTGATAGAAATGAATTACCCCGCCTTTTTTCAGTGCTTTTAGTGTTACATGCAAAAAAGTTTCTCCTCCATGAGGCATTGGCATTACAATCCTGTCGCAGGAATTTTTTAGTTTAGTTCCAGCGATTTTGTTTACGTCAGCCCTAAAAACTTCAACTTTATTCCCACATTTATTCGCTTCAATATTTTTTTTCAGGTATTTAACTGCTTGTGGATTTAATTCAACTGCAAAAGCTTTTTTTATCTCCGTGTTTTTTGAGAAAACAATAGGAAAAGGTCCTGCTCCTGCAAAAAAGCAGCCGACAGTTTCTCCTTTTTTAATAAGTTTAGAAATTCTTATTCTTTCATTTGAAAGACGCGGAGAAAAAAACACTTTTCTTACATCAAAAATAAATCTGCAGCCGGATTCCTTGTATTCTGCAGTGAAATTTTTTTCTCCTGCAATAATTTTTAAAGGCTGTAACCTGTATTTTCCTTTATGCGGTCCTGAAATTTTGCAGACAGTTTTAATATTTTTATTTAGTTTGATTATTGTTTCTCCAATAAGCTTTTCTTTTTTTTCCAGTTCTTCTGGAACTTCTATTACTGCAAGATTCCCTAAAGAGTCAAAGCTTTTAATAAAAACAGCTTTTTCTTTTTTGTTCAGCTTTTTTTCCAGAATTTCTTTTAAGTTTCCTTTCTGCATAGAAAAGTTTCTGGGGAAAAGTTTAAATTCACTTTTTGAATCTTTCTTTTCAATTCAGTCAAGTATAAAAAACTTTTTTCCTTTAAGTATTCCATGGTTTTGGATTTAATTAATGAATTTTTTGTTGAACCGATTGCAACCCATGCAGGATACAATTTAGTTAACACTTTAGTGTATGCTGCAATCCTTTTAGGAATAGCTTTTTTTATTGTTTTTCCTTTCTTTAAAAAGAAAGGAATTACTTTTGATTTTGATTTTTTTAAGGCAGTTTTTCCTTTTATTATTTTAGGTTCTACTGTAAGGATTTTTGAGGAAAATTATTCTGCAGTTTACTTGGATTTGTTTGAAAGGTCAATTGATCCTTTAACTTTTGGATTTTATATGGTTTCCCCCGGAATCTATATTTTAATCGGTCTGCTTACAATTTTGAGTCTGGTTATTTCTTTTCCTTTGGCAAATGCACTGAAGAAAAAAGCTTTGGATGTTTTTATGGCAATTGGAATCATTCTGGCTGCACCGGTTGTTTTATATCATTTGTTTCATTTAACCAATGTTTTTGAGTTCTTTTTTGTTTTTTTGCTTACAGGAATTATTGTTTTTGGATTAAAGTTTTTAACTGAAAAATTTAATTACAAAATTCTTTCAGACAACTTAAATCTTGCGGTTTTATTCGGTCAGACTTTGGATGGAGTTGCAACTTTCACGGCATTAAGTTTTTTCTCTTACTCTGAACAGCATGTTTTTTCAGATTTCATTATTCAGAATTTTTCTCCTGCAGCTTTTATTTTAGTAAAAGTTTTGCTTGCTTTAGTTGTTTTATGGTATGTTGACAAGGAAGTAGAAGATCCCGCATTGAAAAATTTCATAAAACTTTTTGTAATAATAATAGGTTTTGCCCCTGGAATAAGAGGGGCTTTTAGTCTGGGTTTAACAACAATTTAAAATTAGAATTAAAAATAGAATCAGATTTAAAAAAAATAAAAATAGGGAAAGAACCAAAAAATTCTTTCCTAGAAAAGAAAACTTTTCATTTCATTTATCGTTTCTTCTTTTTCTTTTTTTTGGTTGTTTTCTTTTTCTTTTTGGTTTTCTTTTTTTTCTTTGCCATAAGTCAAAACCTCCTTAAAAAAAAATTTATTTAACAAAGTATAGGATTTATAATATATAAATGTTTTGTTTTAAAGCTTAATTTGGAGTGAAAAAATGTTTTTTTTAATTGGAATTGGATTAAAAAAAGAAAATTTAATTTTGGATGCAGAAAAAAAAATAAAAAAATGCAAAAAAGTTTTTCTGGAATCTTATACTAGTGTTTACTCTGAAGGAAAAATTTCTGAACTGGAAAAACTTGTTGGAAAAAAAATCGTTTCTCTTAAAAGAAAAGAAGTTGAAGAAAACGCTTTAGATTTTTTTTCAGATGCAAAAAAAGAAAATATTGCTTTGCTTGTTTTTGGAAATCCTTTAACTGCTACAACCCATCTTTCTCTTCTGGCAGAACTAAAAGAAAAAAAGATTCCTTTTTCTGTTGTTCCTGGAATTTCTGTTTCAAATTTTGTTTCTTTTACCGGGTTGCAGGAATACAAATTCGGAAAAACCGTTTCAGTTGTTTTTCAGAGGGAAAATTATGCTCCAGAATCTTTTTTTGATTCAATAGAAAAAAACAAATCTATTAGTTTGCACACTTTATGCTTGCTTGATATTGATACAGAAGAAAAAAAGTTCATGAAAATAAAAGATGCAATAGAAGTTCTGGAAAAGATTGCAGAGAAAAAAAACAGCAGAATTATTTCTGAAAGTGTTTTAATCGGGATCTCCAGAGCAGGTTCTGATAAAATGAAAATAAAAGCCGGTTCTGCTGAAGAATTAAAAAGATTTGATTTTGGAAAAGAACCGCATTCTCTTATTGTGTGCGGAAACTTAAGTGAAGATGAAAAAGAATTTCTGAAAGTTTTTAGCGGGTGGAAAAATGAGTGAAGAGGTTTTAGAAAAAAAACTTGAAGAAAAAGTTGA
>JAFCDN010000023.1 GCA_017609625.1 Candidatus Iainarchaeum sp.
TTTTAGGAGGAAGTGTTGTTTCTTTAATTCCTGCTATTGGCCCTAGTATTTCGGCTTTTGTTTTAAACAAAATCTGCAGACTGAAAGAAAAGGGTTTTCTCGCACTGCTAGGAGGCATCAACACTGTAAACATTATTTTTACTTTTTTTGTTTTATTTGCAATAGGAAAAACAAGAAGCGGGTCTGCTGTTGCAGTAAAAGAATTAGGAGGAATTGCAGAAAACGAATTTTTCCTTTTATGCTTTGTAATTTTTGTTTCATTAATTTTTGCTTCAATTTCAACAATTTTTATCTCAAAATTTTTAATTAAAAAAATCCAGAAAATGGATTACAAAAAAATAAATCTCTTTATTTTTGCTTTTCTTTTTCTTCTTGTATTGTTTTTCAGCGGAATAAAAGGATTAATTGCCTGCTTTTTTGCAGCAGTAATTGGTTTAATTGCAATAAAAAAAGGAGTGAAAAAAAGTTCCTGCATGGCTTTTCTTATGTTTCCTGTGCTGTTTTATTATCTTCATTAACTTGATAAACTACTGAAGAAGAAGTCTTAGAAAACACTTTAGCACATTCTTCATTAGACAAACTTTCCTCAAGTCTTAAGCCAAAATCTCCTAAATAATCTGGAACAGGCACCACAAGATTAATATACACAACATAATCTATTTGGTGTTTCCTTAAAAAATAACAAGGATCCCCAGAAAAATCCGCTTTCCAAGCATAATCATATAAATTTGCTTTATCTAGGCGTAAAGTTAATGCAGCACTATCTACAAACCACATATTAACCTCAGACTTATTTTCAATTTTTTTAGAAGAATAATTATCTTTAGATAAAAAATCTGTTGCAAAAATAGTTAAAGAAGAAACTGAAATAAATAAAACTAAAGCAAGGAAAAGAACCATTAAAAAAACAGAAACTTTTTTTGTTTTTGTTAAAACAATTTTTTTTAATTGAATACCTGACAGAATACATAACAAAGAATAAATAGGCAGAAAATATCTAAGAAAGCCATTAAAACTAGGATAAGCTTGATTGAAAAAAGTTACAAATAGAAAAAAAATTGCAGAAATTGAAAATAAAAGTAAAAAATCTTTTTCTTTATCTTTTCTCCAAAACCAAGCTAAAATTAGAAGAAACGGAACAAAAAAGACATAGAAGTTGGTTAAAAGTGATAACCAAAAGATTTCACACACTCTAAAAAAATTTGAAGGAACTTGTGTTAAAAGGTCACTGGAAATTAGTTCTCCATAAGCGCCTACACTATCTTTTTCTATTTGAACATTAGAGTGAGAAACAAGAAATACCGAAGAAATCAAAATAAAAATTAAAGAGAAAAAAAGAATCGCTTTAAACTTCCTTTTATAAAGAAAAAAAAGAAAAAAACCCAAAAAAAAGATTGCGCCAGTGAGCTTTGTTAAAAACATCAAACCAGTAAAGAAACCAGAAACTAACAAAAAAAATCTGTTTTCTGTTTTAAGATAATTTAAAACAAAAAAAACAGAACCTAAAAAAAACATGGAAAGAAAAATTTCCACAGTAAAGTAACGGGAGTAAACCAGAACACCATAAGATACTCCATAAATTGTTGCTGAAAAGAATTCGTTGTGACCTAATTCCTTGCTAATAAAAAAAATTAAAAACAAAGAAATAATCAAAGAAAAGAAAGAAACAAACCAAAACAAATCACTCTCTAAAAAGAATTTTGTTGTTCCAACAAAAGATTCAAACAACAATGGAAACTGATTACTTCTAACTTGATAAATGTTGTGCGGATCCGCAAAAAAAGTTTTTTGCCCATTTGCAGCAATATCGTTAATAATGGGCAAATGATAAGTTTCATCATCATAAACTACTGCTTTATTTAATGGAATAAAAATAGCGGCCAAAGACAAAGAAAAAACTAAAGTAAACAGAATTAATAATTCAAGTAAATTTTTTCTCTTAATTTTAGCACTTTTAAACCTAAAACTTTTTAGCAAAATAAACATTGTTTTTAGATTTGGCTTCTTTATAACAAAAAAAATCAATAGAAGAACTAAAGAATAAGCATAAATCAGTTCCTTAGAAATTCCAAAAAAAGAAACAACAAAATAATAAAAAAAACCAGTAATTGAGAAAGACAAAAAAACACTCAAAACCCATTTTTCTAATCCATCAAAATATTTTCCAACCAACAAATAGCCAGGGACAATCAAAGTTACAAGAAAAGCAAGCAATTCAATCAAAAGTATCACTAGTTTTTTATTTAACTACTGTATAAATATAATAGTCAATATTAAAAAATCATGGGGGTTAAAAAATAATCTTAATAACGATTCCGGCTTTTAATGAAGAAAAAACAATTGCTTTAGTTATAAGAGAAATAAAACAGCACATAAAAAATGAAAACTATAAGATTCTTGTGCTGGATGATGGAAGTACTGATAAAACTGCTTTAATTGCAAAAAAAGAAAATGCAATGGTTGTTTCTCATCCAAGAAATTTCGGGTTGGCTGAAACATTTCGAACAGAAATGAAAGAAGCCTTAAAACTTAACCCAGAAATAATCATTCACATTGATGCAGACGGGCAATATTACCCGAAAGAAATTCCTTTAATGATAAAAAAAGTTAGAAAAGGAAATGATTTGGTTTTGGCAAGCAGGTTTTCAGGAAAAATAGAAGAAATGCCTTTGCTAAAGAGATTGGGGAATAAAGCTTTTTCTAAAGTGATTTCAAATATTACAGGACAAAAAATAACTGATGCACAAACAGGGTTTAGGGCATTTAATAAAAAAGTGGCTGAACTTGAAATAAGGGCAAACTATACTTATACACAAGAACAGATTATCAGGGCAGTAAAAGAAAAACTGATTGTAAAGGAAATCCCCTGTGTCTTTAGGAAAAGAACAGGAGGAGCCAGCAGGTTGATTTCAAATCCATTTGATTATGCATTAAAGGCAGGGTTAAACTTATTCAGGGTTTACAGAGATTATGCTCCATTAAAGTTTTTTGGTTTAATTGGATTAAGCTTGTTTGGAATTGGATTTTTAATTGGGCTGTATTTAGTTTACTTGCATTTAACTTCAGGCATTGAAGGCCACATTGCTTTAATGATCTTAACAATGATTTTAATTGTAACAGGCTTGCAAGTTATCTTGTTTGGGTTTCTGGCTGACATGAAGAAGTGAATTAAATGAAAATTGTTTTCATTACCAGAAAATACCCTCCATCAATTGGAGGGATGGAGAAACTAAGTTATGAAGTAACCACAAGAGTAGCAAAATTAAATGAAAGCGAAATAATCGCATTAAAAAAACCACAGATTTTTTTGCCTTTTTTTATGATTTATGCGTTAATAAAAACCATCCTAAAAAAAGAAAAATGCATAGTCCATATAGGAGATGGCTTACTAAGCCCTTTAGGTCCAATAATAAAAAAAACAAAAGGCTTTCCAATTATTTTAACTTTACACGGCCTTGACATAACTTTCCCCAACTTATTCTACCAAAAAATAATGCCTTTTTTCATGAAAAAATACGATAAAATAATCTGCATAAGCAATAAAGTAATAGAAGAATGTGAAAAAAGAGGGATTCAAAAAAATAAATGTGTTTTTATCCCGATAGGAATTCAAAACAAATCAAAAATTGAATTCAATAAAAATATGCTAAAAGAAAAACTAAATAGAGATTTGGCAGAAAAAGAAATTTTGCTTTCTGTCGGAAGATTCGTTGAAAGAAAAGGGTTTGATTGGTTTTTATCTCAAGTTTTTCCAAAGATTCTAAAAAAACACAACAATGTGGTTTACTTAGTTGTTGGAAAAGGAAAAATTGAAAATAAGATGAAACAAATAATAAAAGAAAAAAATCTTGATAAAAATGTTTTTTTATTAGGGGAAGTGGAAAACAAGCTTTTGCAAGAGGTTTTTGCCTGCTCTGATATCTTTGTAATGCCAAACATAAAAATTAAAGGAGACATGGAAGGATTTGGGATTGTGGCAATCGAAGCTGCATCCTATGGTTTACCTGTCATAGCATCTAATCTTGAAGGAATAAAAGACGCAATTAAAAACGAAAAAAATGGAATTCTTGTTGAAGAAAGAAATTCAGAAAAATATCAAAAAATTCTTATTGATTTACTTGAAAACAAAGAAAAAAGAGAAAAATTAGGTAATGGCGCCAAAAATTACACAGAACAAAACTTATCTTGGAATAAAATCATAAAAAAATATCAAAAAGAATACAAGGATATTAACTACATATAATTAAACTTTACAATAAAGATGAGTGTTTCTAGTAAAATGGATTAAGGAATTTATATTAGTGTTAGTTTCTATGCAAAGTATATTATATCCATTATTCAAAAGAAAGGTTAACATTTCTTCTTTTAGTTCTCCGTGAAGTTCAATTAACAATTCTGGTTTATACTCAAAAATAGTATTTTTCATACCTTTCAAAATATCCATTTCAAACCCTTCAGTATCAATCTTAACAAAATCGGGTTTTAATAATTTCTTATTTTTGATTAAGCTATCTACAGAGTTTACTTCAACTGTAAAAGAAGAGTAGATTCCAGTACTAATTATTTTTTTTTGGGCATCAGAACTTAAACTGCCTCTTGAAGGATAAATTGGCTCAACAAGGATTTTTTCAAAATTCCTATCGCCAACAGCCAAATTATAGGCTGTAACATTTCTAAAACCATTTAATTTAAGGTTAAAAATTAATTCACCAAAGTTTTGTGGATTTGGTTCAAAAGTGAAAATTTTTCCTTTCGGTCCGGTAGCCCTTGCAAAAAATAGCGAATACACCCCTATATATCCACCAACATCAAAAATTGTTTTTTCTTTTAAATTCAAATTAATCAAAAATTTCTCTTCTTTGGTGAGAAAAAACCTAGGCTTAAATCCTCGCCCAAACCTTCGCTTTAATCCCTTTGCTAACCCAAATCTAATTTCAAATACTTGATTATAAAAAATCTTACTAAGAAAATCCATTATTAGCTTCTTTATCTTGTCCATTTTATCACAAATTAAATTATAAAACAAAAACTATTTTTAATTAAGTTGTGCATTAATTAATGGAATGAAATCAGAAAAATTATTGAATTTAACTAAACTTTTAATAAGCGTCCTTGTTATTTTTTTTATAATAAATTTTATTGGAACAGAAAAAATAAGCGAGGCCTTGCTAAAAATAAGGCTTGAATATTTTATTTTGATTGCAGTTTTTTTTGTTGTATCAATGATTCTTACTACGCTTGCAATAATGCCTTTAATTAAAACAAAAAAAACATGGAAGATATTCAAGTTTAAAACAATAAGCTGGTCTACAGGAATGTTCCTTCCAAGTAAAATAGGGGAAGCTTCTTTTCCGCTTCTACTGAAAAAAACAGGAATTCCAACAAAAAAGGCAATTACTATTTTTTTCATAGACAGATTTGCGTCATTTTCAATCATTGGGTTATTTAGTTTATTTGGATTCCTAAAATATTTTGAAATAACAATAGATTTGAGTTATCTCCTTATTTTCTTAGCTGTTTTTTTAATCTTATTAATAATAAAAAATAAAATTAAGAGTATAAAAAGAATTCAAAAAATTTTTTCTTTAATAAAAGAAACAGAAGAATACTTAAAAAAAGAAAAAAAAGCAGTTTTAATTAATTATTTGTTTTCTTTCATAAATTTTATTTTACTTTTTTGGGTAACACAAATAATTTTTTATTCTATTGGGCAAAAAATAAATTTAATTGATATTGCATTAATTTCTTCTTTTTCGTTGTTTATTGGATTAATCCCAATCACAATCAATGGCTTAGGGATTAGAGAAGGAACGTCAGTTTATCTTTATAGTTTAATTGGAGTCAAACCAGAATACTCTATTTTGGTTGCATTGATTTTCTTTATTTCCACATATTTACTTGGAGCAGTTTTTCTTGGGCTGTTTTACAATGAATTCAGTTTTATTCTAAAAAGAAAGGGAACGGAAAATGTTTAGGATAAAAGAAACTGTTTTAGAGTCAATTTCTTTGGCAGCGCAGAAAGTTTATCCAAACGAATTTATTTCAATGCTTGGAAAAGGAGAAAAAGAAGAAATAATTGAACTGGTTGTATTGCCGGCAGTTTATGGAAGAAATTTTTCTTCAATCCGCGTGGACTTAATTCCGTTTGACAATAAGGTTGTGGGAACAGTGCACTCGCATCCAGGCAGAAATAATAATCCTTCTTCAGGAGATTTAAAAGTTTTTTCTGCACTGGGAAAAATACACTTAATAATTTGTTGGCCATTCAATATAACAGACATAAAAGCATTTGACAGAAACGGAAAAGAAGTGAAATTAGAGGCAATATAAATGAAACCAATTGCATTAATAATAATGGATGGATGGGGAATTGGAAAAAAAGAAAAAAGCAATGCAATCTTTCAGGCAAAGCCAAAAAATTACTTGAAATTCCTGAAAGAATATCCCCACACAGAATTAAAGTGTTCAGGAGAATCAGTTGGACTGCCTGCAGGAAGCCAGGGAAACTCAGAAGTAGGGCATCTGCATATCGGAGCAGGAAGAATAGTGCACCAGCCGTTAATGTTAATCAATAATGAGATAAAAGACAAGAGTTTCTACAAAAATGAAGTTCTTGTTAAAGCAATGAAAAAAGCAAAAGAAAAAGGAAAAAAAATGCATTTAATGGGTCTGCTTTCAGATGAAGGAGTGCATGCAACAACAAGACACTTATATTCATTAATGGAACTGGCAAAAAAAGAAAAATGTGAAAAAGTTTTTGTACATGCTTTTCTGGATGGACGAGATGTGCCGGAAAAAAGTGCAGGAAAATATCTGAAAGAACTGGAAAGAGAAATTGAAAAAATTGGAGTTGGAAAGATTGCAAGCATTATAGGAAGATATTATGCAATGGACAGAGACAATAACTGGGACAGGACAGAAAAAGCATTGGAATTGCTGGTAAAAGGGAAAGGAGTGAAAGAAAAGAATTCACTGGAAGCAGTAAAAAATGCCTATGCAAGAGGAGATTCAACAGACTATTATGTAAAGCCAATAATCCTTGAAGAAAAAGGAAAAATTGAAGAAGGGGATATAGTAATTTTCTTTAATTTCCGTTCAGACAGGAGCAGACAGTTAACAAGGTGTTTTACTGAAGGAAAATTTAATGCACCAAAAGTAAATTTTGTGTGCATGACAAGATATGATAAAACAATTAATGCTCCAGTTGCGTTTGAACAAAAAAAAGTTAAAAACAATTTAGGGAATGTTCTGGCAGAAAATAAATTAAAGCAGTTAAGGATTGCAGAAACAGAAAAATACGCGCATATAACATTTTTTTTCAACAGCCAGGTAGAAGAACCAAACAAAAGAGAAGAAAGAATTTTAGTGAATTCACCTAAAGTTTCTTCATATGATTTAAAGCCGGAAATGAGTGCAATAGAAGTAAAAGAAAAAGTTTTGGAAGAACTGAAAAAAGAAAAGTTTGATGTAATAATAATGAATTTTGCCAACGCGGATTTGGTCGGGCATTCAGGGAAAATAGATGCAGTGGTAACTGCAGTAAAAACAGTGGATAAATGTGTAGGAGAAATAACAAAAGAAATATTGAAAAGAAAAGGAACTGCACTGCTTACATCAGACCATGGAAACGCAGAAAAAATGTCTTATGAAAACGGGGAAACAAATCCGGCTCATACAACAAACAAGGTTCCATTTATTTTAATTTCAGAAGAAGAAAAACTGAAAAAATCTGAATTAAAAAAAGAAGCTGAACTGATTGATATTGCGCCTACAATTTTGAAACTCTTGGAAATAAAAAAACCAAAAGAAATGACTGGAAAAAACATTATTGCAGGCGTTAAGATTTAAATAATCTTAAAGCATTATACTATTTGATGAAACAAAAAGGACAGATTAGTTTAGATTTAATGCTGACAATAATTGCAGCAATACTTTTAAGCAGTGTTTTTGCCGCTTACAGCGATGAATTGATTAAATCAGAAAGAACAACAGGAATTAGAGCACAAGAAGAAAACATTGCAAATGATTTGCTTGAATTAATAAACCAAAGCAAAATGTTTGATGAAGACGGAGAAACGAATTTCAGCGTAAAATACAAAATTCCCTATCTGCTTGATCCAGACAAAAGAGGAGGACAGGACTGCAATTTAATGCTGGAAAGAGGAGAAAACCCTTATATTTTGATTACATATGAAACAATAGACGATTTGAATCAGGTTTCAGTGAAAAAAGATATAAACTTCAATTTTGTAAATCCCAGTAATGTAAAATATATTTGTGGCGAAACAATTGATTTAACTGAAATAATATTAGGGGAAGCTAGATGAAAAAAGGACAATTAATTTCAATGGATTTTCTGATGTCAATAGTTTTGGTAGTTTTGTCTATAGGACTGATTATGCAGTTAAGTGAAGTGGAAAACTATAACTTTAAAGACAAAACTTTAAGGGATGAAACACATATTAGGGGAAAAACTGCTTCTACCTTGCTTGTGAACAGCCCAGAAACAACCTGTGAACTTGTAGATATAAGAGATGAAAACCAAATTATTTCTCCAATAAGCAACTGCCTGACTGAATTTCCTGGCACAACAATCTGCGGGGGAACCGAAGAAGCCTGCTTAGGATGGGATGAATACGGAAAAGACAACAGGGCATTCAAACCAATAAGAAAAAAGTTTTTGGGGTTGCCGGACAATTATTCTTGCTATATTAAAGTAGTGGGCGGAAAAGCAAACCCGGATTTAAATGCAACACTTTTAACTGAATGCGAATCATCTCCTCCTGCTCTTGCAAAAAATGTTTATGCAATAAAATTAGATGTAATGATTCACAATGAAAGAATTTCTGGCTCAGAAAGAACTTTAACAGTTGACAAAAATGAATTTGAACACTGCATTTCAGGAGAAGGATTATGTTCAATGTATCCTGCAACAATAACTTTTATGGTGTGGAAAAATGAGTAAAGGATTTTTGTTTACAACAGACGCATTAATTGCAGTGGCCACAGTGATTGTTGCAACACTGCTTTTGACTTTTCCTTATTCAATAGAAGAAGGAAACGAAGCAAACATTTATTTTATTAAACAAGAACTGCCAAACAAAGCAGTTACAGCATTCTATCAAAATTTGGATGCAGAAGATGTTGGATTAAAAGAAACCAATATAGATTTTAACAGCTTTGATTATGCAGAATGCTTTGTTTTGTATGATTATAATGTTTATTTTCAAGGAGTTTCCTATCCGGGAATTTTGCTTGAAAAAAAGTTTTGTATGGGAAAGAGGGCGTTAAGATGAAAGGGTATTACAGCGCAGTTATTGGTGTTTTGACTTTAATGGTTTTAGCTACTGCATTGTTTACAGTTTATTCGTTTAATAAAAGCCAGTCACTTATTCCACAAAAAGAAAGTTTTGGGTACACAATAAAAGAATGGCAGAATACAAGAAGATTGTTAGATAAAGCTGCATCAGATGCAATAATTGATAAGGCATTCTCTCTAAGTTGCTTAAGAGAAGAAGCAGGGTTCTATAATAATGCAATTAAATCACAAGTTATCTTTTATACAAACAATGTAATTTCAGGAATTAGTACAGAATGCAGTGTAAAAAACATTAATGTAAACAGAGGGGATATGACATTTTCAGAAGATCCAGGGAAATGGGAAAGACATATTTATGATGTAAATGTTTCATTTAATCTTGAATGCAGGCACAGGCTAGAGGTTGGAAAAGATCTGAATTCTCTTGCAGCTTACAGCAGAGATGTGTTGTTTGAAAAAACAGTTGACGGAAACCATGGTTTTGTAATAGATGACTGCAATATTTTTATAACAGACAAGCAGTCTGATTTGATTGAAGCAGAATTTTATATTGTTCCCTAAAAAAACTTTGAAATTTTGCTTGAAACCCCAGAACCATACTGCAAAGCTTTTTTTGGCTTAAAAGCAATTTCTTTTGAAAGCCCAAAATCCAAAGCAAGCTTTCTTAAAATTCTTTTCCTTAATTTGTCTTGCTGATTCAAAATTTTTTGCTTTACAGGAATTCTTAAAGCAACACTTACTAGATTTTTGTCCAAAAAAGGATAACGGTTTTCCAGAGAAAAATTCATTGAAAGAATATCTTCTCTGTAAAGGTTTCTGCTCCACAAATTCAAAACAGAATGCTCTATTTCTTTTTCAACACTTCCTTTTGAAGCAAGAACTTTAGAGTAATTGAAATATCCGCCAAAAATTTCATCAGAAGCCTGCCCAGAAAACATTACTTTCATTTTTTTTTCTTTTGCTAACTCGCAGGCAACATATTGCGGCACAGTCAACTGCAGCTGCATTTCATCAAAAAAAGAAAGCAGGCTTAAACACTTTAAAGAAAGGTCTTTTAGTTCATCTTCTCTGATTATTCTTGTATGAAGTTTTAAACCTAATTCTTCTGAAGCCTTAACTGCCTGCAAAATATCATAAGAGTTTTCAGTTCCAACAGTGAATAATTCAGTTTTTGGAACAACAGAAGAAACTGCTTTGGCAATCAAAGAAGAATCAACTCCGCCGGAAAAAAAAACTCCTGCTTCTGAAAGGTTTCTGGTGCGCAAGAAAACAGAATCCAAAAAAGATTTTTTTAGTTCTGAAAAAGAAGCTTTAGAAGCTTTTTTAGGGACAGGGGAAAAGATTTTTTTTGTTTCAGTTCCTTTCTTTGAAAGAACCAGCAAATGCCCTGGAAGCAAAGGCAAAGGAAAATTTATGTTCATTTTCTTCAAAGGCTTTGGCTCTGAAGCAAAAGCAGAGAAAAAATCATTTTCACCAAACCATATTGGTTTTATTCCAAATAAATCACGAAAAACAAAAATTTTTTCTTTGAAATGAAAAGCAACTGCATAATGGCCGTTTGCTTTCTGCATAAATTTTTTAACTGCTTTTTCAACTGAATTTTTTTTCAGTTCTTTTTCAAAAAAATCTCTGACAAAAACTGCATCAGAATCTGAATCAGAGAATTCAAAAAAATTGTATATCCCCCCATTAAAAGCAATTGCTCCGTTACTGAACTTTAAAGGCTGTGAGGTTTTTCCTGTAACTTCCATTCTTGAATGTGCAATTCCAACAAAACCAGAAAGAAATTTTTCCCTTAAAGAAAAAATCGTTTTTGAAGTGGCTGTTTTTTTGTTTATGCTTACCCCAAAAGATGCATTTCCTCTGTGTTTTAAATCAAAAAGCAGTTCCATTAAGTTAGGAAAAACATTTTCTTTTCTCTTTGAAATCACTCCAGAAACAGAACACATAATATAATCCTAAGAAAAAAGGATTATAAAAGTTAGGAAAAATGCTAACAAAAAAAATAGTAAAATAACAGTATAGAAACAAGAGTTTCTTATGCACGAAAAAACAAAAGTTCTGCTTGCAGTGGAAATAGTCTTTTTAATTTCAGTGATTGTAATAGCCTTTGGAAGCTTTATAGAAAACCAAAACAGTTCTGAAATACTTCCAGAAACAGGGCACATGGTTCAAACTGACTTAAAGAGAACAGAAAAGATTTCTCTGGAAAAAAATCAGGAAAAAATGCTTGAATTTAAAGCTCAGACTGAATAATAGTATTCGCCTTTTTCTTTTTGTTCTTTGTCTTTAATTGAATTCAGTTTGTTTGCCCTTGGCCTGCCGGTTTCAGGATCTCTTCTAAAAGAAATTTCAAGCCCTTTAAGAAACTGATTCATTCCAGAATGCATTTCTGCAGGAGAATTTGCTTTTCCTGAAACAGAAGGAATCCCTTCAAAAACAATCAGTCTGTTGGAAATATAATCAATAAACAAAACATCATGGTCAACAATCAAAGCAGTTTTTCCTTTTTTTTCTATTACATTTCTTATTGCTTCTGCAATCTTTAACCTGTCTTCAACGTCAACAAACGCAGAAGGTTCATCCAGTAAATAAATGTCTGCTTCCTTGCTTAAACAAAAAGCTACTGCGATTTTTTGCAGTTCTCCTCCGCTTAATTTATCAAGAGAAGAATCCATTAAAGGTTCCAATGAAAGCTTTTTCTTGAATTCAGAATTAAAAATTTCTTTATTTATTTCAGAAAGAGAAAATAATTCTCTTACAGTAATTTTTTTTGCTTTTAACTGCTGGGGCTTAAAAGAAACAGTTAAATTTGAATTTAATTCAGTGTTGTCTGCTTTAATTTCTCCTGAAAGGATTTTCACAAAAGTTGTTTTCCCCAAAGCATTTGCCCCCACTATTCCGACAACTTCACCTTGCCTTAAAGAACCTGAATCAACTTTCATTTCAAAATCAGGGAATTTTTTTTCAATTAAAGGATATTCAAAAAGAACATTTGTTTTAACGCTTTTTGTTGGCGGTTTAACCTCAAAGCTTAGTTCTTTGCTTCTGAATTTGATGTTTTCATCTTTTAAATAGCCGTTCAAAAACTCGTTTATTCCGTTTCTAGAGCTTTTAACTGAACTTACAACTCCAAAGACTCCAGGAGAACCATAAAAAATGTGAATATACTCGCTTAAATAATCCAGTACAGCCAAATCATGTTCTATCAGCATTACGCTTTTTGCTTCTCCTGCAAGAGAATTAATTGCTTTAGCCATTTTAAGTCTTTGTTTTATGTCAAGAAAAGAAGACGGCTCGTCAAAAAAATAATAATCTGCTTTTTTAAGTGAAGTGGCAGCAATTGCAATTCTCTGGAGTTCTCCTCCTGAAAGAGTTTTAAGTTCTTTTTCTAACAAAGGGCTTAAATCAAGCATTTCAGTTAATTCATCCAGTTTTTTTCTGTCATCAATTTTTTTCAGCAGACCCTTAACTTTTCCTTTAGCGTTTTTTGGAAGCAATTCAATCCTTTGGGGCTTAAGGGAAAGTTTAGGATTTTCTTTTACTTTAACAAAAAAGTTCATTAACTGCTTTCCCTTGAACTTTTCAACCAGTTTTTCAATTGAACCTTTTTCCTTAAAGTTTCCTAAATTCGGCAAAAGCTTGTTTGAAAGAATATTCAAAACAGTTGATTTTCCTATTCCGTTTTTTCCAATCAACCCAACTACTGTTGAATTTTTAGGAAAAGGAAGATTGTATAATCTAAAAGAATTTTTTCCAAACTGATGTATAGGTTTATCTAATTCTGAAGGAAGATTGATTATAGAAATTGCATTGAAAGGACACTTAACTGAACAGATTTGACAGCCAATACACAAGTCTTCAGAAATTTCCGGCCTGAAAAGTTCTTTGTTTTTTATTATACAGCCTTTGGAGTTTCTGTTTACAGGACAGACTCTAATGCACAAAAAGTCCCCGCATTCATCTGGCTGACATTTATCAAAATCCAAAACTGCAATCCTTTTTTTTGTTGCCATAAGAAAGATAAAATTGAAAAGGATTAAAAACAATTTCAGCTAGAAATGTTTTATGAGAAAACTGAAAATAGACAAAAAAAACAATTTTTTGGAACTTATTCCAGAAACACTTGATGATTTATGGCATCTGCAGAGAATACTGGAAAAAGGAGATTTGGTTAGCGGAAGCTCGGAAAGGAAAATTAAAGGAGAAGAAGGAAGGAAAGCAGAAAAAATAACAATTTGGGTTGAAATTACAGCAGAAAAAATTGAATTCCATGAAAGCACAAAAACTCTGAGAATTTCAGGCAAAATGAAAGCAATGAAACCAGAAGAGTTTTTTGCGGCAAATGCATTTCATTCAATTGAAATTGGACTGAAAAATAAAATTAAAATCAGAAAAAAGAAAATAAAAGAGTTTCAGCTGGAAATAATAGAAAAAGCAGCAAAGAGCAGCGGAAGAAATCAGCTGTTATTGATTGTACTGGATGATGAAGAAGCAACAGTAGGAGAAGCAACAGAAAAAGGAATAAAAATAAAGGCAACAATCAAATCAGGAAAACAAGGGAAAAGATTTAAAGAAGAAAAAAGAAAAGAAAACAAATACTTTGAAGAAGTACTGAAAAAATTAAAGGAAGAAAAAAAACAAAAAATACTGATTGCAGGGCCGGGATTTACAAAAAACGATTTGCAAGAATATTTGAAAAACAAAAACATTGAATTAAATGCTATATTTGAAAACACAAATTCTGTCGGAAAAACAGGGTTAAATGAATTAATAAAAAACGAGATAATAGAAAAAATACTTCAAGAAAGTCTGCTTGTAAAAGAAAACAAAAAAATGGAAGAAATAATAAAAGAAGCCAGAAAAGAAAACTCTCTTATAGAATACGGGTTAAAAGAAGTAAAAGAAGCAGCAGAAACAGGAGCAGTAGAAGAGTTAATTGTTTCAGATAAAAAGTTTTTTGAAGAAAGAGAAGAAATTCAATCATTAATTGAAAAAGTAGAAGAATTCAAAGGAAAAGTAATGCTGATCTCTTCAGAACACGAAGCAGGAGAATATTTGACAGGTTTTGGCGGAATAATCGCTTTATTAAGGTTCAGAGATTAAGGAAAAAGTATTAAAGGAAAAAAGAGTAATAGTTTAAGTGATTTAAATTATGTTGTTTCCAATAAGTGAAATTCATTTTTTGCTTTTAAGCATTTCAACGGTATTGACAGTTGTTGTTTCTTACTGGATCTGGAAGACAAAAAGAAGCTTTAAAGAAGAAAGCAACTTGAACAGGTTTATTAAATGGTTTTCTTTTGCACTTTTTCTGCTTGCAGTAAACCTTGTATTGCATTTTTTATTAAAGATCACTGGCTTTGTTGAAGAAGAAACCAGCTACTTTGTGTGCTATGTTTTCTTTATTCTGGCTGCATTTTGTTTTGCAAGGGCTGCAATGCATTTGGATGAATTGTATAAAGAAAGCGATTTTATGAGTTTAGTAAAAGAAAAAATGCAGAACCAGACAGAAGAATTTTTTGAAGAGGCGAAAGAATAATGAGCGTAATAGTTGGAGCCGCAGTGGATATTGTGATTGTAATTATAAGCATTCTCTTGGTTAAAAAAATAAAACCAAACAAAAGCAATCTGCTTAACCTTTCATTTG
Source organism: Candidatus Iainarchaeum sp. (assembly GCA_017609625.1). Classification (GTDB taxonomy): domain Archaea; phylum Iainarchaeota; class Iainarchaeia; order Iainarchaeales; family 1-14-0-10-31-34; genus 1-14-0-10-31-34. Next base: position 14,967 of record JAFCDN010000023.1, read on the forward strand.
GAACCTTTTGGTTAGGAGCTGCAGCAGCGTATTTTTTTGCAGCAGTATCTGATTTAAGCGGATTGTTTGCTTCAGTTTATCTTTCAAAGCTTTTTTTTGTAATAACAATAGTATTGGCAGCAATTCCTGTGTTTTCAATTGCATTGTTTTTAAGCGCTACCTCTCTTAAAGGAAAAAGCGTCTGGATACTGCCTTCAATCTCTGCATTAATAGGACTTGTTTATATTTATTTTATTATAACAGCTGTGCTGGTAGGGCCGTTTATTGGATGGACGCTAAAATATCTTGTTCAAAGTGAATTTGTTTTGGTTGCAACACAATACGGCGCATACTTTTCTTTCATAATGGTTGCACTTCTTGGATTGATTGCATTCAAGGCAAGAAAAACAAGCACTTTTATTCAATTTAATTCAGTTGCAGTTTCCATGGGTTTGTTTTTTTTTGGAGGCTACCTTGATTTAATCGGAAACCCTGAACTTGGAACAGTTTTAATAAGAACATTAGTAATGCTTGGCGCAGTAATTGGATACATTGGATTTTCCCCTGGAATAAGGTTAATGAAATTCGTGCATAGGTTAAGTTAGTTTTTTAAATTCATTTCAAACCATTCAACTTTTTTCTGCTTAATCAGTTCTTTTATTTTTTTTTGTTTTTCTGAAAGCTTTGATTTATTGGTTTTAAATTCACAGAAAATAACTGAACTGTCAGTGAATGCAACCCCGTCAACCGGATTGCCTAAAAAATGAAAAGAATCCGGGCTAAAAGGAAATTGATCAGAGAAAGGAATCCACTGTTCTGTTAGCTTGCCATATTTAACGCTTTGGGACCTTTTGGAAAAAGCAAGTTCTTCAAACTCTGTTTTTAACTGAGAGTATTTAGAGAAAAAAAAGTAAAGCAAAGCAAAGGAAACTAAAAGCAAAATAAATAAGATTAATTCAAGCATTTAAACCAAAAAGAATAGAAAGAAAGAAAATAAAAATAAATGCAGTTAATCCAATTGCTTTGAAACATACGCCCCGTTGTTTTTATAGCCTAAATTCCATGTGCTGAAATTCTTTTTTTTCAGGAAATTTAAGCAAAGGCAAGGCTTTAGAGTAAACATGAAGTTCCCTGATTAAAGAAGTGTCTTTAGAAATTTCTTTTCTAAAAGGTTCAAAAGGAAAACGCATTCTGCAGAATCCATACAAAGAATTTTTGTCTTCTAAAGAAATAAAAAATTCTTTTCCATTTGAAGCATTGTATTCTTCAACTTTAATTTCTGGCTCTGAATTTTTGTTTTCGGTTCTTCCGATTTCCCTGCAGCGAATGCAATTGCATTTCCAGTCTTGTTTTTTCATTTCTTTTTCAATCAATTGCCGCAGGTTGGTGTGCTTTACTCCAGCAGAAACCACTGTAGAAGGAATATCTCTCTGGATTCTCATAATTCTTACCCATTTTGGCACAATAGCTTTCATTTTTGAGATTAATTTTGATGCCTTTTTGGTTGAATAAGGAGCATATTTTTTTTTCTTCCACAAATCATACAATTTTGTTCCTTTAATCACAATACAAGGATAGATTTTAAGCATATCAGGCTTGAAGTTTTGGTCTGAAAAAACTTTTTTGAAAACAGAAAAATCCTCTTTAGGGCTGCTTCCAGGCAGGCCAGGCATTAAATGATAAGCTACCTTAAAAGAAGAATCCTTCAAAAAAGAAGTTGCTTCAGTTACATCAGAAACTTTATGGCCTCTGGAAACTTTTTTGTAAATCTTGTCATTCAAAATCTGGACTCCTAATTCAACCCTTGTTGCACCAAAAGAAAGCATATTATTTATTTCTTTTTTTCTGCAGAAATCCGGTCTTGTTTCAAAAGTTATTCCAATAAACCTGTCCTTTGAAAACTGTGCTTTTTCTTTTGCTTTCTCCAGAGAAAAAGATTTTGAATTATTAACTGCATTAAAACAGTCCAGCATGAATTTTTTCTGGTATTTTATTGGAGCAGAAGGAAATGTTCCTCCCATTATAATCAGTTCAATCTTTTCAGTTGAATGCCCTGTTTGTTTTAGCTGTTCAATCCTGTTTTTGATTTGTTTTACAGCATCAAATTGGTTTGCTATTGCACGCATTGTGCTTGGTTCCCTTCCAGTATAGCTTTTTGGGGTAATTGAATCCACAAGAGAACCCGGGCAGTAAATGCATTTTCCAGGGCAAGGCAAAGGCTTTGGCATTATTGCCACAGAAACAATTCCGCTTAAAGATCGAGTAGGTTTAATTGAAAGCAGTTTCAAAAGTTTTTCATTTTTTTTCTCTGAAAAAGAAAGAATATCAGGGTTTGAAGGAAAAGTTTTCAAAGAATATTTTTTTGCAAACTTTAATTTGAATTTATTCAGCTGAGTTTTAGAAGAAATTTCTCCTGAATTAATTAATTCAATTATTTCTCTGGAAAATTCCTCTAAACTCATAAAAAAATCCTTTTTAGTTTAAATCAAAAAGAGATTCAACTGAAATGCTTGCAAAAGCTTCCAGCAAATAATAAGAAAAAAGCGTTGGAGTGAAAAAAGGAAAACCAAAAGCAGGAGAAGAATACTTGCTGAACAAATCAGATTCAATTGTTAAATTAGACTTAAATTCTTTTTCTTCTTTGGAAAAAAGAGAAATAAAAGTAAAATTGAATTCCCTTGAACCATAATGCTTTGGGTTAACTTTAACTGAATCATTTAAAATTGATTTGGGCTCAAGAGAAAAAGTTTTTGATTTCATCCAATAAGAAGGCAAATCAGAAGAAAGAGAAACCTTTTGTTCTCCAATTGACTCATTAGAAAATATTAATTTATATTCTGCAGAAGAATTCACTTTAGTTGTTCTTTTTAAGCCGGAAATATTTACTGACCATAAATCTTCCTGTACATTGATTAAAACATCAAAGCCTTCAATTTCTCCTGTTTCTGAATTAAAGGCATTGAAAGAGATTTTTTTTGCCCCAAAAGAAGCATCAAAAGGAATGTTAATTTTTATTCCAATATTTTTTTCATAAAAAACCGGTTCTTCGCTCCAGTCTTCAAAATTTCCTGTAATTTCTATTGAATTAAAGCGTTCATCAAAAACAATAAGCTCAAAAGACTGGCCTGGAGAAATCTTTCCCAATTCAACCGTTGAATTTGCAAAAACTTCTGCTTCAATAGGAGAAACTACTTTCAAGGCAGAAGTAAATGAAACCAGAAAAAACAGTGAAAAAACAATTAAAAAAAACTTATTAAACATGTCATCCCCTATTAATAATAACTGTCTACAAACAGAATAAAAAGGTTTTTTTATGAAAATACTGGCTTTAAGCGATATTCATTCACGGGTTAAAAACCTTAAAATCCTGTTAAAAACAGCAGAAAACAGGGAATTTGAGGTTATTTTGATTGCAGGGGACTTGACTAACTTTGGAGAAAAAGGAAAAGCAAAAGAAATAATAGAAATATTAAAGAAAACTAAAAAAAAGATTTTTGGAATAACAGGAAACCTGGATACAAAAAAAGAACTTGAATTATTAGAGGAAAAAGAAATTTCATTGCATGGAAAAAAAGAAGTTTTTGAAGAATTTGTTTTTGTCGGGTTTGGCGGCGCAACAAACTGCATTGGAGAAACAGTTTTCTCAGAAGAAGAGATTTATGAAAAGTTGAAGGAAATGGTAAAAGGAGAAAAAAAAGTTTTTTTGTTAACCCATTCCCCACCAAAAGACTCTTCTCTGGATAAAAGCAATTCAGGAAAACATATTGGTTCAGGTTCAGTGAGAAAAATAATTGAAGAATTCAAGCCAGAATTCAGTGTAGCAGGACACTGTCATGAAGGATTTGGAGAAGAACAAATTGGAAAAACTTTTTGTATTAATGTTGGAACAGTAAAAGAAAAAAGGGTTGCATTAATTGATACTAAAAAGAAAAAAGTGGAAAAGATTCAGTTATGAAAACAAAAGAAGAAGCAAGATTTGAAATGGTAAAAGAAAGGCACAAAAAAAGCTTTTTTGATGCAGTGAAAAAAAGAAAAGCAGATAAGCAAATGATTTCCCTCTGCAGATATATTTCAAAAACAAAAAACTTTTTTACTTCAAGCAGTTGTGCAGGAAGAATCGTTTTGCTGGACACAGAAAAAAGCGGGGGAAAAAAAGAAGCAGCATTTCATGATAAATGGCACAGAAAAATAAGCTTAAAAGAACTGATAAAAGGAATTAACAAAAAACAAAAAGAAGAAGAACTATGGTTTAAGCTGGATCCATTCATTCTGCACTTAGGAACAAATTCTCTGGAAAACGCAAAAAAAATTCTGGAAGCAACAAAAAAAGCAGGGATAAGAAGAGCAGGAATAATGGTTGCAAAAGAAGGGAAATTTATAGTGGAATTAATCGGAAGCCAGGCAATGGCTTTTCCTGTAAAAATAAAAAACAAAGTCTTGGTAGAAGAAGAATATCTGAAAAGAATTGTAAAAAAAGCAAACCAAAAGCTTGAAAAAAATTATTTTCAGCTGAAAGAGTTTGAAAAAATTGTAAAGAAAACACTAAAGTGATTTTTTTGAATAAAAGAATCTTTTTCTCATTAAATCTTCCGGAAAACGTGAAAGAAGAAATTTACAAAAAATACGGAAAAGAAATTGAATCAGATGGCCTAAAAAAAGTGAAAAAAGACAATCTGCACATTACCCTGCTTTTTTTGGGTTATTTTCCTGAAGAAAAAATAAAAGAACTTGAAGAAAAATTACAGAAAGTTAAAATGGAAAAGTTTAGTGTTTTTATTAAAGGAATTAAATGCTTTAATTCAAGAGTGATGTTTCTGGAATTAAAAAAAGGAGAAGAAAAAATAAAAGAACTGAACGAGAAAATCTGTGAAGTTCTGGAAATAAGAGACACAAGATTTAACTCTCACTTAACAGTTCTTTCCTCAAAAGGACCTGAATACAAAAAGATTTTTTCTGTAGAACTATAATTCTTCTGAAACCTGCTCTAAGATTTCAGTTGGATTGTAATAATATTTGTGGATAATCTCTTCTATTTCTTCATTTGAAGAAAGACTTCTCAACAAAATCCATTCAACAATTCTTTCCCTTACCTTAATTTCTTTCATTACTTCTTTTTTTGTTCTCGCAGTTTTATCTGCAAGCTCTTCCAGAATATGAGAAGGAGTAGGGGTTCTTTTTAATTTGTCTTCGTTTTTGTCCCAAATAAAAAGGTCTCCTAAAAGAATTTGTTCTTCCATTCTGGTCACTTCACTTATCTGAGAAACCCTTCTAATAATTCCTTTTCCTGGAGCATGCATTCTGTATTGAACCACAATCAAATCCAGCAAAGGAAGCATTATGTCAGGAACATTCATTGGAAAACTCTTTAACCTTGTCATTAATTCCCTTCCATTGTTTGCATGAAGAGTTCCCATACAACCGCTATGTCCTGTATCCATTGCAGTAAACAAAGTCTGTGCTTCAGGGCCACGGACTTCTCCAAGAATTAACCTGTCAGGGCGCATTCTCAAAGCATTTTTTAATAAATCATCCATTGAAAGTTCAGGAGTGCTTGCAATTGCAGGCCTGGCTTCCATTTGAATCCAGTTCTTTCTTTCGCCTAAATGCAGTTCAGGAGTGTCTTCTATTGTAATTATTCTGTCTTCTTTTCTTATAAAAGTAGATAAAGCACCCAAAGTAGAAGTTTTTCCTGTGCCACTTCCTCCGGTTATAATCAAATTCATTGGTTCAATTCCAAAGCCTTCAACCATAACCCACAAAAAAGCAGCAGCCTCTTTTGAAAGAGTATTATTGTTAATTAAATCAAAAACACTTAAAGGAATTCTTGAAAACTTTCTTACAGTCAGGCTTGGACCAAAAGGAGTTGCATAATCTGAAGTAGCATTTGCTCTTGAGCCGTCTGGCAGTCTTGCATCAAGTAAAGGCAAAGAGTCACTTAACTCTCGGTTAACTGTTGCAGCAATCCTATAAAGCAGTCTTGGAAGAAAACCGTCTTTTTTTATTAAAATATTTGATTCACACATTCCGTACTTTCTGTGAAAAACAAAAACAGACCTGTCATAACCATTAACCATTATTTCTTCAAGCCAGTCATCTTTCATTAAATCAGAGATAGGACCATAGCCAATAGTTTTCTGTAAAACCAAATGAGTTAATTCTTTTGGATGAACAACAAAATCCAGTCTGTTTCTTACAAGATTAGAAAAAGTTTTTTCTAGTTCTTTGAAATCTTTTTCTTCTGGAAGGACATGCAATAAATTTAACTTTTCAATTTCATGAATTATCTGGCTGCTTAACTCATTCAAAAACTGTTTTGAAAGGCCAAGCTTTAAAGAAAGTTCAGGAATAGAAGCTTTCCTTAAAAGAATATTTTCCAGAATATTTGCAAACAGTTTTTCTTTGTCAGACAAAAAAGGCTTTTTAACAAAATAAAAATAATTTGGGTATTGTTCATAGATCTCAACTGCCCCATAAGATTCAATTAAATCAAGATTTTTTTTGGAAAAAAAATCATCTTTTGTTTTTGGTTTTTTTTCTTTTTTTGAGCCATCAACATTTATTTCTTCCATTTCTGCCATAAAAAAACCTTTATTTAACAAAAGCTATATTAAATAATTAATCACAGTATTTAAGGGTTACTATGAGAAAAGGAATTGAAGCAATAAAAAGGAAAATTCTTGAAAAAATTACTCCAACAGAAAAAGAACTGGAAAAAGAAAAAGAGATTGCAGAAAAAATAATAAAAAAAATTAAAGCAGTTAAAGGAATTCACTTAGAAGCAATTCTTGCTGGTTCACTTTCAAGGAATACACATTTGAAAGGAGAAAGAGATATCGATATTTTTATTTTATTTGACAAAAAAGTAAAAAAAGAAAAATTTGTAAAAGAAGGATTAAAGCTTGCAAAAAAGATTTCAGGAAAAAACTGGGAAATCGATTACGGAGAACACCCATACGTTAAAACAGAAATAGAAGGGTACAAAGTTGAATTGATTCCAGCGTATAAAATCAAAACAACAAAAGAACTGATTTCTTCAGTTGACAGGACTCCGTTTCACACAGAGTTTGTAAAAGAAAAAATAAAAGGAAAACAAAGAAATGAAGTTAGACTGCTTAAAAAATTCCTTAAAGGAATTGAATGCTACGGAGCAGAGCTAAAAACACAGGGCTTCTCTGGATATTTGGTTGAACTGCTAATACTAAAATACAAAAACTTTGAAAATGCACTGAAAAACGCTTCTCAGTGGAAAGACAGAAAAGTTCTTTCAATGGAAAAAATTGAAAAAGGAAAAGAAAAAGAATTATTGAAAGAATATCTTGCTCCGTTAATTTTTTTGGATCCAACAGACGAAACAAGAAATGTTTCTGCTGCAGTATCAAAAGAAAGCTATGAAAAATTCAAAGAAAAAGCAGAAACTTTTTTGAAAAAACCTTTAGTTGATTTTTTTTATCCAAAACCGGTTAAAATTCTAAAGAAAACAGATTTTATGAAAAAAATCTCAAAAAAAAATCTGGTTTTGATTGAAACAGGCTATAAAAAGATTCATGAAGATGTTACTTTTGGCCAGCTGAGAAAATTTTTGAAAAAATTAAAGGTTGCACTGAAAAAAGAGGATTTCACTGTTTTAAGAGAAAAACTTTGGTCTGATCAGAAGAAAAAAATGCTTTTGCTTGTAGAAGTAAAAGAAGAAAAGCTTGGAAAAGAAAAACTGGTTAAAGGCCCTCCTGCAAAAATGAAAGAACATGGAAAAAAATTTGAAGAAAAGCACGGAAAAAAAAGAATTAAATTAATTAAAGGGCAATATCATGCAAAAATCAAGAGAAAACATGTAAAAGCAGAAACTGTAGTGAAAGAATTTATTGAAAAACAGATTAAAGCAAATCCAAAAAAGTTTTTAACAAAAAGATTAAAGAAAAAGTTTTCTATCTGTTCTGGAAAAAAACTTAGAAAAGCATACAAAGAAAAAGAAGTAAAAGAGTTTTTTTCAAAATATTTGGAAAGAAAATGATTTCGTCGTATGACTAAGCGAAAGATATTTAATAACTATAGCGCTATAGTTTTTAGTGGTTTTATGAGCACAACTACAATTCAAGTTGAAAATCCTACAAAAGAGCTGTTAAATGAGCTGAAAAAGAATTTTCATTCTAAAACTTATGATGAAGTAATTATTACTCTTGTGAGAAAAAAAACTAAATCAATGTTTGGAAAACTTGCAAGAGGAAAAAGGCCTTCCGCAACCAAAATGATAAAAGGTTTGCGTGATAAGAGTGACAGATTTTAAGATGTTTTTGGATTCAAGCATTTGGTTAGGTTATTTCTTGGGGAATATAAACGAAGCAAAAGAAATAATTGACAATCAAAGAAAAATCCTGTTTACTTCAGTAATTTCTATTCATGAAATACTCAAAAAGCTGAAAAAGACCGGAAAAAAAGAAAAAGAAATAAAAAAGACCATTAAATTTGTTGAAGATAACAGCATAATAGTTAATTTGAACAAAGAAATTTCTGTGAATGCAGTTGAAAACTGTGAAAAATACAAGCTTCACACAATAGACAGTCTGATTTATTCAAGCGCAATTGAAACAAAAGCACTGTTTATAACAGCAGACAAAGATTTCAGAAAAACTCCGAAAACAAAACTAATCAAAATAATTTAATCAGATACAAAAAGAATCAAATGCAAATCCAAAGGATTTGCCTTTTTGGCAACCTGCCTTTTTTTGAAAAAGGCGGGCCCGGAGGGAGTCGAACCCCCAACCTGCCCGTCCGAAGCGGACTGCGCTATCCAGTTGCGCCACGGGCCCAAAAATTTAAAGTTAATGCTTTTGCCTTAAATTTTTAAAGGTAATACTACAGAATTGTATAACTGATTATATTTAAACTTAAAGTCAGATTTTTAGGAGTGTAGATTAAAATGAGAGTATGTAGTTCATGCAACAAAGAAGTAAATTTTGATTTTACAGAATTCAACTGCCCAAAATGCAGTAAAACAAAAATAATTAGATGCGACCACTGCAAAACTACATCAAAAGAATATAAATGTGAAGAATGCGGTTTTATCGGGCCTTAGGTGAAAACATGGGAAAAATGGTTTTAATCTATAAAATTGCCCCAGAAGGAATAGAAGAAACAGACAAAGTTGAAAAAGCAATTTCAGAAAAAGTAAAAAAACTAGGAGAACTGACTGAAGTTAAAAGAGTTCCAATTGCATTTGGATTAGAAGCAATAAAGATTGCAATAGTAGTTGAAGCAAAAGGAACAGAAGGAATAACAGAAAAAATAGAAAATGCATTAAAAGAAATTGAAGGCGTAAGCTCAGTGGAAAACGAAGGAATGAATTTGCTGTAAAAGCATTCTTCTACATAACTAATTCTGTTTTTGCCTATTTTTTTAAGAAGCTATGAATACAATTTAATCTATGATTAAAAAGGTCAGACTGCACAACTGGAAAAGCCACAAAGATTCAGAATTTGAATTCAAAAAAGGCACTAATGTATTAACAGGAATAATTGGCGCAGGGAAAAGCACAGTAGTGGAAGCAATGTGCTATGCATTATACGGCACATTTCCTGCACTGAATTCCAAAACAGTTTCTTTAGAAGAAATAATAATGAACAAGCCAAACCAGATGGAAGAAAGCAGAGTAGAACTGGAATTTGAATATGCAGACAAAGATTATCTTGTTCAAAGAACTGTTTTTTCCGGGAAAAATGCAAACCAGGCAAAAATGTTTGAAGAAGGAAGATTAATTGCAGGGCCAAAGCCAACTGAAGTAACAGAAAGAGTGGAAAAAATAATTGAAATGAACTATGATTTATTTTCGCGTGCGGTTTATTCAGAGCAAAATCAGATAGATTTCTTTTTGAAGCTAACTCCTGCAAACAGGAAAAAAAAGTTTGATGAAATTCTTGGATTAGACAAATATGAAAAAGCAAGGAAAACAAATACAACAGTAATAAACAGAATCAAAAAAAATGTTGAAGACAGAAAAGAATTGATAAAAAAGAGCTCAGAAACAATAGACGAAAATGCATTAAAAGAACTGCAGCAAAAAAAAGAAGAAAAAGAAAAGAAAGAAAAAGAGTTAAAAGAAAAAATTGAAAAAGGAAAAAAAGAACTTGAAGACAAAAAAAAAGAAATAGAAGAACTGGAAAAAAAAGAAAAGAAATTTAATGAACTGAAAGAAAAAGGCATTCAATTGGAATCCAAGATTTCTGAAACAGAAAAAAAGTTCAGTGAAAAAGAAAGTGAATTAAAAGCAACAGAAGAGGAAGAAAAAGAAAAACAAAATGAACTGAAAAAAGAAAAAGAAGAACTGGAAGAAAAGAGAAAAGAACTGTCTTCAGTTCAGGCAGAGATTAAAAGCCAGCAGGAAAAAAAAGAATATTTGGAAAAAGAAATCAGCAGAAAAAAAAACATGTTTCCAGAAGGAATTGATTCAGAGGAAAAAGTAAAAGAAAAAATAGAATACATTGAAAACGAAATCAGAAAACTAAAAAAAGAAAAAGAAGAACTGGAAAAAAAAACAGAATCAGGCGAGGAAAAAGCGGCTGAATTAGAAAAAGGGATTTCATTGAATGAAAGCAGAGTGCAGGAACTTGAAGAAAACATAAAAAAATTAAGCAAAATAGAGTCAGACTGCCCAGTATGCTCTACAAAGCTGAGTAAAGAGAAAAAGATTGAACTAATAAATTCCAGCGAAAAAGAACAGTCAAGACTAGGAATAATAAACAAAGGATTAAGCGAAGAGGAAGAAAAAATAAGGAAAGAAGTTGAAAAAGGAAAAGAACAGGGAAAAGAGATAGAAGAGAAAGCGAAAAAAGAAGAGGAAGAAAAAAACAAAGTAAAGTTTTTGAAGGAAAAATTCAGAGAAATAAAAGAAACAGAAAAAGAAATTAAAATTTGCAGTGAAAAATTAGAGGAAGCGAAAAAATCTGAAGATAAAGTAAAAGAAAAATTCAGTGAAGAAAAAATAAAAGAACTGGAAAAAGAAATCAAAAAAACAGAGGAAATAATTGAACTGCAAAAAGAGTTTTTAAAATGCGGAAAGTGGAAAAAAGAATTTGAAAAAGTTCTGGAAGAAAAAAAGGTTTTGGACTATAAAGAAGGCTCTTTTGGAGAGAAAAAAGAAAAAGTTGTTTCAATAAATGCTTTGGTTGAATCATTAGAAAAAGAAAAAGAAAACAATCTGGAACTGATTGAAAGTGTTAAAGCAAATATTGAAAAAATTAAACAAGAAAAGGAAAAAATAGGGGAATTAAAAGGAACTGTTGAAAAACAGGAAAAAAGCCTGGAAAAGCTTGCATTATTTAATAATGCTTTAAGCTCAACTCAAAGCGAATTAAGGGCAGAAATGATTCACACAATAAATACAGCAATGGATGATGTATGGAATAGAATTTACCCTTACAAAGATTTCACTTCAGCCAAAATGGAAATAGAAGAAGGAAACTATGAAATTAAAGTAAAAGAAAAAAACGGGAAATGGACCAGAGTTGAAGGAATTCTTTCAGGAGGGGAAAGAAGCAGCGCAGCAATATGCATTAGAGTAGCGTTTTCTCTTGTCTTAAGCCAAAACCTTAGCTGGCTGATTTTAGATGAACCAACACACAATTTAGACAGGAATTCTGTTGCAGAATTAAGTAAAATGATGAAAGAACATCTTCCTTCTTTAGTTGAACAGATTTTTATTATTACACACGATCCTGAAATGGAAAAAGCTGCTTCAGGAACATACTATGAAATAGAAAGAGATAAAGAAAATGAAGGAAGTTCAATTCCAAAAAACAATTTGAATTAATCTTTTATGCCTTTAGTTCTTGAAATAAAACCAGCAATAAGGTTTCTTATTTTCTTTGAAAATCCAAAATTCATTGAATTAATTACTTCCTTGTTTTTTTCAAAGTCTTTAGAAAAGTCGTCTCTTTCCCGTAACAGGATTTCTGCTTTATTTTTTACACCTTTTGGAACTGATTTTCCCATTAAAAACACCTAAGGAGTTACTTTAGTTACTTCCCCTGAAGGAAAACTTCTTACTACAGCCAAAGGAATCTTTTTTTCAGTTAATTCCCTTCTGGCAATATCCAGCATGGATTCTCCTTTCTCTGTTTTAAGCAAAGGAGGCGCACCCAAAGATAACTGAAAAGATCTTGCGCTGATTAATCTTGTTTTTTCAAATCTTGTTAAATCCATAAAACATCAATTTCAACCAAAATAAAATGAAAAAAAATCGGTTAATGATACATAATAGAAAATATAGGAAAAAGAATAAAAAAGCAACAGTTCTAGCTGGTTTTGCTTAATTCAACCTGTGGAAGAGGGATTTTTTCGCTTCTTGAAAATTCAGTAACCAAATCCAATGCATTGTCAGAATCAAGCAAAACAGCATCTTTTTCAACAAAAGAAACACAAGAATTTGTCTGAGAAAATTCCTTAAATTTATTTAAAACAAAAGAAAAAACACAGTTAATGGAATTTGAAAGCCTGAAATCAAAGAAAGCAGTTGAAGTAGAAGATAAATGAAAGGGAATAGAAGAAAAAATTGTTTTCAAGGCTTTTCTGTATTCAGAAAAAAAATTGAATTCAGGATCTTCATCCAAAAACAATGAAAAAGCAATTCCTTTATTTTTAATTGAATTAAATTCAGCTTCATGGATTTTGCTGTCAAACAAAACTATTTTTTTGTTTAATTTACTTAACTCTAATGAAAGAAAAGACTCTTTTTTCCTGCAAAACCATTCTATTTCATGGTCAGATAAAAAAGAAATTTTTTCCTCGCTTTTGAGTTTTAATGCATCCTCTAAAGGAATTCGTAAAACATCATTTCTAAAGAAAGGGCCTAAAGGCATGTTCTTTAATTTCCATTCACTTTTTCTTTTGGTTCTCTTTTCTTTTCCTAAAGCATTTTCATGGAAAAAGACACTCCAATTTTTATTTGAAGATTCAAAATAAATTGCATCCTCCAAAAATTTTACTTCAATAAGAGAAGAAAGCAGAATGTTTTTTTCCTGCAAAGATTCTGGCTTGCAGCAGGAACAGTTTATTGAATCAAAACCAATATTATAAAAAGGAAAAGAAAATAAAGCAGACCAGACAGAAGAAAAATCAATTTTCTTTAATTTTTCCGAGGATTTTCTTTCAAAACCTGAATCAAACTTTGGCTTCTGTTTTGGAAAAGCAAAATTGTTTTTGAATAAAATTTTTTCTAAAAACAAATCAAGAATTTTTGCTTTTGAATCAGGAATTAATTCTGGTTTTTCACACAAAATATTTGAAAGAACTATTTTTGAAAGAAATTTTTTTCCTGAATCATTTGAAATAGAAAGCATTTCAGAAATTTCTTTTTCTAACGGAGCAGAGGAAAAATTAAACCTTATTTCAGGAATCCTTTTCAGCTCCTTGCGTTTGGGTTCTCCATTTAATTCAAACTCGTCAAAAAAGCTCCATCCTTTAGAAAGCAGAAACTGTCTTTCAGGGGAGAGAAGGATTCCTTTTTTTTCAGCAACAGAGTTCAAGTCTTTCAAGAAATAGAAGTCAGAAGAAAAGACTTTTACTCCGTTATTCACACGCTCTATTCTCAGCTTTTTGTTTACCACACTCAAAGCCTTTAGAGAAGGAAGAGAAGAATCATGGATGAAAATATGAGGGGTGAAGGCAAAAGAAACCCTTCTGCTCTCTAATAAGTTAGAGAATTCAATGCTTACTCTGCATTTTTCCTGCAGGTACTCTGCATTAGATAGATAAAAGGTATTGAAAGCTTTTTGAAGCATAGAAGAAACAAATTTAAGGCCTTTAAAAACAAGCATCCAGCAGGTGATTGCCGGTGAAAACAGAAGAAATTATATAAATAATATATATTTAATATAATGCAGTATATATTTATATCTGAAAAGTGTTGTTTTATTATGGTTTCAAAAGTTTCTGTGCTAATTAATTTTTCTAAAAAAGATTTAGAGCAGATTGACAAGCTGGTTAAAAACGGTTTTTATGCTTCCCGCACTGAAGCAGTCAGAGACGCAGTAAGAGAAAGAATCAAAGAGTTAAGCGGTAAAACAAAAAAAGGCCTTGTATATGAAAAAGACGATGTGCTGGAAAAAGCATTAGAAGAATATATTAATGATGATCCAGGCAAGAGATTACAGAAACTTGGATTTTGATTAAACGTTTTCTTCTGTCAAAAAGAATTTTTTAAGTTTTGGCTCAACTAAAACTCTTCTGACTCTTTTTTTGAGTAATTGTTCTGTTAAAGGATTATGAGCACCTGCAATAAAAGAGGTTGCCAAGTGAAATTTTCCTTTACTTAATAACTGTCTTAACCTAGCTTCATTCATTGTAGCAAGATTGCCTGCAACAACTTTTTTGGTTTTGCTATTCCTAAAGCCAGTTTTGATTGGATTAAGACACAGCACTTGAATTCTTCCCTTTAAATGTGTATCCCAATTAACCATTCGTTCCCAATATTTTCCAGAACTCGCTCCTAAATCCAAAATCCTAACAACTTTTACTCCTCTTTTAAGAAAATAATTTATTCTAGAAAGAATTGCACCATATTCATTTGGCGAGAAAAACTCTCCAAACCTTAACCACTGTTTTTTTTTGTCCCAAGTTCTTACTTTTCTAAGCATTTTGGCTATCTTTGTTCTCTGCTCTTTTCCGGCTTTAGTTCTCTTTAACTCTCTTAAAGTCATTACTCTTTTCTTAGCCATAAATAGTTTAAGAAACAAACTAATATTTAAGTTTTACAAAAACTGTTTTGCTTCGTTTTCTTTTTCTTCTGAAGAGTTTTCAAATTCTACTGCAGAATCTTCAAGAGATTTTTCGTGTTTGGATTCCATTGAATTTCTTTTTCTTACTTTAAAAAATAAAGGAAAGCCAGTTGCTTCCCCAAGAATTAATGCTTCTCCTACACGGAGGACAGTAATCATTTCCAAAGAACGGGAATCCATTCCTTCAGAGCTTTCTCCAATGTGCTTTAAATCATAAGGGTTAGTAATACGCAAAATAATGTGTGAATTGCACTGCGAAAGAACTGTGGTGCTTAACTGGATTGGCCTTTGAGAAATCAAGCAAAGCGATGCCCCGAATTTCCTTCCTTCTCTTGCAATAGTTTGTAAAATGCTTCTGGAAATAGCGCCTTCTTTTGAAACATTCTGGGGAATAAACTGATGTGCTTCCTCTAATACAAGCAAAAAAGGAGGAATTGATTTGCGTCTTCTTAAAGCAAACAATTTGTTTGCAAAATAGTTTACTATAATTTGTTTCTTTTTTAGAGTAATTATATCAGAAAAATCAACTATTGTAAGTTTTCCTGACTCAACCAAATCTTCAATTGAAGGAGAATCTGTTTCAGAAAACAAATGCAATGCTTCTAGTTCAGCAAACCACGAATTCAAAACTTTTTCTGTTGCATCCTTTATTTCTTCATCTTTTGACAATTCTCTTCTGATGTCATTTAAAGAATAAGGCCCAGAGCCTTCTTTCATTTGCTTTTGGAGTTTTTGTATTACTCTTCCTAACTCTCTTTTCTGCGGGGCACTTAACCCAGGAAGGATTGAAGAAAACATAAAAGAAGAAAGTTTTGATACTCCGATTCTGATATTTCTTGCTTTAACTAATTTTGTTTTTGAACTATAGTCTTTGAATTTTTTATCTGCAACTGGTTCAGCAAAAGAAGAGTATTCTCCATGAACATCCAAAACAATTGTTGAAACTCTTCCTTGTTCTTTTTTTCTGTTTAATAATTCTTCTAGCAAAACACTTGTAAAATACGATTTTCCTGCGCCAGACATTGCCAAAATTGCCACATGTTTTTGAAGCATTTTAGTTAGATTTATTTTTACTTCAGTATCATGATATTCAACTTTTCCCAAGCTTAAACCATTTTTTTCATCAAAAGAAAAAAACTTTTTCAGGTTTTTTTCTGAAGCAATCCTTACTTTTGTTCCAGGAGAAGGCGGAAAAGTAGATCTTTTTGTCAGGGTTTCAGTGAAAACTCCTAAAGGTTTTGTTTCTGCTACAAGGAATTCCCATTCAGTAATAGGAAACTGTTCTTTCAGGCTAAGGCCATTGCTTTCAAATTCTTTAACTGAATCTGCTCTTTCAAAATATCTGTTTGTTTTGATTACATTGTTTACCAATGCAATGAGCGTTCCTTCAGAGTAATCCATTTCAACAAACTGGCCTCTGTGCACTGGCTTGTCTGAATCAACCACAAAACTTAATTTTGAAGGGCTTGGCGAATCCATATTAGAGATGACTGTGCCGATTTCTTCTTGCATAAAAAAATGGTTGCTTAAAGGTTTATTTAAAAGTTTGCAGTGCAAACTGCCGGTGAAAAAAGCTTTTAAAGAAAGGAAAATAATTGTTTATTATGAAAAGAAATTTTTTAGTAAGCAGAAATACTGGAAAGCCCATAGACAGGCCAAAAAAACCATAAACTCATGTCAACCCAGTTTTAACCATAGAACAAATAAAAGAAAATCAGCGTAGATTCATTGAACAGGGTTTAAAGAACAGAGAAAAAAATGAAATTCCAAAAAAATTGCGTCTTAAAGAAATAAACCCAAAACTAAAAGCAAGGATTAAAAGAATGGTACAAGAAGGCCGGGATCTTTCTGAAATTTTAACAATATTATCAGATGAAAACGTCAGATACTCTGTAGGAGAAATTAAAACAGCATATAAAGATGCACTGGGCGAAAAGAACTAATTCTTGAATTCAATTATTTCATCTAATTCATCCAAGGAATGAATTACTGCATCAACTGAAAGTTTTTTTCCTTTGTGCCTGTTTTTTCTGTCGATTAAAATTGATTTCATTCCTGCTCTTTTTGCTCCGGTCATGTCTGTTCTTAAAGAATCCCCGACCATCACTGCTTCAGCAGGTTTTATTTTCAGTTTTTTTAAGGGCAAACGAAAGATTTTTGGATTAGGCTTTAATAAAGCAACATCACAGGAGAGAATTGTTTCATCAAAAAAATCATTGAATTTTAATCCATTTGAATTCAAATGGTTTACTGCAAAGTTTTCGCAGTTGGAAACCAAAGCAGTTTTGAAGTTTTTTCTGGTTTTTTTCAGAACTTTTTTTGTTTCAGGGTAAAGCTTTATTGTTTTCAGGGATTTGTTCCACAAAAAATCCAAATCTCCTAATAAAATTTCTCCAACTGGATGGGAAAAATGATTCAAAAGCTTTGTATACAATTGATCTAAAGATTCAAATTTTTCCAGCATTATTGCCTGCTCACATTCACACATAAATTGTGCGTGAGTTATTTCATTTAATCCAAGCCTTTCCTGAATGTCCATAAAAAAATCTTTTTTCAGGTCAGAAAAAGCAAGAGTATGCCATAAATCAAAAAAAACTGCTTTAACTTTTAATTTTTCCATAGAAAAAGAAAAAGAAAGAAAAAAATATTAATCAATCACTTTTTAAGTAACGCCAGCCTTTTGTTTAATTCAAAATAAAGAGTCGCTTTTTTCATTTTGTTTAATTTAAATAATCTCTTTATCATCGCCTTTTCGGTTATTGTAAAAATATAATTTGTTTTTATTACACTGTCCTTTATTGCACCTTCTTTTTTAGACAAAGGAATTCCTCGCATTTCCAAATTGCTTGTTATCCCTGCAACAACAACATTAGTTAACTCTTCAAACAATACTACTACAGGCCTTTTTTTGGTTTCAAAAGAATCCAAAAACTGGATTTCAGCAAGAACTACTTGACCTGACTCAAGCATGTTCCCAGGCCTCATCTTCTTTGTTATCCCATAACTCAGTCATTTTTTCCTGCTGTATTCTGTGCAGGAATTCATCATACTGGTTTCTGTGAGCATTGTAAAACTTCAACATAGTTTCAATAAACTCTGAATAAGTCTGCCTTTCATATTTTTTTGATTTTTTCAGTTTTTTTACAACATTTTTTTCCAATTGAATAGTGGTTATTTCAGACATATAGAACTCCATAGTAATCACATAGTAAACTATATATAAACCTTTTGCTAAAACGGCCTTGAATTCCTTCGCAAAGAAAGAAAAGCATTATCTCTTCCAAGCTTGTCTTGGATTTTGTTGAACAGGGTTTCAACTTCATTTGGCTTTAATCTGGCTCTCAAATCTGCTTCAATTAAAATGCTTGGATAAGCATATTCTTTGTGCAGAGAAGAAAGAGTTAAAACTACTGAGCCTATTTCATTGCAGTATTCTGTTAATTCTTTTCCGTTATGCAAAAATTCAATTCTTAAAGGCCTGTCTAAAAGAGAAGGTTTTAAATAGAAAGTTTTGATTTTAGAAGCCCATTTTTCTTTGAAGTCATTTAAGATTGGATGATCTTTTATAGATGAAGTGTAATTAAAGCAAAAACTTCTCTGGTTTTTTAAGAGCAAATAATCAAGCAAACTTGAATCAAAAAAACAGTCTAGGGAAGAAGGTTCAATCAAATGGTTTTTTTCTAAAAGCCCTTTTTGCAGAATGCTTCTAAATCTTGAACCACGGGAATCTTCTACTGTTGCAATTAAATTGCAGTTGTTTTCTTCTGCGGTTTGGTATAATGATTCAAATAAATTGATTAAATCAAGGTAATCTGAACCTAACTGAGAGTCTTTTCTTGGTTTGTCTGCATATTGAGGAATAATGCTTCCATCAATAAAACAATAATCTGGCTTGAAGTTTTCAATTGCTTTTTTTGAGCAGGAAATCTCTTCTTTTAAACGGAGCAGAGATTTGTTGCACAAAAATTCATCGTTTTCCAGCACATTGCTGGAAATAAAAGGTTTAGGAAAATCAGTGGGAGAAGGAAAATATTCTGCTTTTTCTAAAATGTTTTTTTTATAGGAAAAAACTGCAGAAACAGTTTTAATCAGAATTATATCTATTGAGTGCATTCTTTTTCCGACAAAACCTGAATCAGTTCCTGCAATCTTAAGATTCAGTTCTGCCGGCTGAATGGGATAAAAAAAGTTTTCTTCTAATAATTCTGCAGAGTTAAAAGAATCCAGTTTTTCTTTTTTTAATGCAGAAAGTTTTTCTGCAATGCTTTTCTTTTTTCCTTCAGTTCCTTTTATTTTTGTAACTGCATCTGAAATCAAAGAGTTAACGTTCATAGTAAATTCAGGTTTTGTTTCTTTAAAAAGGTTTTCAAGGCTGGGTGCAGGTGAAAAATTCACAAAAACCTGACAAACTGGTTTTTTTCATTTACTAAAACAATTCTTGGTTTTGGTGCAGTTTCAGAGTATTCAAATGCCAATACAATAATCAAATCTCCGACAGAAAACTTTCTTGCAGCTGCTCCGTTCAGGCAGATTGTGCCTGAATCAGCTTGGGCTTTAACTGCATAAGTTTCAATTCTTTTCCCGTTGGAGATATTTGCAACCAAAACTTTTTCATTTTCTTCTATTCCAGATTTTTGCATTAAAAAAGAATCAATTGAAATGCTTCCAATGTAATTTAAATCTGCCTGAGTTACTGTTGCTCTGTGGATTTTTGATTTCAAAAAGCATTTCATAAAATCACTTTACTGCAAGAAAAACATCATAAGTGTTTTCTCCTTCAACCTCAAAATAGGGAAAGATTTTTTTGAAACCAATTTTTTTGAGCATTGAAAGCAATTCAGAATGTCTTAAATAATAGGCTTCAAAGCTCATAGAGAAAGTTTTTTTAGATTCCTTAACTAAAACATTTGCGTTCCAGATTCTTTTGCTTTCTTCTAAAAAATGATGAATTTTCCAATTAACTGACACTGTTTGGTTGTCAATTTTTTTTGAACCAAAATTGTGAATAAAAGTTGTGTTTAGTGGGGAATGGCTTTCTCTAGGAGAAAGGTCTAAATACAATAAACCGTTTTCTTCTAAAATATCATGCATATTCTGAAGCGAAGCGAAAATTTCTTTTCTTGCTTTATCTAAATCAACTGAATCTTTTTCCCAGGAAACACAGTAAGGAAGAGAACAGCCTCTGCATAAAACTGCATCAAATTTTGTATTGAAAAAAGAGTTTAATTCAGTCCAGCTAAGCTTGTGAAAAGGAATTGAAAGAGATTCTCTCTGCATATTGTTTTTGAATCTTTTCAGCATTCTTTCACTTAAATCAGAACAGGTTAAATCAAAGCCTTTCTTTTTCAGCTGGATTGCAGGAAAGCCTGTTCCACAAGAACAATCCAGAATTTTTTTTGCATTATGTTCTTTCAAAAGCTGGGAAAGAGATTCTGCATAAAGCTCTTTATTATAAAGGAATTCAATGCAAGTGTCCCAAATAAAATCAGTTGAATCAAAATTAGTCATATACATAACTGTGTTTTATGATTCTATTAAAAGTTTTTGAGAGATTTTTACGCAAAAAGATAATAATTTAAAGGTTTTTATCGTTTTGATTAAATATGAGCTTAAATGAGGTTTTTGCTAAACTTGGTTTGGATTCAAAAGACAGGGAAATTTTGTTTGAATTGGATTTGGATTCAAGAGTTTCTGTTAATAAGCTGGCAAAGAATGTCAAGCTTAAGCCAGGGACTGTGAATTACAGAATAAAGAAGCTGGAAGAAAAAAACATTGTTTTAGGTTATTACACTGCAATTGACAGGTCTTTGCTGGGCTTTGAGCAGTTTAGGGTTTATTTGAAATACCAGTATATTAATCCAGAAAAAGAACAGGAATTAGTGGATTATTTGATGGAAAACGAAATGATTTGGTGGGTTGGAAAAATCGGTGGCGAATTTGATTTGTGTTTTGTTATCTGGGCAAGAAATACTTTTGAATTCAATGAATTCTGGAAGAAATTAATGCTTAAATATAGAAATCTGTTCCAGAAAATGAGTGTCTCTGTTTATGTTGGATTATACCAGTTTAATCTTGCTTTTCTTAATCCAGAAAATGAAAAAAGAGTTAAAATTTTTTCCGGAACAGACAAAAGAGTTTCAATTTCAAAAAAGGAAGAAAAAATATTGAAGCTGATTTCTGATAATGCCAGAATGCCTTCAATTGAAATAGCAAAAAAATTAAAGCTCACGCCAATTCAGGTAAAGTATGCTTTGAATAAAATGAAAAAGCTTGGCTTAATCCAAGGTTTCAGGCTGAAATTTAATTTTGATTTATTTGGGCTGAATTATTATAAAGTGCAGTTTAATTTAAAGGATTTAAAGCAGTATAAAAAACTCGCTGACTTTGCCTTGCAGCATAAAAACATTATTTACATTGACCAGACAATAGGTGTTGAAGATTTTGAGACTGAATTAATTGCTTCTTCCCACAAGGAATTTATGGGGATAATAAAAGAAATGAAAGAAAAGTTCTCTGAGATAATAAAGGATTACAATTATATTCTTTATTCTGAAATACTCAAAATCAAATACTTTTGATTCCTGATTGAACCGCAAAGGTTAATAAAGAAAACGGGCATTTTGTTTTTTGTGATGCAAAATGAAAGCAGTGATTGAAATAAAAGAATTAAAGCAGGACTGGAATCCGCCTTTCCAGAAGAAAAACGCAATAAAAGAAATTGAAGTAGAAGAAGGAGAATTATTTGAATCAAACGGAAACGGAGGAAAAGTATTTCAATTGGTTAAAATAGGAAAAGACAGGGTTTTAGTGGAATATGACGCGGAATACACAAACAAAGGCCATGTTCATCCAACCAACAGGCAGCTTTGGATTGGAAAAGATGACGGAGAAAGTTTCTCGCAGTTATGGGGAAACGACGGAGTAACAAAAACTTTAAGATTAAAGGAATTGAAGTGATTTAATGGGATGTGGCTGTTGCGAAACAGAAGAAAAAGAACACAAATATGAATGCCGCGGAAAAGAAATGGAATGCAAAGACGACAAATATGTCTGCAGTGAATGCGGAAAAGAAATATCATGCAAATGTACAGAAGAACCTAAAGAAGAAACAACAGAAGAAAAAACTGAAGAACCAGAAGAAAAAACTGAATAATTTGATTTTAAATGGAATTCAAACAAGTTATTGTAATTAGAACTGACTTGAAGATGCAGTTAGGGAAGATTGCAGTAAACTTTTAATCTTATCGAACAAACATATTTATATGAAAATTTACGATTCTAAAGAATATTTAGAAGAACAAATCAAAACCAAATCCTATCTACAAATAGCCAAAGAAAACAAGGTAAATAGTTCCACAATTTGTAGAAAACTCAAAAAATTTAAACTTACAAATCCTTCAGAATTTTGGACTGAAAATGAAATACAAATTTTAAAAGAAAATTATTCTAACTTAGAAAACATACATTCTTTTTTTCCTAATAGAACAAGATACTCTGTTTATCATTTTGCAAATAAGATTGGGCTTAATAGACCTATAAGAAAAAGATACTATGAAATAGATGAAAACTTCTTTAAGAAATGGACAAATGAATCTAGTTATACTTTGGGTTGGGCGTTTAGCGATGGAAATGTTTCAAAAGATGGAAGAACCTTTGGTTTTCACCTACACAAAAAAGATATTAAAATTTTAAAAATACTTAGAGAAATGATGAGCAGTAAACACAAAATTTTTTTATATGGAAATGCAGTTGAATTTAGAATACACAGCAAAAAAATGTGCAAGGATCTAATCTCTCTTGGATGCACACCTAAGAAAAGCTTAAATATAAAATTTCCTTCAAACTTGCCTAGAAGATATCTTAAGCACTTTGTTAGAGGTTATTTTGATGGGGATGGAAGCATATATTTTAATTATCCAAATACAATCAAAATAAATATGCCTGTAACTAAAGAATTCCTAGACGAATTGAGATAGAGATTTTTTAAGATAATTAATACAAAAATGCCAAAAATGAAGAA
>JAFCDN010000008.1 GCA_017609625.1 Candidatus Iainarchaeum sp.
GTCGTTTCCTGTTGGAGAAACATAATAGCAGTTGTTTACTGCTTCACAGATTCCCTGGGAATAAACACTCTGCAAAAAAAGAATAAAAACTAAAAGCAAAAAAACTCTTTTCATACACAGCCCTCAAATAAATTTGATTTAATTTGATTTATATATTACTCTATATTACTCTTTTAGAGAATAAAAACTTTTCTTTATAAAAACAAAAGCTTTGTCAGAAAGCTTTGCAAAGCCTTTTATAAAAGTTAGTTTAATATTAATCTGATGAAAGTAAAAATTACTGAAAAAAAAATAGAACCAAAGCCAAAGCAAACAATGCCTACTGCAAAAAAAGAAAATATTCAGAAACAAAAACCTTTTGTAAAACCAGCAGCAAAAACTGCAAGCACTCCTAAAGTTCAGTTTTTCCCAAAACCAATGCCTGCAGCTTTGCCTAAACCTGAAGCAAAAAAACACAGTTCTCTTGTTTTGATTATAGTGGTTGTAGTTTTAATTTCTGCCTTGCTTATATTTTTAGGCTTTGATAAAAACGGTGTTTTAGATAAAGGCTCTGATGGAGACGAAAAATCTAAAACCAATGGAACTATCAATGGAGAGAATGGGAATGGAGAAGAAGAACCAAAAACTTTTGATGAACGCTATGATTTGTGTCTGAATATTTCTTCAGTTCAGGCAAAAGATGAATGCCTGCAGGCAGTGGCAATAGAATTCAACCAGGATTTTTTGTGCGATGAACTAACTAATTTGGATCCAGAGAAATGCAAGAGAGAAGTCTGGAAAGCCTATGCAGTTCTTTCTCAGGAAGTAGAGAAATGCAATGAACTCTTTGCTGAATTGGATAGTTTTACTGAATTTGATAGAATTAATTGTATTAAGCAGATTGCCTTGAATTCTTCAGATAAAAGTGTTTGTTTTGAAATAGATGATTTAGCCAAAAAAAACGGCTGTCTGATTGAACTGGCAGTGCAGGAAAAGGATTTGATTGTTTGTGATTCAATTGAAGGCAGTGCAAAAGAAACCTGTAAATTTAATGCAATAATTGCAATTTCTGATGTTTCTTTGTGTGATTCTTTATCTTTGCCTAGCACTAAATTTGACTGCATTTCCCGTATAGCCAAACAAGAAAACGATGTTTCTTTGTGTGAAAAAATTTCAAATGCCACAATGAAAAATAAATGCATTAGAGATTTATCTTAAGTATAGATAAAGGTAAACTATTATTCCAATTATTACTAAAACTGCGCCAGCAATAACTTTTCTGTCAATGCTTTCTTCTTCAAAAATAATTCTTGCTTTTTGGCATTCAGTTTTTTGTCCTTCAAATTCCAGTTCACATTCTAATTCAAATTCTCCTGCTTTACTGCTCTGGACTGCTGTTTTAAAATAAACTATTTCTTTTGGATGGATTACCTCAAAAACCTTTTTTTCTTCAAACTCAAGTTCTGAAGAAAAGACTTTTAATTCTGCTGAGTAAACTGCCTTTAAAGAATTGTTTATTATTACTATTTCTATTTCGCTTTTCTCTCCAACAGCATTAATCTGTTTTTTCAGCATTATAACAGGCTCTAATGCCTTTTCTCCTAAAGCCTTGACTTTTATCTCTGGATATTCTGTTTCTATTTTTTCTTCTTCCCCAAACTCATTCAGATAAACGGCTTTTGCATTTGGCAAAACTCCTGTTCCTTTATCTTTCAGCCTGTAAGTAAATTCCAGGGCCTTTTCTTCTCCTGCAAGAATTTCTCCTTTGAATGCGCTGTTTCCTTTAACCAATTCAATGTCTTCCCTGTCTGCATCCCCGTCAATTATTTCCACATATGTTGTTTCGTTCCCGAAATTTTTTAGTGAAGTCCTTATTTGTATTTCTTTTCCTATTATCAGTTCTTTTGATAAGACTTCTTTCTTAAAGCTCCCTTCAGGAAAAAAAGCAGTCTTATAGTTTCCTATAATTGAATCGTTTTTCACTGTAATTTTTGTTATGGAATCCGAAGTGGTTGCGCAGATTCTTAATGTATTTTTTTCCTCTAAACTTTCTTTTTGCACTATGATCCTTTTGAATTCTGTTGGAGGATTTATTGCTGAAATTTCTTTTTCATTCAAATAAACTTTAATCTTTGCATTTCCTTCTATATTTGGCACAAAAACAGAGTGAACTGAAATTATTGTGAATTCTTCCTGGCCGAATTCATCATAAAAAACTATTTCTTTGCATTGTGTTTTGTTTGCTCCGTCTGCTGTTAATTCTTTTTCATAACCCATTGAAGAGAAAGTTTCTTCTTTTATTGTTTCTCCCTGCACAAACCCTGCAAGGAGCAAAACCAGCAAAAAAGCAATTTTCTTCATTTTTTTCACTTTATTTTTTTAAGTATTTTCTGCAGCGAACTGTTTAAAGTTTTCTCGTTTCTTATTTCAACAACTTTTCCATAGTTTTTTACGCTCTTTTTTTTGCAGTATCCTGTTTCTTCGCAGAAAAGGTTATCCTGTATTTTCACTTCATTATAACCTTTTTTTCTGAGCCTTTTTTCCAGTGTTTTTCCTTTTGCCCTGATTAAGAAAACAGAATCAGCTTTTATTTTCATTTCACATAAAACATGGCCTTCAATTATCGCATTTTCCTGTTTTTTCAGAAATTCATTTATTTTTTTCTGAAACTTTTTTGCGTTTATTTCCACTTCTTTTCCTTTTTTCTTGCCTGTTTTTGTTTTCAATGCAAAATCCTTTTCATTTACCACCTTAAACCCAAGTTTTTTTCCAAGTTTTCCAGCCAGAGCAGTTTTTCCTGTTCCAGGAGTTCCTGTAATCAATATTTTCATTTTCTCACTATTTCATTTATTTTCCCTGTTCCAAAAGAAAGCACTACAGCAGGAATTTTTGCCAGCCTGAATTCAAGTGAATCTGTTTTTTTTCCGTTGATTTTTACTGCTTTGCCTAATACTAATTCTTCTTTTACTATCGGGTCAAAATTCAGGTTATTGTCTCCTTTAACCAAAATTTTCCCTTTTTTTTTGTTTAAAACCCTGTGAATAAAAAACTTCCCGTTCCTGAAGTAAACTGCAATATCTCCTATTTTCAGCTTTTCTGTCGGAACAATTTTTACTTCAACAGTTGATTTTTCTTGGATCAATGGTTTCATGCTTTTTCCTTTTGTTTTTACTTTGATTGTTTTCCCTGAATTTTTTTCCCTGAACAGTTCAATAAATTTTTCTGCTGTTTTTTCTTTCATTCAACCGCCAAAACAAGAGTATTTTTTTTCATCAAATTCTTCTTTAACTTCTTTTTTGAATCTGATGGAGGAGCCGTCGGGTGTTTCATAATAGATTATAATATAGGGCGCCTTGTCCTGGAAATAAAATTCTGCAGCCATTTCTTTGCTTATTTTGTATTCTGCTTTGTAGGTTTCAATGCTGTTTAAAATTTCTTTTTTTGTTATTTTAATTTCTGATTCAATGGAGGGTGTTTTTAAAAAATATTGTTTTTCCACCACAAATGAGCTTAAATTGAATTCACCTTCTTTTTGCATGTAGTACAGGACAAAAGGAAAAATCAATTCGTATTCTCCTTTTTGGTCTTTTTCTTTTTGGAGAACACTGTTATATGCTTCTTTACAGTTTTCTTTTACCCCTCCAGTATAAAATTCAAAAGAATTTTTGTCAAGCAAAAACAAATCAAAATAAACAATATTTTCTTTTAAAAAATAGCTTATTCCCTTAAAGAAATCCTTGTTTTCATCTATAATAAATATATTCAAGTCAAATGTGTTGTTAGACTCTGGATCATAGTACTCAAAATAATATTTGAATCCATCTTTCAGGCTGATTTTTCTTGCTTCAAGTTCCAGTTCAAATTCCCTGATTTTTCCGTCAGAAGGAGTTATTTCAAGAAAAAGATTTTGGCCTGCTACAGGGCAGTCAAAAGAAATATTGTTTTTGCCTTTGCTTAAATTCAAATACTCAAGGCATTCAATTTTTTTTTCTTCATCAAGCACTTCAAACCGCGTTTTCTGGAGTTCACTTTCTGAATAAACTTCAAAGCTGATTTTCTCATTTTCAAAATCAAAATCATGACTTTTTAGTTCTATTTCATATTCTTTCTGGTTTTTTATTTTATCTTCAACACACCCAAAAAAAAGAACCAGCAGAATTAAAGCTGATATATAAATTTTTTTGTTCATACTGCAAGAAATAGCTTACAATCTTTTTTAATTATTAAAGGTATCCCCTAATGTTTAGTCATTTAAGTTTGAACTATTCCAGCAGATTGAGTAACTGTAAAATTTAGGGAAGCCCCGACAGATTTAATGTTGATTTTTCTTATTAATGGTTTTTTGTATTCCATTTTATCATTTAATTTGTTTGTTGGTTCATTTATTTAAATATATCTGTAGCTTTTATTTTAAGATTTAATAAATAAAGGTCTGAATAAAATGATTGAAATTTTTAATCCAATTAATTGCGTTGAATTTGTTTACACTCAAAAATGCAACATTAGGTGTGCACATTGTATTATTAACTGCAGTCCAGAAGCTGAATTAAAGCTTGATTTGAATAGGGTTTTGCTGTTCTTAAAGGAACTGCCTGAATTTAAAATCAAAGAGATTGGAATCACTGGAGGTGAATCGCTTTTGTTTTTTGATGAAGTGATTGAAATAATTTCAGCCGCAAAAAACCTTGGAATAAAGCCAAAACTTATAAGCAATGGTTTTTGGGCTTCAACTCCAGAGAAAACAGAAGAGATTCTTTCAAAGTTGTATTCTGCTGGTTTGCGCGCCCTTAACATTAGTTCTGATCATTTTCATTCAAAATTTATTCCAGAACAAAATGTCCTAAATATTATGCGTGCGGTAAAGAAGAAAAAAGATTTGGATTTCTCTTTAAGGACTTGCATAACCAATGATTATTCTTTATTGGATTTTATGGCAGACCACAAGGACTATTTTGATGAGATTAAAGAGAAAAATCTGAGGAAAAACTTTTCTTTCTTTTTTCAGTTTATAGTGCCCCAGGGAAGGGCTTTTGCCAACCTGTCAAAAGAAAAATTTCCCGTCATAAAAGAACCATCCGGGGGTGCGTGCAGGTTTTTGGGCCTTTTTACAGTGAATTATAATTCCAAGTGTTTTATCTGCTGCAATGGTCTTAATAAATCGGATGTGGCTTTTGAGCTCGGGGATTTCAGTTCTGATTCTTTTGAGGAACTTGTTAAAGCCTACCGGAAAAGCCTTTTTGTTTTTTATTTAAGGGTTAAGGGGCCTTATTATGTAAACAAGCTTGCTGAAAAGCACAATTTAAGGAAAGTTTATAAAACAGAAAAACTGGCTAAAGGATATACCGGCATGTGCAATTATTGTGTAGCTACTTTGGCCCAATACGCTAAAAAAGACATGGAAAACATGCTGCTGCAGGAATTCGAAAAAGACAGGAAAATGCAAAAACTGGCAAAAAAAGAAATAAGGAAAAACAAAAAAGATGTTTAACTGAATCCAAAAATCATTTTTGAATAAGTTTTAGAGAAAGAAGCTTTTTGATCAGCTGTTTTGTGTCAGATAAAACTTTTTTTTCAGGTTGTTTGCACTTTTTTGCCAAACTCTGTGAAATTTTTTTAATGTCGTTTTTTCCGTTGATTTTTTTCCAGATAAAGCTTCCTGTTTCATTTAAAAAGAAAAAACGGTTTTTTTTGTAGTTAGCTATTATGATTTCTCTGTCAATTTCTTTCCATTCAATTTTTTTTGCTTTTTTAATCATAAAAATCAACCTTTATTTTATTGGAATAAAAACTCATTTTAAATCTACCTTTTTCTTTATTTCCATTTCAAGTTCTTGCCACAAATTTTCTTTTAAAGGAAAGTAAAGAAAGAAACCTGGAACAGAAGAAAATAATTCAGCATAAAGCATGACCTTTTTTTTGAGTTCTGTCCTGTAAAAGCCAAACGGCATATAATTATCGTTTTCAACCATTTTTTCTATTGATTTCTTTTTGGTCATTTTTTTTAGTCTTAATTTTTTAGACTTATGCAGGAAAAAAACTGCTTTAAGTTCAAATGGTTTGACTGATTCTTTTTGTATATCTGTTATCCTTGTATTAAAAGGAAAAATCTGTATGAAAAACTTCTTTCCTTTTTTGAACAGAAAATTCAAATCCTCCCCTAAAGTAACAGTTTCAGCACACAATTTAAGAATAGTTGATTTTCCTGCCTCTCCTTTCCCTGCAAACAAAAAACCCTTGTTTTTTTTGCCTATTGCAGACGAATGAATTATTGTTGCTTTTTGTTCATTTAGATAAGCTATAAGACAGGCGCCTATATTTAATACAAAAGAATCCCAAAAAAATTTGTTGTTCATTCTAAACTCTATTTTTCCATATTTTTTCTTTAAATCAAGAAAGCCTGAAACAAGCATTTTTTTCTTTTTCCCTTTCCTGCTTTTAAAAATAGTTTTCTCTTTTCTCAGAAACGCTTTTTGAAACTTTTTCACAGGGGTTTTCATCATTAACACGGTCAAATCAAAGTTTTCTTTGTAAAACAAGTATTCTATGGTTAAATCTGCTTTTTTTTTTGAAACGCGTTCAGGGAAATAAAAGTTAATGGCTTCATTGATTTTTTTATTGTTTGTTTTAATTAAAATTCTCTTTCCTGCAAAAAGAAATTTTGTTTCAAGCATTTTTTTCATTAAGATCTGTTTTATTATTTAAATACAGAAAGCTTAAATTTATTTGTTTTATTAAAAATTTTTTTCTTTATTCCCCAGGCTATTGGCATTACCGCAGCAAAAAAGAATGCTTTTGCCTTTTGCCTTAAGCCTTTGGCCCAGAAAAGCCTGTGTTTTATTTTGTTTTTGTGTATATTGTGAATTATTTTTATGTTTACAATTTTTTCAAGGGAGTTTTTCCTTAAATACGCAAGTTTTTGTTTGTCACAATCTTTTTCCATTTCTTTTATTCCTTTTATTTCTTTTCCAAACATTTCTATAAAGAGTTCGTTGAAGTAAACCATTGGTTCAATTACATTGTATTTCACTGTTTTTTCTTTGAGTTTTTTGTAGTCTATTTTTTTTAAAATAAGGTTTTTAATGTCAATGAATGATTCTAATGCTCCATAAAACATATGCTGGTAAGTTGAACTGACAACAGCAATAATTAATGCATCTTCATTTGAGGGAACAACAACTGAATTTATTTTTTGTGAATCTTTCCATATTTCTTCTAAATCTATTGAAAAGCAGTTTGCCGGAAAAAACAGTTCTTTGTGAACTTCAACCAGAACTTTTTGTTTATTAATTTTTTTTATCATGGCCGGAAAGTGCTGAATATAAAGTTTTTTTGTCCATGTTCCGAAAGAATCTGAACTATACCCTTTTCTTTCAAGCAATATTTTTGTTTCAGGAAAATCTTTTTCTCTTATAAGAAAATCTATGTCAGCCGAAGCCCTAAGAAAATTTTTTGGGTAAAGCATATTGTTTAATGCCATTGCTTTTATTGCCATGAAATCTATTTTTTTCCTTCCCATTTCCTTGAAGATTAAAAGCATTTCCTTGTTGAGAATCATATTCTTGGAAACAGTTCTTATGCACATTCCCTTAATTTTTTCCAATGCGTTTTGAGGAACAAGCTTTTCATTCAAATTTTTTCTGATAAAACAGGCTGCTCTATGATAATCACACAAATCAGCAAATTCGTTCCAGTCAACTTTTTCATAAAACTCTTTTTTAGGAATGCCTTTAATTGATTCAATTAACAGCTTTTCTTCTGGTTTCATTCAAACACTTTTAATTAGTTTTATTTCTATTGTTAATTTAATAGCATAAAGTAAAAAAAGTGATTCAATGAAAATTTTGTTTGTTTCCCCTGAATTTTATCCTTTTATTGGAGGTGCAGAAAACCTTGTTTTAAGTTTTTGCAAAGGCCTGAAAAAAGCAGGTAATGAAATAGTTGTTTTCACTTCTACTAAAAAAGCAGAATCTTTTGAAGGAATTAAAGTTTATTCTTTTCCCGCGCTATTCAAATACTCTAACACTCCAATAAATTTCTGGGGTTCTCTTTTAAACAAAGTAATTGAAAAAGAAAAACCAGAAATAATTTTCGGCTCTCTTGCAACCCCTTTGATGGTTGATTCTGCTGCAAGAACTGCTTATAAAAAATCAATCCCTTTTTTTCTGTTGTACCATAATGATTATGTAAAGCAGGGCTTTACAAAAATCCTGCTGGATTTTTATCAATCTCTTATCCTGAAAAAAACTTTTGCTTTAACAACAAAAATAATCGCAACTTCAGATTATTACTCAAAAAAATCCTCTGTTCTGAAACCTTTTCTTAACAAAACAGTATCGGTTTCTCCTTTCCTTGATTTAAGTGAATTTAATCCAAAAAACCTGAAACCAAAAGACAACAGCAAAATGATTTTGTTTATTGGTGCATTAAATAAAGGCCAGAATTATAAAGGATTAGATTATCTGATAAAATCAGTTTCTATTTTAAAAGAAAAATTTCCTTTAATCCAGCTTACTGTAATAGGAACAGGAAACAACCTTTCTTATTTCAAAAACCTTTCAAAAGAGCTGAACCTGAAAAAAAACATTTTTTTTGCAGGAACTGTTTCACAGGAAAAACTTCTTTCTTTTTACTCTGAATGTTCTGCTCTTGTTCTCCCTTCAGTCAACAACTCTGAAGGCTTTGGCCTTGTTTTACTGGAAGCAATGGCTTTTTCCAAGCCAGTAATTGGAAGCAAAGCAGGGGGTATTCCTGCAGTAATCCAGCACAATTTCAACGGGCTTTTGGTTGAGCCAAAAAACGAAAAAAAACTTGCAGAAGCAATCCAGTTTATTTTTGAAAACAAAAACAAAGCAAAAGAATTTGGGTTAAATGGGCTAAAAAAAGTAAAAGAACTTTCCCCTGAAAAAAGCATTTATTCGCTGAAAAAACTGTTTGAGGAAGCGTTAAATGAAACAAAAAAATAAAATCCTGTTTTTATTAATTCTTTCTGTTATTTTTGTTTCTCTGCTTATAGAATTCACTTCTCAAACTTCCCTTTACAGAGATCCTTTTATGTTCCGCCATTTGGAAGCAGCAGAATTCATTTTAGAAAAAGAAAGGATAAATGTTCTGGACAGCGATTTCTCTGAAACAAATTTTGTCGGCTGGGAACTTTCCAAAGGAGCTTTAATTTTCTATCCTGCTTCAATTCTGTTTCTTTACTATGAAAACCTGATTTTTTTTATTTTTCCTGTTATCTCTGGAACAGTTTTTTCTCTTTTTTCTTCTTTAGACATTTATTTTCTGTTCAATCATTTCCCTCTGCTTATTCTGATTTCAGCTTTATCTTTTTTCATTCTTTTCAGAGAGCTCTTCAAAAACCAAAAACTTGCATTTGCTTTGGCTTTAATTGTTATTTTGTTTCCTTTTGAATCACTTTACTATAAAATCTCTTTTCATGGCTGGCATTTTGTCAGAATCTTTTCTGCTTTAAGTTTATACTTTTTTGTTAAATTAATTAAATCAGGCTTTTCCTTTAAGTCAAAAAATTTTTTTCTTTTAGCATTTTTTTCTGTTTTAGGAGTTTATTCAGACAAAAGCGGTTTTGCTTTGGTTCTTATTCCATTATTCTTGTTTTTTTTGTTTTTCTTTTTCTTTGAAAGAAAAAAAACTTTAGCAAAAAAAAAGCACTTGAATTTTTTTGTTTTGCTTTTCTTTCTCCTGCTGTTTTTTTCTGCTTTAACTCTTTTTCCTGCGCTTATTTGGATTTTTGAGGCATTATTCTACAACTTTTTAAACTTAAATTTCATTCCTTCTTTTCTTTTTCCAAATCTGCCTTTCTCTGAGTTTTACCTGCAAAAAGATTTTTTTTATATTTTATTCCGTTACATCCTGCCTGCTTTAACTGTTTTTTCTATTCTGATTTTGAATTTCAGTAAACTAAAAGAATTTATTTCAAAAGACAGCCTGATAAAATCTTTTATTTTCTCTCAATTTCTCTTCTGTGTTTTTGTTTGTGTTCCAATGCTTTTTTCTTTTTATTTTGTTTCCAGCAGTGGTGCAACTTTTTTCTTTTTCTTTCTAGGCTGGTTTTCTTTTCTCTCCTTAATGCTGATGAATAAAGGCAGGCTGAAAACAGTTTTAGTTGTTCTTTTTTTTGTTTTTGTTTTACTTGCTCCGTTAATCTATTACACTCAGTCTCCTCAATACAAATACGAGCAGTTTAACCAAAAACACACTGCTTCCATTAACTGGATGCAGGAAAACCTTTCAGAAGATTCAAGGATTTTTTCTGATGTAAAAATGTCCAAAGCAATTTCTTTGAAAACAGATTTGCTTGCAGTTAATCCAAAATATGAGTTTGGGGGTTTAATGAAAGAACTAATAATCCCGATCTATTTTAACAATAACATGAATTCAGTTTTGTTCAGCTTTAAAACATATAAATTAACTCATTTAATTTTAACAAAAGAAAACTCTTCTCTTGCAGTCCAACCAGTTAATGAATTAATGAACCCTGCAACTCATTTAGATAAATTCAATGACTCTAATTCTTTTGATAAAATCTTTGAAAACAAACAAGTAAGCCTTTTTGAGGCAAAAATTGATGAAAGTCTTTTTGATTCTGAAATTGAATTTCTGAAAGAATTCTTTTTCAATCAGAAGCAAAACAATGATTAGCAGACACTTTTTTTGCTTAAAATTTTTTTGCATAAAGCTGTATCAGCGTCTTTTTTCTTTTTTCCTTTTTCCAAGGCTTTGCATAATTTGATTAATTTCTCTTTACTCATCCAACCCGAATTAGTAATGTATTTTAGTTTTATATTCCTTTCGGTAGGAAAAAATCCGTGTTAGAATTTTCCTTAAAAAATCAGTTTCTTGTTTGGAAAACAAACACTTATGTAGAAGAAATTGTTTATTTCAGTCTTACTGAATCCAAATCTCTTAATGCCGTTGCATTTATTTTGAATTTGCCTGAAAGATATCTTGCAAATTCCACTGCAGTATTTTTTTCTCCGTGGTTTACTATAATTCTTTTTGGCTTTGGATTCAAATTCCTTACATAATTAACTAACTGGTGCCTGTCAGAGTGCCCTGAAAATCCTTCTACTGTTTCTACTCTCATATTAACTGACAATTCTCTGGTTTTTCCGTTTTCTGTTATTGGAGTTCTCTTTAATCCTTTTTGTATTCTGCTTCCAAGAGAACCTTCTCCTTGGTATCCAACAAAAATCAAAGTGTTATCTGGATTTTCTGCCATTTTCTGGAAATACCCTACTGATGGCCCGCCTGTAAGCATTCCAGAAGAAGCAATTATTATTGCTCCTTTTTCTTCCATTATTTTGTCTCTTTCTTTTCCGTTTGCTTCTTGAAATAATTCTGAAGTAAAAGGAGAATCATTTTGTAAAACTCTTCTTTGAACTCCTTTTCTTAAATATTCTGGATAAGCTGTATGAATTGCACTTGCTTCTTTTGTCATTCCATCAACAAAAACTTTTCCGTCTAACATTCCTTTTCTGTAATATTCTTCTATTACAAGCATTATTTCTTGTGCTCTTCCAACAGAAAAAACCGGAATCAAAGTGTTTCCACCTTTATGCATTGTTTCTTTTAAAATCTTGATTAGCATTTCTTCTGCCAGGTTTCTATCCTGCTGTACATCATCTCTTCCGCCATAAGTTGATTCAATAATCAAAGTTTCCAGCCTTGGATAATTTATATCAAGATTATTAAACAACCTGGTAAAAGCAAATTTCAAGTCTCCTGAATACACTAAATTGTGTGCACCCTGCCCTATATGAAAGTGAACTGAAGCACTTCCAAGAATGTGTGCTGCATTATGAAATGTAATCCTCATATCCGGAGCAATATCTGTTACTTCTCTGTATTCTCTTGTAATACAATATTTCAGCATTTCTTTTACGTCTCTTTCAGTGTAAGGAGATTCTTTGCTTTCTTTTGTCAATACATCAATAAAATCAAACTGAAGTAAAGCCATCAAATCTCTTGTAGGAACAGTACAATACACTGGCCCTCTATAACCCATCTTAAAAAGTAATGGAACCAAACCAGCATGATCTAAATGTGCATGGCCTATTACTACTGCATCTAATTGGTCTAAAGGAAATCTTATTGCTTCAAGAAAGGGATATGGCTGATCCTGGTTTGCCACATCAACTCCTACATCCACCAAAACTTTTGTTTCCGGAGTTTCTAATAAAATACAGCTTTTTCCTACTTCTCTAAATCCGCCTAAAGCAGTCATCCTTATCCAGCCGTTGTTTCCTGGAAGTTCTCTGTAAATTTTTCTTGCTGTTTCCTGTAAAATCTTTTTTCTTTCTGCACTATATTTGTGCAGATGGTTTCTTAGCCCTTTTAATACTTTTGAGTTTGAAGTAGGGCTTCTAAGAATTTTTGGAGTCCAGCCGGTTTTTAGAATAATTTCTTTTGAGGTTTCTCCTCCTTTTCCTATAACCAATCCAGGTTTTATTGCTTCAATTACAACTTCGCTAAAAGCTGTGTTAAAATAAATTTCTTTTATTGCTGCGCTTTCCGGCACTAATTCCATAATTGTTTTTTTTGCTCTGTCTTCTTCTGAAAGTAAACTTTTGTCTGTTCTGATGTTTACTCTTTTCTTTAATTCAAATGCAATTTTTGCAACAAAATTTTCGTTTTCAAAAAATGCTTTTGGGTTTCTAGTATAAATTGCAACTTCTGGTCCTTCCATTTCTACACTTGTAATTTGTGTTTCTGGCGGAAGGTTTTTTTGTACAATTTCTTTTACTTCTTTTTGTATGTCCATTGTTTCACTCTCTTTTAAATGATTTTATTTTAAAGGAAGAATTCAAAATTAAATTTGATTCAAAATTATTTAGAGTAATTTTGTACTTCGTTTTCTGTTAATTCTTTCATACCGTTTTTGTCTATTACTGTTACTCTTACTGATATTCCACCTGAATAAATGTCTCTTTTTTTTGAAGATTTTACTGCTTTTATTGCCAGCTGTATTCCTTCATCTGTTGTCATTCCTTCTTTATAGTTTCCATCTAAAGTTGACATTGCCAGTTCAGTTCCTGAACCAGTTACTGCAAATCTTTTTCTGTCCAATAACCCTCCTGAAGGGTCTACATCATATAATTCTGGTTTCTGGTTTACTCCGCCTATAATAAACTGCACAAAAAAAGGATAAAACCTGTTTGAATTCAAAATATTTGAAACATAAATTGCCATTGCTTTTGGAGTCATTTTGGTTTCTCTTTCAATTTCAAACAATCTTGCATGGCTTCTCAAATATCTCATTAACATTAATGCATCTCCAACAGAGCCTGCAATTGTCACTGCAACATTGTTTGTTATTCTGTAAATTTTCTTGACTTCTTCATCATAAGCCAAATGCCCCATTGAAGCTCTCATGTCTGCTGCCAATACAACAGATTCTTTTGTAACTAAGCCTACAGTAGTTGTGCCTGTTTTAAGTTCTTTACTTTCTCCCAAAGAAAAACACCATAAAAAATAGTAAGTGTGCCTATACCTAATAACTTCATAACCCTTTAAAAAGTTAAGTCAAAAGCAAAGTTTTAAATTAAAAGAAAATAAAGTTATAATCTGCCTTTTAAACCTGTTAAATATCTTAAAAAAAAGAGGAAACAGTTCACTGCATGGCGTACAAACCGTAGGCAAAACAGACTCCATAGATTGATTTCGATTAAAAGAAATCTTCCTATTGGTGAAAGGTCTGGAAAGACCGGTACTCCTGCTGAGTGGAGATCTTATTGGGCGTTGGAAGAACGCCATAAAGCTTTGTTGAAACAAATTAGGGAACTGCAAAGAAAATTGGGTCAATAATTTTTATTCTATGCAGTTAAGCATAAGCTTTTACTTTTTCTAGGTTAATCTTTTCTATTGATTTTTTCATTAAATTGTTATCCAGTTCAATCAGTTTTTTTACTGTTGAATTGCTTTTATTCAGTTTGTATAATTTTGCTTTCCCGACTTTTCTTGTGTAAGCTATTATTTTCTTTTTTTCCAGTTTTTTCCAGAAAGTCTCTAAAGTATTCCATGAGACATCAGCGTTTCTGCAGATGTCTTTTTTGCTGTAATCAAAAATATCGTTTTCAATCAGAAAATCCAGTACTCTGATTATTGGATAGTCTCCAAAAAATTCCACAAACAATGATTCATCTTTTACCATGAAATAACTCTGTGTGATTAAGTTTAAATAATTTACTCTTAATATTTCAATTAATGAAACTTTCTTCTTTTGAAATTAAAAGGCGTATTCTTCGCAAAATGGCCAGGCATAATTATTGGGGTGGAAAACATACTGCTTTTGATAATATTTCTAAAGGTTTTCCAAAAGAAATCTGGAAAGAAGTCAGAAAGGAATTAGAAAAACTTGTAAAACAAGGCATTGTAATAAAAAAGCCCACAGGTTATGGTTTGCATGTTTCTTTGAATGTAAGAATGAAGTCAGAGATTGAAAAAACAATTTTTGATTGATTGAAATGATTAACTAATATTTTGGAATCATTTCATCAACTAAACTGATTACATATGTTTCCATAAAAGCAGCTAAAATCAAAAGCAAAAGCGAGGCAGCCATTAAAATCAGTGCATGCACTAAAATCCTTTCAAATCTTTCTGATTCAAAATCTTCTCTTGCCATTCCTTGTGAGGCAATTCCTCCAGACATTGCTGCAGTAAAATAAGTTAAAGCTTCCAAAGCAGTGTGAGGCAAAACTGTCAGAATAAGCAAACCAAAAAACACTACTGGATTTTTTCCTGCAATCGGAGCTAAATCAAGTGAACGGTTTGCAAAAACTATTCCCCAAACTGAAGCATTCCAGGTTATAATAAACATTGCCCCAAAACCATAAATTAATGCAACCAAAAAAGTCACAATCAAAACCCATAAATTATTTTTTATTATTCCAATAAAAAAATCAAATTTATCACAGTCTCCTAAAAAGCATTGATCTGAAGCGCTTCCTAAAATTTCTGTTGCTTCTCCTGTTGTGATTCCTGTAATCCTTCTGTAAGCTTCAAATTGTTCTCTTAAAATAAACTCATCTGAAATAAGCTTTTCTTCCCCGCCTTTTGTAATCTTTAACTGCACTAATCCCTTATAATCTCCGTTTTCTTGCGGTAAAATAAAAATCATCAATCCAAACATTAGAAAGATTCCAAAAAAAGAATACAAATAAACCTGCATCAAATGTTTATGGTCATTCCATAATCCTTTAATTGAAAGTTTCCTGCCCCGTAAATGCAGTTCAGTTAAAGCCAAGTCTCCTTTTTTTACCCGTTGTTCTCTTCCCCCTCTTAATGCAAGTTCTTCAATCAACTTACTAATCAAAGGCATCATTGCCATTGAAGTAAAAAAAACTGAAACTATTCCAATATAATTTGGAAACAAAAAAAACGCAATGAAAATTCCTATTAATGCATAAATAAATCCCATTACAAAAGCATTTTCCGGAGAAGCCCTTAGCTTGGTTGGATCAACAAATTTTGTTATCATTGAATAACAATAGGTTTAAGGAATTAAAAAGTCTTTCTGCAATTAATGCAGAAATTATTCTTTTTTTTCTGTTTCTTCTTTTTTTGAAGTTTCTTTTTCACTTTTTGTTTCTTTTTTTTCTTCAGTATTTTCTGTTTCTTTTTTCTCTAATTCTTCCACAAACCTTATTTTTTTCATGTCTTTAAAAGCAGAGTAAATTGTTTCCACAAAAGCGCCTTTTAATCTAGGCTCAGGCAAAATCAAACTGAATTTTACTTCTAGTTCTCCTTTTTCTTCTTTTATTTTTGCTTCTGTTCCAAAAAAGAATTTTTCTTTTAATGCTTCCAGTTTTTCTTTTCTTTCTGAAACAACTTTTTCTACTTTAACTTCATATTCAACTTCTTTTCCTGCAAGTTCATGGTTAAAATCCACTCTAATTCTTCCACCTGAAACACTCTGGACTTTTCCTCTCATATTATTCATTTCAATTGTCAGTCCAGGAACTGGCCTAATATTGCGTGCAATAAATTCTTTCATTGGCAAAACTTTAATCAAATATGATTTTCTTTCCCCAAAACCTTTTTCTGGAGTTAAAGAAATCTTTTTTTCTTCACCCTCTTTCATTTTCTGAATCTCTTTATCTAATGCAGGCAGTAATTCTTTGTTTCCCAAAATAACTGTAATTGGTTTATATGGGGTTTTTTCCTCAAAAATCCCTGCTTGTTTTGCTTTTTCTTCCACTGTAGAATCAAAAACTTTTCCTGTTACTTTGTCTCTTGCAGTATAACTGATTACTGCTATATCTCCTTTTTGCATTTTTTATCACCTTAAACTTTTAAAAAAGTTTAATCAAAACACTTTTTAAACCTTAAAACAATTTGAAGTAAAAAAGCTTTAATTAGTTCGTTTTTTTCTTTTTTCATATTCTATAAATTTTTGTATAGTTTCTTCTGGAAGGCCTAATCCTAAACTTTCTTTTCCATATGTAACTTCTCTAAGAGCTTTTGCAAGTTTTTGTCTTTCAGAAAAGTTTAATCCCTTTTGTTTCATTCTATTTATTATTTCTTCTCTTTTTTCTATAAGCTTAGGAAATCTCTTAAATAAGTTTCCAAAGGTTCCGCTTCTTTCTCCTGTTCCTCTATGTTCTATTCCGCTTCCTTGATGAACATCATTTGTTGTCCCTAAAATCACAAAATCTTGCTCAAATTTTTGTCTTCTGCCTTTGGTGTATGCATAAGGGCTGCTGCTTGGAACAGCAACAGCTTTGTGTACCCTTCTTTCTCTTCTAATATTTTCTATTTTTATATTGCCTCTGGGATTTCTTCTTATTGTTGCACTTAAAGTTATTTGTTTATTTGGCCTCCATATAACCTGAACTTTATCAGGATTTCTAACAGGTTTTTTTGGTTTATGCATATTATCTCCTGTTTATTAGTTTACTTAATTACTTAAACTCACTTCTTTTAATACTTTTTCTTCACAGTTTTTTTCTGGTGTTTTAAATCGACGGTAAACAAGGGTTTGGAATTTTTATTGCAGTTTTAATGAT
This sequence comes from Candidatus Iainarchaeum sp., assembly GCA_017609625.1. Taxonomy (GTDB): domain Archaea; phylum Iainarchaeota; class Iainarchaeia; order Iainarchaeales; family 1-14-0-10-31-34; genus 1-14-0-10-31-34. The sequence continues at coordinate 17,007 of JAFCDN010000008.1, forward strand.
TGGTTCAATTTTAGCTATAGTTACTTTTTCCGGCAACTATTCCGGAGACCAGCCTCCAACAGACAATGAACTTCCTTCAGACTTTTCTGATGTAACTACTCTGCAAATGACTGCAGATAATGTTGAAGCAAGAGTAGTTGAAATTCTTCCAAAAGTTTTGTTTACTGCTTACACTAATGAAGCAGAAATCCTTGAAATTGATTCCAGAATTGCTTCAGTTGAAGGAATCTACAAAATTGACTCAAAATACAAACAACAGGCAAATCCTACTTTTAACACTTCTTTGGCTTATATTGCAGAAATCTCTTTCCAGAAAGAAAAAAATGCTTTAGAAATTGTTTCAGAAATAAACCAAAAAACAGAAGGAATTTTGTTTGATTCTTTTGCTTATGGACAGGTTTTGGTCAGCGTGCCAAAAAACGTTTATTTTGAAAACGAGCAGGGATTTGATTTGGATTATGAATTCCAGGATCCTTTAATCCTTTCCTACACTATAACTGAACCAAGAAAACAAGACAATTTGCTGATTAGAATTGATGCGTCTTTTTCAGGCAGTACAATGTTAAGTTCTATTGCTTCTGAAACCAGAAACCTTACTGGAGAACTCCAGTATCTTTTATTTGATGAAACCAAAGAAGTTGAAGAAAAGCTTCCTAGAATGATTTTTGGTTCAGAAACAAACTATAGCGATTATGTAGAAGAAGGTGTTTTAAAAGCACAAATAATTTCTTTAGGCGCAGTGGATGTAAATATTTCTGCTTTTAAGCCGGAAAATTATTTCATTGCATATTTTTCTGCTGAAACTGATTTAGAAGAAGAATTCAATTCATTGCTTTCAGACCAAAATGAATTAATAAACTCTATTGAAGTTTATGAAGAAACACAAGGCTTTTCTGTTAAAGTTGATTTCAGAGGAGAAAACTCAGTTGAAGTTCAGGATATTGTTGTTAGGTTTTTAGAGGATAAAAATGCATCAGATATTTCTGTTGAAGAATCTTTTTCTCAGATATTTGGTTCAATTGAATTATCTTCTGCTGACTCTGAAGTTTTTGTTCTTGAACTTCAGGCTTTTTTGGATTCTTTAAATTTCCAGAGAACTTCAATCCAGCAGCAGGTTGTAGTTTCTTTTGGTTCTTTTGTTTCAGAGGATGGAGCAGAATTTTTCCCTGACGAAGAAACTTTAACTGAAACTTTTGTTAATGCTTCCAGAGCTGTTGGAGAAGAAGTTGAATTAAAAATCCAGATTCAGGTTATAAGGGATAAATTAATTTCTATTACTGCTTCAGAACAATAGATAAAAAAACTATTCTTTTTTTAGTTTCATTATTGCTTCTGCTATGTCTCCGTTTGTTTCTTTTAATGCTTTTTCTGCGTCCTCTTTTCCTGCTCCAGATTGTTCTATTACCATTTTTAAATCGTCTTCACTTATTCCTTTTTCTTCAACTGCTTTTCCTATAACTGAATAAATTTTCTGCCCTTGTGTATTCATTACATTTACATTTGGCTCTTCTATAATTAATTTGCTTCCGTCTTCCAGCTCAAAAATCACTTTTTTGGCATTTAATTCTTCTGTTTTTATTCCTAACTGTTTCATCATTCCTTGCATTTGTTTTGGATTCATGTTTCCTAATCCTGGAATCATTCAATCACCTGAAAAAACTAGAAGTAAAAACCTTTTAATTAGGTTCTTTTTTTATGCCCCAAAATTTCTTCGAGCACTGTTTCAGGGATATTCAGCCTTTTTTTGAGCTTCCTTAATTTTAATTCTAGTGCTTTTCTATCAGCATCTCTAAATTTTAATCCTGATGCTATTTCATTTACTTCTTGAATTTCTTTATCTATAGGCTTAGCCACGCTTCTCTTTTGTTGTTGTTTTTTTGCAGCGCCAACTCCTTTGCGAAATGTATTTCGATTAGCTATGCTTCCTTTGCGATAAATTTTATCAGACATTTTTTCAATCGGGTTTCCTATTAAATGCCTTGCTTCTTCTGTGTATTTTAATCTTCTAAAATCAACACCTATTTTTTCTCCATTCCAATAAAGAGTTGGCCTAAGCTCAATTGGACGCTCTTCTCTGCTAATTGTTTTAGTTTTAGGCCCTTTCCAAATAGTCGTTTTTTTATTAACCCTTTTAAGGGGCTTTTTTTTATGACGTATAATAATAGGGACTGCCATCATGTTGCTAAATTCCTGTGGGAAAAAAACAGTTTTTGATGGCTCAGAATGCATTATTGGCTTTTTTCTCTTGGTTTTGGGTTTTCTAGCAGGCCATTTTGCTTTAGAAGCAGGCATGATTAAATCTTTCTTCCATTAAGTTTATTAATTTTGATTGGAATACTTTTTGTATGCAAAAAGGAATTATCTCTTCTATTGACAGATTAAAAGAATCTTACCCGTCAGCTGACTTGGAGGCAAGTCCTTTAAGAGCTGAAGCATTAAAAAATTATTTTGCTTTTGGAGGATTTATTTCTGTTATTCCTTTTGGAAACGGCTGGCCTAAATTAATTTATCCTTCAAGAAAAAGAATTGAGTTTCAGCTAAACAAATTAGATGAAGAAAAAAGACTTTTTGAATCAAAGCTTTCTGACTGGAAAAAAAAGCATTCTGAAGCAAAAAACTACAAAAAAACTATTTTTATGAAAAAATTTTCCGAGCCGGTTTACTGGCAGCATTTAATGAAAAAATTAACTGACGCTGAATACAAGGAATCAGTTGAAAGAGTCAAACTGCCTGTTGATTTGATTGCAGACAAAAAATATAAATCAATGGTTGAAACTTTTGTAAAAGATGATGAATACAGAAGGCATTTAATTGAAGCATTTGAAAACTCTGTTGTATACAAAAAAGACAAGCGCTTGGCAAAACATGCTTCTAATTTGCAGGAATTCCGCCAGGAAGTTTCTGAAACAAAAATAAAAGAATCAGAAAAAAAGCTTGCTTTAATAAACAAAAACATTTCCTGCTTAAAAGAAATAATGAAATGGGCTGATTCCTAAACGTTTCGCCGTCGCGGTTTCGCCTGCGAGTAACAAAGCACCATTTTCAGTGGAGCGTGCTTCGCACTAGCCTGCAACGCTTTGCACTATTGCTTTTCCTATTACTCCGTTGCTGTAAGCAAGATACAAAGAAACAATTATCACTATTAAAAGAATCAGCACTAAAACCATGTTTTTTTCTTTTGCCTGCATAAAAACTCTTTTCAGCAGAAACTTTTTAATAATAATTAAACGCTCCCTCTGTGGGCTGGCTTTTGGACAACCTAGTTTTTTGTTGCAGGGCTTTAATTAGGCGCAGTAGCTGCCGCAAATAGAATGCGCTGGAAAAAACCTGTGACAAGAAAATAAAACCAAACTTATTTTCACCTGCACTCTGCTCTCAAACTCTTTTTATTTCTTTTTTCTGTTTCTTTTTTTATGGATGTAATCCAGAAAGTAAAAACACTGAATTCAGTTGAATTTAATCCAATGCAAAAAAAAGCAATTGAAACAGGCTTGTTTGATTCAAATGTAATAATCAGTTCTCCAACTGCTTCAGGAAAAACTCTGGTTTCAGATTTAACTGCAATAAATTCAATTATAAACAAAAAAAAGAAAGTGATTTTTGCTTCTCCGCTAAAAGCTTTAACTTCAGAACACTTTAATGAATTCAAAAAAAAATATTCCAAGCAATTGAATATTAAAGCAACTATTTCAACAGGAGACTTTGATTCAAGTTCAAAATACCTTCAGAATTATGACATCATTTTCACTACATATGAAAAAACTGAATCTCTTTTAAGGCATAAAGCAGAATGGCTTTCTTCAATTGGTTTATTGATTGTAGATGAAATCCATGAAATTGATTCAGGCAGAGGCCCTGTAATAGAAATAATGATAACAAAACTTCTTCTCTTAAATCCAGAAATTCAAATCCTTGGATTAAGCGCTACAATTCCAAATGCAAAAGAGCTTTCCGGATGGCTGAAAGCAAAATTAGTTGAATCTTCTTTTCGCCCGGTAAAACTAAACGAAGGAGTTTTTTTTGAAAACAAAATTCATTTCTTAAGAGCAAAAGAAAAAATCGCGCCTTCTTTTGATCCAATTATTGCATTAACAAATGACACTTTAAAAAAATCAAAACAGGCTTTGATTTTCTGCAACACCCGCCCAAGAGCAGTTGGAGTTGCAAAAAAAATAGCAAAAGAAGTAGAGAAAAATCTTTTGGAAAAGGAAAAAGATTTTTTGTCTAAGAAATCCTCTGAAATCCTGAATTCCCTTGAAAACCCTACAGAACAATGCAGAATCCTTTCAAATTTAGTTAAAAACGGAGTTGCTTTTCATCATGCTGGTTTGATTCCAAAGCAAAGAACAGTGATTGAAGATTTGTTTAAAAAAAATTTCCTAAAAGTAATTTCTGCTACGCCTACTCTTGCAGCAGGAGTTAACCTTCCTGCGTTTAGAGTAATCATTCCCTCGCTTTATCGTTATACTGCTTTTGGTCAACAAAAAATTCCTGTAAGAGAATACAAACAATGGTCTGGCAGAGCAGGAAGGCCAAAATTTGATGTTGTTGGAGAAAGCATTTTAATCGCTTCAAACGAGTTTGAAGCAGAGCAGTTAAAAGAAGAATTTATTTTAGGAGACATTGAAGACATTTCTTCTAAGCTTGGAATTGAACCTGTTTTAAGAACTCATTTGCTTGCAGCAATTGCTTCTGATTTTGCTTTTGATTTGGCTTCTTTGGAAAACTTTTTTTCCAAAACTTTTTATGCTTTTCAGTTTCAAGGTTTAGATGAAATTTTTCTGAAGATTAATTCTGTTTTAAAAGAATTAAAAGAAATGAATTTTATTTCTGGAGATAACAAAAGATTCAAAGCCACTCCTTTAGGAAAAAGAGTTGCAGAACTTTACTTGGATCCTTTAACTGCAAAAATGTTTTTGGATTCTTTTGAAAAAAACTTAAACAATTTTTCTTTTCTTTTCCTTTTGTGTTCTGCTTTTGAATTTTATCCTTTGTTTTCTCTTCCAAAATCCAGAGAACCTGAATTATGGGAAAAGCTTCAGATTGATTCAGAAAAACTTCCGATTGATTTACAAGAAGCAATGTATTCTGATATTTCTTTATTAAAAAAATATAATTCTGGTCTTTTGCTGCAGAAATGGATTCAAGAGTTTCCGGAAGAAAATTTAAGAAAAGAATTTAATGTGCTTCCGGGAATCCTTCGCTCTAAGCTGATGATTGCAGACTGGCTTTTATATTGTTTTCAGGAATTAGCTTTGCTTTCCGGCAAAAAATCTTTTACTCCTGTTCTTGCTAAGCTAAGAAAAAGAATGAAATACGGAGTAAAAGAAGAGCTTCTGTTTTTAACAGAATTAAAAGGGATCGGCAGAGTGCGTGCAAGAAAATTATTTAACTCAAACTTTTCTTCTATTTCTTCAATTAAAAAAGCAGAGTTAAAAGATTTAGCCGGAGTGTTAGGAAAAGAAACTGCTTTTAAAGTAAAAAAACAGCTTGGGGTTGTGTCAGAAAAAGAATTTGAATCTGTTTCTTCTTCTTCGACTCAATCAAACCTGAAAAACTTCTGATTTTTTCTTTTCCATTAAATTTTTATACTAAAACACTGTATTCTTTATTGAATTATTCATCTAAATTTAAAATGAATTTGTTTAAATAAAAAAAGGAATTTGTTATGTTTAAGAAAATTTTGTTGTTGTGTTTTTTGCTGGGTTTTTTAGCAAATGTTTCTGCTGTGCCTTTAACAATACTTGAGCCTTCTCACGGCGCAACTTTAGAAGGAACTGTAACAGTTGGTGCATCTTATGCTGTTAATAAAACAATATATTTTCGCACAATTAAAGATGGTGTTTCTAAGAATATAGATAATTGCAGAACTGGATCTGGAGCCATTGATTTTTGTGAAACTACTTGGGACACTACCCTTTGGGAAAATGGAACTTATACTCTTCAAGCAGAGGTTGCTGGTTCGCCGGAAACTAAAACACAAATTCAAGTAAAAATAAACAACGCTTCTGAACCAGAAACAGAAGGCGGTGAACTAAATCCAGTGCATAATGGCTATATTTCTTATGTAAAAACCCCTGTTTTTGATAGATATGATCCTTATGATGCCAAAACATATTTGCAGGTTCATTATCGTTCAAGTCAACCAGAAAGCAGGACTACATCTTTTCTCAGGTTTGATCTAGAAGGAAAAGAAAACATTACTAATGCCTATCTTGAATTAGTTCAGCTTGAAGGGCCTTCATCCAGCAATTGTGCAGTATTATATAAAATACCTGATTATTATCCTTTTGATAAAACTGATTTTTGGAATTTTGATTCTTTAAAGAAACAGGCAGCTCGTTTACCTTGTGTTAGTGCAGGATCAATTACAAGAGTTAAAATTCCAAATATTTTGATTGAAGAAGGAAAAATAAATGCGTTTATGATTTTAAGAGACGAATCAGTTATTGTAAAATATGCTTCAATGAAAAATTCAGACAAAAAACCTGTTTTAATTTTAGAAGTTCCAGAGACTGATAATAATCCGCCAGACATTACTTTAACATTTAGTCCTTTAATAGTAAGCTCTGCCAGCGGAGTAGTTGAGATTAAAGCAGTTGCAACAGATGAAAGCGGAATAAGTGAATTAAAATTATCTGTTGATGGAGATTTAAAAACTTGCACTAGAACTTCCAACACAGCTACCAGCTCTACTTGTGAGTATGATTGGGATACTACAACAGCGTCAAATTATGGTCATGTAATTAGAGTAGAAGCAATAGACACTAAAGGAAATTCAGCTTCTTCTGAACAGACAATACAAGTAGACAATGATATTGAAATTTCTGTTCCAACAAATTTTACTGCTGAACCAGGTTCAATCCAAGGAGAAATTGATTTAAGCTGGAATTCAGTTTCTCACCCAGATTTTGAGCATTACAAGATTTTTTTTGGAACTTCTTCTGCAGACACTTTTTTGTCTAACACTTTGGAAACTTTTTACACTCATGCTGCTTTAACCCAAGACCAGACTTATTTTTATAAAATTCAGGCATGTGATTCTGCTGAAGATTTTTGCAGTGAGTTTTCTTCTGTTGTTTCTGCTGTTCCAGCAGAAACCAGTTCTTCAGATCAGGAGGCAGTTGACGGCTATATTCTTTGGAATGAAAAAGAAGACACTAAAACAGTTTCTTCCGGTGCTTTTGTTGACACTCTTGCATTGAAATATTATTCCAAAACATACAGTGAACGCAAGCCCGGCACAGACAACAAATTTACTACTTATAACAAGGATATTGAATCAAGAATTTTTCTTGTTTTTGATGTAACAGACACAAATTATTCTAATGTAAAACTAAAGTTAAAGAAAAATATTGTTGATGGAACTCTTTTGGCTTCTGACTGCATTCAGGTTTTCAAACTGAATTCAGATTTCAGGCCTTTAGATGAATCTGACTGGACTCTTGCAGATTTTTTACAGCCAATTGCAGAAGTTGCATGCAACGATATTGAACTGGATGTAAATGAACACATTTCATTGGGTGCAAATGCTTTTATGCTGAAAATGAAAAGAAAAACCACAACAAATGATTCAATCTTGTTTGATTCAAGCAAAACAGACAACCCTCCAGTGCTTGAATTACTATCTGTTTTCCAAGACGTTTTCGGGCGCCATGAAAAAGTCCCTGCTTTTGAAGATGATTCAGTTACTGAAGAAGTTTCAGGAAATACAGTTACTTTTGTTCTGCAAGGAAATGCAGAAAACAAAGTTTTCTTTTTTTATGACAGCATTTATGTATCTTCTTTTGATCCAGCCAAAAATTATTTCATTAAAATCCCTTCTGATGTAACTTTAGTTCCTTGCCCTTCTGGTTCAAGCTCATCCATCTGCACTTATGCTGATTCTGATTTGCAGGCTTTAACTTTTAATTCAACGATTTCAGGAGTAATCCTTGAAGGAACAATTGATTTAAGAGGAGAATCAGATACAGGAAGCCTGATTATTCAGGGAGATTTAAATGTTAATGGAACAGGAAAAATAATAACAAAAGGCTCAGATGGTGTAGACGGAAACAGACTTGACTGTGATTTCACTGATTCATTGGGTTTAATTCCTAAAGCTTCAGGAACAATTGAAGTTATTGGAAAAACTTTTGTTTCATCAGGTTCTGAATTAATTTTAGATTCAAGTGGGGGAAACGGAGGAAATGGAGCAGACGGGTTTGAAGAATCTGACAATTGCAAGGAATTAGATGGTCAAGCAGGAGCAAGCGGAAGCAATGGCTCTGAAATATTATTGCATGACTTGTTTTTGGAAGATTTATCCAAGATTTCTTTTAATTCAAGCGGGGGAGACGGCGGAACAGGAGGAACTTCTGTTGCTCCAAGAGCTGACGGATTAGACGGCAGTGGAGGAAATGCTGGAAACATTACTGTAAACAAAACTTTGATTGAAGGAACTCCTGAATTAAATTTTTCTGTTTTAAAAGGAACAGGTTTAATTGATGGCTTAGATGCAGGAATTGAAATCACTGGATGCAATTTATTGAATCTGCAGGTTTCAGTTTGTGAAGCAGAAACTTTCACAATAAATTCAAATGATGCAAACTTTTTAATGGACGAGCTTGTTGCCGGCGCCTGTGCTGGAACTGAAACTCAAATTCAGGCAGGGCCAAATTCTTTTTGTGAAGGACAGCCAAATAAAATGCAGGCAATTTTTTCTTTAACCGGGACAGTAAAAACTTTTGACGGAGAAAACCTTTTTGGAAGCCTAGGTGACTTTGATTTAAGGAAAGAGTTAGGGGAAGAAATTTCATATGATCTTTTTGGATCATCAAATTTTTATGACGGGTTTTTTAATTTTATTTTTGGCGACACAGAAGGAGTCCCCTTAGAACTGGATTTTGGTTCTTTTACTTATCTCTTAAGCTTTTTGGTTAACATTACTCACCCGATAGACACAAGTGAAACACTTAAAGGAAACTTTAGTTTAGTTTCGACCTATGAAAAGAAATTAATGAGGCTTCCCTTTAATGGAAGAGTAAAAGATATTGTTCAGGGAAGAGTTGATGATATTGAAATAATTGATCCTGAATCAAATACTGTTGTTTACACAAAAGTTCCACAGAATTTTTCTAATGAAAAATTTTCTATTACTTTAATGCCTGGTATTTATCCAAACAAGCTTTATAAAATAAAATTCAGGGTCTGCAATGTGGCAACATCTCAATGCAATTCTTTTGAGTTTAATTTTTTTACTTGGAAAAAACTCTGGCCGGGTGAAGATTAATGGGCCAGTTAGATGACCAGTTGGCTGCACTTAGAAATTTAGTGAAAAAAAAAACCTAAAGCAGAATCAGTTTCAGAGCCAAAAAAAGGAAAGTTTGCTTCAGAGCCTGCTCCAGAAAAACAACCTTTAAACCTTTTGGAAAAAGCTTTACCAAAACAAAAGCTTGAACAAAAAGCACCTTTTTCAGAAAAAGCTACACCAAAACAACCTTTTTTAGAAAAAAAGCTTGACCAAAAAACAGCTTCTGCAGAAGAATTAAAAAATCTAGGGCAAAAGAGTGCTGTCAAAATCGGGCAAAAGCCTGTTGCAGAAGCAGCTGGAAAATATGCTTTTAAAAAAGAGCCGCCTAAACAGGCTTTTGAGAAAAGCCATGTTGCCAAAACCGGCGGAGGAGGAATAAAAGAAAGTCTGGCAAAATTCTATTATTTTTTTGAAGACGGCTATTATAGTTTAATGGATAAAATAAATTCAGCAGTTCCAGTCTATAAAGTGATTGACCCAATAGACAAGGTTTTCCCTTCTTTTATTTTGTTTGCCGCAGTCATTATTGTAATTTTGTTTTTGATTGCAGGCTTCTTTTTATTCCCTGTGATTTCAGAGAAAGCAGTTGTTACAATCACTTTAAAGAAAGCAGATTCTGATGAAAAACTTTCTGATTATGAAGTTGTTTTATTGGTTAACGGAGAAAAAGACACTTATAAAACAGATTCAAATTCCCAGATTGTCTTAAAGGAAGTGGATTTGAATTCCACTATTAAAGTAGAGGTTTCAGATGTTCCAGGCTATGAAGATTTTGAAGAACTATTTAGGGTAACGGAAAAAGAATTTTCTTTTACTGTTGAATTAAAAAAAGAAGAGGTTATTCCTCCTGATGATGACAGAACAAGCAAACTGGTGAAATTTAAGGATTCAGAAACAGAAAGTTTTGTAAGAGAATTTTTAAAGGCAACTTTTGACTGCTCTAAAGACAATTCTTCTCTGGAAGTAATTGGAGAGCATGGTTTAAGCAAAAGCACAAGCGAAGGAATGGTTGGGATTAAATTAAATGAAGAAGAATGCGGGGATGTTTTGGTTTCAGTTCAGGTAAGCAGATACATTGACATTGAAGATGAAGTTTTGCCTTCAGATAATATAATTTTGTTAACTAAAGAAGAAATTCCTGAGCTGACAAAAGGAACAATTTTTATAAAAGTTTTTGATGAAATAGACGGCTTAATTCAGGACAGAATGAAGTTTTTTTTGTTTGAAGAGTCTGATCCTTTGAATGCAGTTTTTGGTTATGACAATCTTTCGATTTTTGACGGATTAAAAGAATTTGATATTTCTCCTGGAAATTATTTCATTAAAGTTTTTGATGCAAATACTGGTTCTCCAAAATATTCTTGTGACAATCCTTCTGAAACAAAAGAGCTTCTTGCAGGAGAAGAAATAATTTTGGATGTAACTTGTATTAAAGCTTCTCCAGAGGATGTAATTTCAATTGAAGTGGTTGACAAGAATACTCAAATGCCTGTTCAAGCAGACATTGAATTAAGGAAAGCCAGTTCATTGGAACAGGTTGCAGTGCAAGAGAATTCTTCTAGTGCAAACTTTGCTGTTTCAGAGGATTTAGAGTATATTGCAATTGTTTCTGCTGAAAACTATTTGCCTTATGAAGGCGAAGATGTTTTGAGTAAAGGAGATTTCTTAAAAGTAGAGTTAATTGAATTAAGCGAGCAGACTACAGGAAAAGCAAAAATTACTGTTTACAATTCTGGCGGAAACAAGGCTTCTTCTGGAACAGTTTTTTTAAGATATGCTGACGGAGCACTAAAGGACTTGAGAACCTCTTATTTTAGTTCAATTGGATTTAGAGGAGAAGTTTTGCTTGAAGGAATAAAACCTGGAAATTATTATGCTGAAGCTTTTATAAGCAATGAAAAAGGTTTTTCCCAAACAAAAGCAGTTGATGAAAACTCTTTAACAGAATTCACTGTTAATATGCAGAAAATAAGAGGAGATGTTGAATTTAATATAACCAAAGCAGGAACTTCTTTTGAGATTATATCTTTTGACGTAAACTTTTTTGATGCAGTTTCAAAAGAAAGAATTCCTGAATCAGAATACACTTTTAATTCAAAAAACAACAATTATTCTTTGGATGAAGGAGAATATTATGCAGTAATTTCAAAGCAGGATTATCATTCAACCAGAACAAAAACTTTTTTGGTTGTGGCAAAAGGAAAAATAATTGTTAATACTGCCTTGCCAAAGCTTTCAGGAGAATCAATTAAAATTGAGTTTATTGGCTTGTTTAAGGAAAACGGAAATTCTGTTAACAGTATTGAATTAGGAAAAGAGTATTCTGCAGAATTTAGCGTAGCAGTAGACCCAAACATGTTTTACTTTAATTTTTTGATTGGAACAGGAAATACCCAGCACATGAATAATGATTCAATTTTTGTTTCTTCTTTTACAAATCTTTTTGATACAGCTAAAGCAAAAAAAACCACTTCTTTTACTGGAAACTATAACACAGATTTTTCTTCAAATTTAACTTCTGGAAACGCAAAAGCTGTTTTGGTTGAATTTTATGATTTTGATAAAAGAGAGTTTGTGGAAACAGCTTTCACTGTTCCGGTGAAAATTAAATTAAAAGAAGACATTTTAGATGCAGATTCTTTGGTTTTATTTTTTAAGGCAATGGCTGTCGGCGGAACAGAAGCACAGCCAAGCTATTACCTTGATCCAGAGGATTTAAGGGAGTTTACTTCTCTTGAAGAATACACTTATTCTAATAATAAAACAGAAACTTTAAGCATTTGCAGTGACTCTTTCTGCCATGCGTTTTTAATTGAAAGCTCTTCTGCAGAACCTTCCTGTGCAGTAATAAACCATGGTTCAGTTTCAAGTTTAAGATTAGACTGCTTTTATTCTCTTTCTTCTTTTATTTTAAATAATGATTCAGATTATGATGATGTTACTTTTACTTTGGATTCTGTTTCTGTTCCATCAAATCCAAATAATGCAGTTCCATTAGATGCAATAATTTTCAATAACTATGAAATCAAAACAAAAGAAAACACTTTTTCTGGAACAGCCAATAAGAGTTTTTTTGAGGAAGTTTTTGGCTTAAAATTTGGTTCAATAATTTCAACTAATGCAAATTTAACTCCAACTGCTTTAGCTAAAACCACTGACGGAGTTCCTGCAATTCGAACAATGCTTCATGTTTTGAATGAGATTGACATGAATTTCCATGAAATCAGAATAAGAAGCGATCTGAATTTGAACCTTAATATTCTTGACCCTGAAAACATGGAAATTGAGCCTTTTACTAAAACTCCTTTGGCTGTAGAGGTTTTGGATGGAAAAGGAGATCCAGTTGAATATGCAATGGTAACTGTAAAAATAACTGATTCAGCGCAGCCGGAAAATGATCCGACTCTGCATGCTTCAATTGAAACAGATGAATTCGGCCAGGTTTTGTTTGCAGGGCCAGAGGCAGTTAAAGGATTGTATCCTAATTCAATAGTTGAAATAATTGCAGAGTTTAATGACATAAATGCTGTAAAATCAATTCAAGTAAATGATATAAACACTTTTGCTGTTTATCCAGAAGAATTAGTGTATGGCTTTTTCCCTTTAGAAACAGAACTTAAATCAAAAGACCTGAATTTTGTTGATTTATCCAATAACCTGTTGGATCAAAGAATTAATTCTTTTTCAGTTAATTTTGTTTCAGGAGACTCTTTTATTAAAGACAGTGTTTTTGAAGGATTTGAAAACATTCAATTCACTTCAGAAGGAATTACTATCCCGCTTTCATTGTCTATTGATGCAAATAAATCAAAAGATTTGAGTTCAAATCTTTTAATTGAAGGAAGTCTTGATTTAATAATTAAAGTAGGGGCTTTCTTTGCAGATTCAAGCATTCCGGTTAGTGTTTTAATTAATTCTTATTCAGACTACTTAACTGCTTATTTTAATCAGTATGAAGTGTCTTCTGAAAACCCTGTGGTTGTTTCAATGTTTTCAGATGAAAGCTTTTCTTCCAGCGAGTTTGTTTTGGCAAAGAAATCAGGAGTCAATGTTGGTTTAATTGAAATATATGAAACTGATGTTTTGACTGAATCAATTTTCCTTGACAAAGAAAAAATAAAGGAATCATTTGAATTAAATAAAGGAAGAACAATTCAAAGTTCTTTGTCTTTTGATTTAAATGCAGTTTTAAATCCTGTTACTGCTTTAACTATTGCAGAAAAGAAAACAGAAAAAGGAGAGTTAAGATTTACTTTTATTGCAGACAAAAGGCTTGATTTATTGGTTGTTCCGTTTGAAGTTGAAATCCTTCCGTCAACAGAGGTTTTGGCTTTTTCTCCTAATGAACTGCGTTATATTTTCTCTGCAGATAAAAATGAACTGCAAACCAAAACCCTGAACCTGAAAAGCAGTTTTTCAACTTATCCTGTGGAAATAAGTGAAATTGTTTTTGAATTAGAAGAAGACTTTGCTTCTGCTTATTCTCTGAATTTATCTTATCCTGTTGCAGTAACTGAAGAAGGTGCAGACTTTGACTTTTCTGTAAGTTTAACCAGAAAAGGAATGACTCCTCTTCTTAAAGCAAGTGAACTGGTTGAAGGAAACATTTACCTTAATTATTCTGTTAAAGGAAGGCCATTGACTCAGGTAATTCCTGTTAAGGTTTTTATTTTGAGTTCTGAAGAAACAATTAAATCAGAATTTTTTGATTTAAAAGCATGTATTGGCGAAGGAGGTTATCATGACTCTTACCAAGACTTTTGGATTGGATGCAATATAGGGGAATCAGGAATAATCACTTCACAGGAATGTTCAACTGAAAAACCAAAAATTTCTTTGAACTGGAATTTCCAGTCTTTTTCAGTTCAAGAATTCCAGGAAAGCGAAAAATATAACGGAATAGGCGCGTGTTCAAAGCCAAATATAGATTTCACAGATTATAATTACTGTGATGCAGCACAGTTTTCAATGGAATTGGTTAACAGAATAATTGCATTCAAAGGAGATGATCCTTATAAAGAAGGTTTTTTTGATTTCAAAGCAACTTTAATGCAGGATAAGTTTTCTCCTGAATTATTTTCAGACTTTGATTTTTGGGCAATGAATTCTTCCTGGCTTGACACTCCAAGCAAATATAATAAAGAGAAAGAAAATACAGTTGACCCTCATGAATATAATTTGGTCAGATTTTATTTTGCTGAAGAAAATGCAATAAGTTTTATTGAACCAGGCAGTTCAGCTGAAAGAAATTCAAAAGAAATTTCAGTTCCAGGCTGGTATGATGTAAACGTCCAGGTTGAAACAGACAGATTAATAGTCAGATTCACTTTAATTGAATCTTCTGTTGATCTTGAACCAAAAATGAATTCAGAGGATTCAGTATTTTATTATATTCCATTTGATGGATTCCTTGCAGCAGACAAAGGCTTTGACAGAAAAAATTATGGTTCAAGCTTTGATGTAAGCTCTTTTAAAGAGGAATTTACAGTAAACAATTCCATTGGAGGAGACGGCTACAAAATTTCTGATTCTGACAGCTTTGAAGGTTACAGAATTCTTTCAATCAGAGAATATGAAGACTTTAATTCATTGTATTCTTCTGCTTACCCTGGAACTTTAATGGAACTTTCAATGGGAACTTCAGGGGAAACAGAAAAGTTAAGGAAAATTAAATTCTATCCAAGTTATGCTACTCCTGCAGTTTTAAAGGCTGTTTTGCCTGCTTTAACTCAAGCACAAGAAGCAGGCATTTATTATTATGTTTCTTCCGAAAATGAAAAACAATTGGTTGAATCAGATACTTTAATTGAATGGCAGGGTTTAGGCAATTCCTGTTATGACTTTTCGGACAACACTTTATTAAAAGATTCTGCTTTTTCAGATGAAAAAGCAACACAACAGGATATTGCAGGCTATGAAAATGTATTCAAATTATTTTGGAGTCCTGTTTTAAGTACAGGAACAACTTTTTTGCGTTCAATCTTTTATTCTCCTGCAGAAACCCAAAGCAGATTTAATATAATTTCTTATATGGATGATCCATTTGAAGAAGTGTCATTGTATTCTATAGATAATGAAAGCACTGCAGATATTCCTTTGGACGGAATTCAAGGAGTAGAATTCAACAGCAGAACAGCAAACCAAAATCCGTATGCAAACTCTCTGAAAGCAGTTTTTGAATTAATTGATTCAGAATATGCTTGTGTTAAAAACCAAGGAAACTTTACTTATATTTTGTGGAATAAAGAAAAATTATATGAAGACCTTTATGAAACAGAATTTTCTTTAGACATTGAATCTGAATGCATTACACAAACAGGCAGTTCACCGCCTTCAACCCCTGCAACAGGCTGATTATTTCAGCTGGCTGTCTAAAATCTTATTTATTTTTTCAGGTTCAAATCCAAGTTTAATCAGTTTAGTCTGGCCTTTTATTCCTGGACCAGAAGCAGAAGTTAAAATTAACCCATACATTTCTAATTCAGTTATATACTGCCTGTACCATCTGGGGCTGACAACGCTTTCTTTCAGCTGCAAAGCCAATTGTTTGTATTTTTCATAAACTTCTCCTGAATACAATACTCCGCGCTCTTCTTGTCCTGTGATTTTTTTTATTCCTTTAGTGCTCATTGAAAGCAAAGTAATTGCTTTCAAAACCAATTGCTGTTGCTCTGGCAGAGTTGAAATCATGTTAAAAATAATATCTTGTTCTACTTTTTTCTTTGCTTTCTGCACTTCAATATCAGTTACATTTCTTGAATTATTTTGTTCTGCTATTTCTCCTGCTCTTAACAAAAGCATTACTGCAGTTCTTGCGTCTCCTGATTCTTGTGCTGCAATTGCTGCGGCTAAATTTATTGCTGAATCTGAAACAATCCCCAGAAAAAATGCCAGTTCTACCCTGCTATTTAATATTGCCCTTAACTCTTCTGCATTATATGGAGGAAAAACCATTTCTTTTTCGCATAAAGAACTTTTTGTTCTGGGATCAAGTTTTTCTTTAAACAATAAATTGTTTGAAATTCCTATTAATGAAATGCTTCCTTTTTCTATTTCATCATTGCTTCTGCTTAAAGAATAAATCAGTTCATCTAAATCCTTTACTTTATCTATTTCATCTAAAACCAATACAAGGTGATTTTCTTGGTTGCAGTAATCCATAATTTTTTCCTGAATAAATCCGGCTGAATACCCAATAAAATTTTCTTTTGGATAAAACTTTTTCACTGCTTTTATAAGCACTTTATATTTTGAATTATGATTTCTGCAGTTAATGTAATTGTATTCTGCTTGTTCATTATTTTTTTTTGAAAATTCTTCCATTTGTTTTGTTACATGCATTGTTACTGTTGTTTTCCCTGTCCCGACTTTTCCATACAAAAAAAGATTGTCCGGCTTTTTCCCTTTTAATGCTGGAGCTAAAATTTTTGTTATTTCTTCAATTTGTTTTTCTCTGAATGGAAGTTCTTTTGGAAAGTAATGCTGGCTTATTGCATTTCTGTCTTTGAAGATGCTTTCTTTTTTTAATTCTTTTTCAAACAGGTTCATGAATTATCTTTAACTTGAAAATCAATTTAAAACAAACTACTTAGGTTAGTCATCTGAGATTCTTTTAAAATATGTTCTTTTCAGATAGTATTGCAGAGTAATTGTTTTTTTCGGGGTGGTATTTTTGGCTTTTATGGACAAAATCTTCAAAAAAGAAGAAGATAATGTTGACATTGAGGAATTTTTGAACAACTTGGATGTAGAAGAAGAAACAATGGTAGAAGATGCAGACGCTTATGTAAAACCTGTTTCTCTTTCAAGCGAAGAAGATTCAACTATGGTTGTAGAAGAGTTAAGAAAAGGCAACATAATTCTGTTAAACATTGGGGACTTGTCAAAAAGAAATACAATTAAGTTAAGAGAGATGGTTAACAGCATTAAAGATGTAGTAGATGAAATAAACGGAGACATTGCAAGAATCTCTACTGAAAGAATCCTTGTAACTCCATCCAAAGTTAAGATTATTAAGAGAAAAGAGTAATAATTCTTTTATGAAACTAAAAGAAAAATCTTTTCCTCTTTCTTTTTCTTTAGAACAGACAACAGAGTTTATTAAAAACACTTTAGAACAAAAAAACTGGTCTGATTTTGAAGTTATAGAAGTAAAAATCGTTTTCTTTCCTTATTATTTTTTCTCTTACGAAGTTTTTTTTGAAGAAGAAAACAAAACTGTTTCCCAGACTAAAAGCGGAAAAGCAGTTTTAAACGGGATGACTTCCCAGTTAGAAGAAATCTCTTTGCCTGAAGAAGCTGATTTGATTGAAGAAATAGAAGAAATTCCAGAAAACATCTCTTTTGAAGAGCTTCAATTCAAGTTAAGCGAAAAAGTTGAATTAATTTCTCAGATTAAAATTGCAGAAAAAATGCAGGTTCCAAAAGACAATGTTGTAATTCATTCTCTGCAGAAAGTTTTGTTTCCTGTCTGGATAATAGATTTTGCTGTTGAAACCAACAATTTTCAGTTCATGCTTTCTGGAGTAGATGGTTCTGTAATTAAAGAAGAAGAAATTCCTGAACGCTTACAAGGATTCTGGGAAATCACTTCAGAAGCTTTGAGCGAATTAAAACATCCTAAAGCTTGGGCTGAATACACTTCTTCTGTTGTTTCTGATTCAACAAACTTTGCTGCTTCAGGAAACTTTTTTGACAATCTCTTGCATAACAGGCGTTTTCAGATTTTAATTCTGCTGATAATTCTGATTATAGTTGTTTTGTGGAGCTATAAAGTTTTTTAGATTATTTCTTTTTAATTACCTTTTGCAAAAGGTTGTTTAGGCTTTTGGGCGCATTAGCGCTTCTTGAGTCAACACAAAATTCTTTTTCCCCTAATCTTGGATGATTTAAAAATAGTAAATGCTTGTCCTGTCTTACACTAATCCCTGCTTGGTTTAAAGTGTCAAGCATTCCTGCTAAAGCATTAGGGCGTCTTTGTTGTGTTTGCCATCCTGTTTTTTTATTGCTCTTTTTGCTATGTCTTTTTCTTGTTGTGTGTTGAGGCATTTTTTTTTAACTTGACCATACAAAATATCTTCTTTAATTAGATTTAAATTTTTTTCTGAAACTCAGACGTATTCATGCAAGGATTTCTGCTGAACCTTATCGTTTTTGAATACAGAAGCGATTTCTCTTTCAGCCATGTCAATCCTTTGCTTTAAGTAATCGCTTAAATGATATTCTCTGATTATTTCTTTTGTTAGTTTCAGATATTTTTTAACTGAACCTTCTGCTATTGTTAAAATCAAATTGTTTTTGCATTTAGTACACTTCCCTACTAATGGAACTCTTCTGTATTTTGCTCCGCAATTTGTACATCTAAACTGCTGTTTAGAAAAAGACCGGGTGTTTCCGATAATATCAGGCAGAAAATGTGAAACCAAAACTCTTTCTAATGCATCTTTTTCTTCTACTGCCTGAATTTTATGCTGCAACCTTGCCTGTTTTTTTATTTTTTCTTCCATTGTTTTTAGTGTAACATAATTTGACTGTTTTGGTCCTTCATCAAACGTTTCTGTATTGTGAGTAAACATCAAATCAGTATACTGGCCTTTTTCTCCTAATTTTCTTTTTACTATTGGAACAATCTGCAGATTTGGTTCAGCATAATCTAATGTTTTATAATAAAACTCCAAAGGATATTCTGAAACTGTTTCCATTTCATATACTTCATTGTCTATTTCTTCTGGATTCAGCATTGTAGTAAAAACCAATGGTGCATCCATTCTTCCTCCTCTAGAGCTTGGAAGATAATGTTCAGAAAAATTCAGCAATGCATCCATTAACAACATTATTGAATCCTGATCTCCGTCGCAGTCATAAACTGCTAAATTTCCAAAACCTGCAATATAGTTTTTTTCTCCTTCAACCATCAAATCATAAACCCATTCTTCTTTGTTTTGAATTTTTTCTATTTTTGCAATAGGGTCTAATACAAAGTTTCCTATTGTTTTCACTCTTTTTTTTCTGAAGTTGTGTGTTAAATTTATTTCCTCATATTTTTTCTTTTTCTTTCCAAACAAATGCTTTCCAGCTTCTTTCAAGTCTTCTGAATAAAGTCTTATTCCAAAAGATTTTATTGAAATCTTTTTTCCTTTTTTTTCATAAAACTCTTTCAAGTATCCTGATTTTATTTCTCTTTCTTTTTCATTAATAAAATGCGGGAACAACCCAAGCAGATTG
The DNA here is from genome assembly GCA_017609625.1 of Candidatus Iainarchaeum sp. Classification (GTDB taxonomy): domain Archaea; phylum Iainarchaeota; class Iainarchaeia; order Iainarchaeales; family 1-14-0-10-31-34; genus 1-14-0-10-31-34. Next base: position 36,523 of record JAFCDN010000008.1, read on the forward strand.
CAAATTAATCCGAAATCGTTTATCAGGTTTTTATTAACTGAAGTCATTTTTATTGAATTAGAATTAATATGCCCGTCTCCTGTAATATAACCTGCAAGCAATCCCTGTAAGCATTCTTTTGGAGAGTTAAATAAAAGATAAGGAACTCTTTTGTTTTTTGCATTACTTCCAGTTTCCAGCATTTCAGTGAAAAATTCATAGTAAACCCTGCCGCTCAAAGTGATGCAATCAATTTTTTTTCTTTCTGCAGTTGAAACATTTCTTTTAAACAGTTTCTGAATTGAGTTTTCCAGTTTTTTTGATATTTCTTTTTCTTCTGAAACAAAGTTTACCTGATAAACAAATTTTTCTGGATTTTTTTCCCTTGAATTCCTTGCATAGCCGTCTGCAAGAAAATACCCTAAAACTTCTCCTAATTCCTTGCTAAAAGGAATTGCTGCAGGAATTCTGCTTTTCTGCTTGTTGTAGGAGATAAAGCATTTCCTGAAATCTTTTGCTGTTTTTTTCATATCCTTTAAGAGCAATTCAAACAAATCCAATGGAACAGCATCAAAATCAATTGCAGTATGCAGTGCTTTCCCGTTTCTCCAGCCAATCCTTTTTGCTGTTTTTACAAAACCTTTGTTTTCTAAGATGAATTTCCTTAACTCTTTTTTCAATCCATGCACTCTCAAAAGCTTCTTCTGCGAAACTGGTTTTTTCAAATAATATTCCACTACATTGAATTCTTTTTGAACAGAATTTGATTCAATTGAATGCAAAGACAGTAAATTTTCTCCCTGCCTGAATTCTGATGCTTTTTTTTCAAACACCTTTCCATCAAAAGTCAAAAGTTTGTGGTTTGGTGTTGCAGTTATTTCCCGCCCAAACCTTGTTTTGAATTTCATCAGTTGTTTTGGGGCTTTTTGTTTCAAAAGTGCTTTAACTTTTCTTGTTCTAAGTTTTCCTTTTGTGTCTATTGTGTAAGTGAAAACATTTTTCAAAGGGATTTCTTCTTTTTTTAATCCATTATCAAAGTGATTTATTGAAACGCTTTTTGTTTTCTTTCCGTTTTGTATTAATACTGTTGTGTCTCCAGTCAGACAGTTTCTTCTTTTGCATGTAATAAAATAAGGATGGCCCCAGCCAACTCTTGCTTTGCTGTAACCTAAAATTCTTCCGATAATTCCTGCAGATGTGTGCGGCGCTAATCCAATAACAAGTTCTCCTATTAAGTCTTCTTTTGTTTTTGAGTTATAAATTGCCTGCATTCCATAAAATCTTTCAAGCAGTTCATCAATAAAAGCTGTTACTCTCAATAACCAGGCTCCGGCGTTTTCATTTACGATTATATCCTGCGGAAAAATTTCCAGTATCTGTTCTTCTGATGTAATTTTTTTTCCATAAATGTCTTTCTTATAACCTAATTCCAAAACTTTTTCTACACTTAGGTTAATTTCTTTTGGCTTAAAATGTGTTATTGGAGCATTTAATAATTCAAATCTTGTTGTTCCGTCCCTGAAAATATGAACATCATGTTTTGCTCTTAAGATTGCTTTTTCTATTGGCTCTGGTTCTTTTAAATCTGAAATCAATCCTTTTACTCCTTTAATCAAATCTGGTTTTCTTATTTTTAGTTTTTCCAGTGCATTTTCCACAATATTTTCTAAATCTATTTCTCTTTCTTCTGCTTTTATCATTATTCCTTTGCACGCTTTGCATTCTTTTTCTTCTGCTTTTCCAATCCAACCGCATTTTCCACACTTACTTACTCTCAATGTTTCTGTTTTGCATTCATAACATTCAGGGAAAGGAATTATTCTGGTGCATTTTGGGCATCTAAATAAAGCCAAGTCCACTTTTAGTTTTTTGTTTGCAGTATTAAGTGCATCAATTGCTTTATTCACGCTTCTAGTATTGCTCCCATAATTTCCTATTGGAAACAATCCATGAGGATTTCCTTTCATTTCTCTTTCTTTTGCCTGTTCTGGTCTTCCCATTCTTGCACCAACAAAGCTTGCTCCTTTGTCCATTATTTTTATTCCAGAATACTCTGAAAGTAAATCCAAAACTTTTCCTTCTGCTTTTTCTGGCAGTTCTTTTGCGCTTAATGCTCCTAAAGTTTTAAGCAAAGGATAAGCATTTTTTTCTCTTATAATTATTTTTTCTCCTTTAACTTCATGAGGCAGGCCGATTTTTTCAAGCATTTCTTTTGTTTTTTCTTTTAATTCAAATTCAACTCCAACTATTTTTTCTTTTTCAAAAATTTTTTCTGCTTTCCTTGCTTCTTTCATGAGTTGCAGAGCTTGCTCTGTGTCTAATGCAGTATAGTAATGTAGGTATTCTGGATGCAATGCAATTCCTAATTCCATGCTTAATTCCACTGCAGTAAACCCTTTAATTTTTTTCACATTTTCTAATTCTTTTTTTTCAATTCCTTTTATTTTTTTTCCTTCAAGTGCTTTTTTTAGTTCCAGTTCAAACCATTCTTCTACAAAAGAACTTGGAATCAATGGATGAGAAGTTTTCCTGAAATCTCCAAGCGTAACAAGAATGTCTCCTAAAAAAAGTATTTTTTCTATTTGAGGCTTTACTTTGGTTGCTTCTTCCATTGAATTCAGTTTTACTACACTTTGATTTTTTAGTTTTACTATTGGCCCGTCAACTGAATTGCATGGAAACAATTGCGCGGCTTTTCCCGGCCTTTCAATTCTGATGTGAGTTCCAACTGCAATAAAGTCGTCTAATACAACCATTGTTGCCGGATTAATTCCTTTTCCCATTATTGCAGTGTTTCTTCCTCTTCCATATCTTAACCTGAAACCGCCGTATTTCATTGGATATGCTAACAACGGCCTGCCTGCAGCCATTCTGTCTAAATACTTATAGTTTGGTTTTATTTCTGTTTTTGTTTCAGAACTTTTTTTTACTTTAATTATTTTTTCCAGCCAGCTCCAGTCCAGCTCTAATTTTTTTGCCCAGTCCATTATTTTCATTGCTTTTAATGCAACTCCTTCTGTTATTACTAATCCCATTCCGCCTCTGATTCTGTTTGACGGAATTCTTTCTAAATCCCTGTGAACTGAAACCTCTTTTTCTTCTGTCGGCACTCCGTTAATGCAAACAGGACAGCCTTTAACTATTATTCTTATTTCTTCTTCTGAAATAGTGTATTGTCTTGAAAAAATTTCTGTCTGGTAAATTACAATTTCTTCAACATATCTTTCAACTTCTTCTTCTGTAGGCTTATACTTGTCTAACTCCAGTAACTTTCTTGCATAATCCCCCAGAATTAAAGGAAGAACTGTGGAAGAGCCTCCTGCTGCCCGGATTGGCCCTGCAAAATAAATGTCAATGTATTTGCTTCCATCCAGATTCCTGTTTATCTGGATTTTTGGAACCCCGTCTAATGGAGCAACTACAACCCCTTCTGTTTCTATTACTAAGCATGTTTTTATTGCCTGTTCAACTCTTTTTGATTCATCTGGAATCTTAAACCATTTTTCTTCTATTATTTCCCTGAATAATTTAAACATTATTTTTAGTCTGTCTCCTTTTAATTCTTTCACTAAATTCCTGTATCTTTCTGCAACTCCTTTTGGCCCTATAATGCTTTCAGTTCTCTCTGCCAAGTCTGCAACAGGAACTGTTTCAACTTCTCTGCTTAAATCCAGTCCTTTTTCTCTTGCTTTTTTTGCTATCTTATATTTTTCTTTTACTTTTTTATCCAGTTCTTCAAAGTATTTTTCTATTTCCGGGACTGCTTTTATTTCCATCAAATCACCAAACGTTTCGCCGTTTGAGCACGAGGCACGGGACAAGCCCGTGATGACATGTTAAAAATCGTGCTTTCTGTAGTTATTTCCATCAAATCACTTTACTCGCTTTCTTGTTTTTCTTCTAGTTCTTCTTTTTCTTTGTAAAAGTTTTTTTCAAAAACTTTTCCTGTTTTTAATTCAAGCAATACAACAACCCCTGGAGTTGGAACATGGCCTTGCTGCACCTGAAATTCTGTTTTTTCCTGAAAGGTTGCGCAGTTGATTATTCTTGTGCCTCTGTACATTCTGATTGAATTCCTGTGCATGTCTCCGCCTAAATAAATATCCGGGATTTCTTTTATCACCATGTAATTTCTTTTTTCCGGAACATAAGGTCTTTTAAGTCCATAAACCGGCATTAAATCCCTTTTTTTTATTAGTTCTTCTATTGCTTTTGCCGGATTACTATAGCTTAAAAAACTCACACTGGAATACAAATCATGCAGTGAAGGCCCGTGGTAAAACAGTACTTTTAATCCTTCTATTTCTGCCCAGCCAGGAGAGCTTAAAAAATGAAAGTTTTTTTTCTCATATAATTCTCCTGCAAATTCTTTTGGTATTGCAGGCTGGGGATCTGCAAATCTTACTCCGTCGTGCTGGCCTGGAATAATAAACACTTCAATGTAATCCGGAATCTTTTTTATAAGTTCAACAAATTTTTCATATTGTTTTTTTATATCTTTAATGCTTAATTCATCAAACTGGTTTGGGTAAACTCCTATTCCGTCTACATTGTCTCCCAATACACACAAATATTTTATTCTTCCAATAAGTTCTTTTTCTTTTTCGTTTTCTGCGTTTCCTTTCAGCCATGAAACAAATTTTTCAAACTCTTCTTCTAAAAACAATTTGCTTCCAACATGCATGTCTGAAATGCATGCCATAACCAGATCTCTTTTTCCGCCTTTAAAGTTTCCTATGGGAATCTCTGGAAGGATTATTTCTTTTATTATTACCATGGATTCGTTTCCTTTTATTCCTTTTACTCCGATTACATTGTCAAGCAAAATCCTTTCGCTTTCTTTCATCATTTTTTCATCATTCTTTAATGCTATTCCAATACATTCTGCTTCCAGGTCCTCTAATTTAAATGCAATATGCCCGTTTTTGGTTTTCCATTTTTCTGCAACCATGCAGATTAATTCTACTTCTTCGTTTTTTCCTGTTGTCTTCAGTCTCTTTAACGGTTTGTTCATCATTCCTCTTTCTTTTAGCATTGATTCAATTGAATTAAATTTGTCTCTGAAGAATTCGATAAAATCTTTTACTTTGCCTTCAGAACAGGATTGATTAGTAACATTTAATTCTTCCAAAATCCTGCAGTCGGCTGTAATCTCTTCTGCTTTTGGAATAAAGTTTTCTTTTGTTTTTTCTTCTTTTTCTGCTGAAGGAAGTTTTGTTGATTCTCTTATAATTTTTTCTTCAACCATTTTTTTTGTTAAAACAAAAATTTCTTTTTCTAATGCATCTTTTATTAGTTCTTTGAAATCAACTTTTTGTTCTATAATTAACTGAATTGCAGAATTTTCCACTATCAAATTTTTTTCCGATGCAAATTCTATTATTTCTTTTTTTTCTGCCATCTGAATTACTTTATTTTTTCTTTCAGGTTTTCAAGTTCACTTATTATTGTCCAGATTTCTGTCCTAGTGTGGGAAGGCATGTTGATGTCATTGCTTACATCATCCAGCATATAGACTGCTGCACTAATGCTGACTCCTAATTCTTCCTGGTTTTTTAGTTTTTCTTTTGCGTCTTCCACTACTTTTCGGATGTTTCTTGGAACTGAAGTGTCTTGCATTACTGATTCCATTAATTCAGTCAAATAGCTAGTGTCTATTTCGTTTTTTTTCATAAAACCCCTCTAAAAATAGGTTGTGCTTTAAACTACTTTTCTAGAGAAATTAATTTAAAAGAGATTAATCTGAAAAGCATAAACAAAATAATTAAAAACTCTAAAACTGTCTTCTTTATGGATGAAAAAAAAAATTCTTTTCTTAACAATTTTCTTGTTTCTTTTAGCTTCAGTGAATGCTGCTGTGCTTTCGCTTTCTTGGTTTTATCCTGACTACAGCATGTTTCCAATAGCCAGTCAAAGTGCTATTGAAACAACAATAACCTGCACTAATGGCCCTTGTGAAAACATTGAAGCGGTTCTGCAGTATTGTAAAGGCTCTGGCTGTAGTGATTATGCTGATATTCCTGAATACGGCAGCCTGCCTGAAGAAGATTTAATGTTAGACAATGGGAATCCTTTGACTAAAAACATTGCTTTACTGGAAGGTTCTGAAATATTAAGATGGAATTATGATGTTATAGCTGACCCGTTTCCTTATGGAGAAAATTATAGTTTCAGGGTAATTGCTGAATCCTCTAATGCAGAAACAGAAACCCTTGAAGAAATGACAGTCTATATTAATTCCCCTCCTGAAGTTACTTTAATTGAACCTTTAGAACAAATTGAAATTAAAGAAAATGATAAAATTGATGTTATCTGGAATGCAGTTGATAGTGATTCAGAAGACATTCTTTTTGAAGTATATTTGACTGCTTATGAAAACTGCGGTAGCGAGGAAAACTTGGCATCAGCTGTTCTTTCACATGAAGTAACTTTAATTAGCACTATTTCAGGCCCGCCAAACATTTATTCAACTATTCCCACAATCCCTAATATGGGCCCTGTTTCAAATTATGTTTGTATTTTTGTAAGGGCTAATGACAATATGGCTATTAGTTATTCTGAACCCCAAAGGCTTTATTATTCTGCAGAATCTCCAAGCCCTTGTTCTGATTTACTTTTAACCCTTACTGCACCTGAAGAAGGTTTAACCATTTTTGAAAAAGAAATTTTTACTTTTCAGGTAAGAGTTTATTCTAGTTCAATCTGTACAACTAACCTGACTTTTCAGTATGACCAAGGAAAAGGCTTGGATGTTTTTTACAGAATCCCTGACACTGTTTACACTCCAGAAAACCAGAGTTTAGTTTCAAATGACAGAACATTAAGAAACATTTATCTTGAAGGTTCTGCAGGCGGTGCGCCAGAAGATGAATTGCCAGAAATTTTTTTTGATTCAATTTATTTTGCCACAGCAATTCCTTCTGCCGTAATTGACTGCAATGCAAAAGGGGATTATGTTTTAAGGGCTTTTTCTGATGACCCGGCAGAAGGGCCTGTTTCTAGCGAGAACACAGTTACAATCCATTGCCTTGAAAACACTGATCCTGTTGCAAGCTTTATTTCTCCTGCTGTTGCTTCTTTTGTTTATGGTTCTTCTTATAGGGTTGAATGGGATGCTTTTGATACAGAAGGCGCGATTTTAAGTTTTGATCTTTCCTGGTCTGGCCCGACTTCTGGTTCAGTTGAAAACTTAAATGAAACTTATTACACTGTAACAGATTTAGTTCCAGGGGATTACACTTTTCTTTTAGAAGTGTCTGATGGAGTAAATGCTGTTGTTCAAATTGAAAGCCCTGTTCTTTCTGTAATTGAATCTTCAACAACTATTTTTGTAACTGAATTCAGTGTTTTTCCGCAGTCTTTTTATGCTGACAGTTCAGTTGAATTTGAAGTTGTTTTAAGAAATGATTCCCCTAACACAGTAGATTTTGAGGTTTTGTTTTTTAATGCAGATTTTGTTCCAAACTCTTTTATTGAAAAAGCTGAAAATATCCAGCCGTATTCCAGCACTACAGTTTCTTTCCAAAAAACTTTGTCTGATTCAGACAACATTGAACCAGGCGACCACCAGTTATTTGTTTTTGTTGAAGAATATTTTGCTGGAACTGAAACAAAAACAGGAAATGAAATAACCTCTTTTGTTAATTTCACTATTCTTGCAGAAGAAGGTTCAACTTCAGCATCTGAAATAAATCTGTTTTCTTTGATTTTGGTCGGGATTTTAGTGCTTTCGCTTCTCAGAGCAAAAACAAAATAATTAAAAACTCTAAAACTGTTTTCTTATTGCATGAAAAAATTTGTTTTATTTTTTTTAGTGCTTTTTGCAGCTTCAGCTTTTGCATGGCCTGATCCTCTTTTTCCTAACTGCAGAGAAATAACAATATCCAATGCAACTGCTTCCTCTTTTACTGACTTCCCTGCTTATATTGAAGTTGATCTTGTTGCAGGTGCTATGCAGGCAGGTTTTGATGATTTAAGATTTTATAATGCTCCTTGCGGCGACCCTGCAAGTGTTTTATTAGAATATGATTTAGAAAGCTATGATGCCACTAAAGCTTTTGTCTGGGTTAAAATTCCTTCTCTTCCTCCTGCAGGAAAAACCATTGCAGTTTATTATAATAATTCTGCTGCGAGTTCATCAGAAAATCCTTTTGGGGTCTGGACTTCAGATTTTATGGGAGTCTGGCATTTAAATGAAGACCCTTCTGGAGCGGCTCCTCAAATTAATGACAGCACTTCAAACAGCAGTAATGGAACTTCTTTTGGAACAATGACTGCCGGAGACCAGGTTGCAGGAAAAATTGGAGGAAGTTTGGATTTTGACGGAACTGATGATTATATTGATTTTGGCGATGTGGATTTATTGGATATGGGGCTTTCGAATTGGACTATTTCTGCCTGGATTAAAACTCCGGCTACAGGCAAGTGGAGAGAAGTAATAAACAAGAGAGAAAATTATGGAGGCAGAGACGGTTATGGTTTTCGTATTAGCAATACTGGTTTTGTTGATGCTTATTTTGGTGCAGCTGCAGGTAGTACTTATGCTGCATGGTCAACTCCTGGCTTGGATGATGATACATGGCATTACATTACAGTAGTTTATGACAGGGATTCAGACATATCAATTTTTGTTGATGGAATTTTAGATGGAACTACAGGTATCAGCAGTGAATCCGGGTTTAACGTTCAAAATACCAGAGAATTAAACATTGGTTTTGCTCAAGGAACTTCTTATCCTTTTGAAGGAATAATAGACGAAGTCAGAATCTCTGACTCAGTGAGAAGCCAGGACTGGATTGCCCAGGATTTTAAAATGGTAAACAACCAGGCTGGAATGGTTGCTTTTGGTTCAGAAGAAATTAACATTACTAACCCTTGTACTTCTGTGATTTCTTTTCGGATTGATCCTGCCAACCCAGTTGACGACAAAACTTATGCTCAAGGAGAGGCTTTTATAATTAATGCACAGCTTGCAGATATGACTACTTTAAAACCTTGTGAATTAAATTTAACTTTTGAATATGATAATGCTTCAGGAGGGGCATCTTTTGAAAGAATTCCTGATTCAATTTACCAGCCTGCAAATAAAGGTTTAGAAGCAGTTCCCCCAGATAAAACATATAATGTAGTAAGCATCCCTCCAGCTAATTCGATTGAGTTTCCAATTACAGTCAAATGCAGTAAAACAGGAACTTATCAATTAAGGCTTTCTTCAGATCAGGTGCCAATTCCAAGCAGTGTTGTCACAATAAACTGTTTAGCAAACAATTCTCCTGTAGGGGATTTTACTTCTCCTGCAGTGCATTCTTCTGTTTATGGTTCTTCTTATAGAATTGAATGGGATGCTTTTGACCCAGAATCAGATCCATTGAATTTTGATTTAAACTGGGAAGGTCCTGCCGGACCAACAGACTGTATTCCAAAATGTTCTATTACAAACTCTTATTATGAATTATCAGGCTTAACTCCTGGAGATTATTTTTTCACTGTAGTAATAGATGACGGCTCAAATGATTCTGTTGTAATTGAAAGTGAAACATTAACTGTTTTCAGCACAATAAATACAATCTCTTTGGCTGAATTAGAAATTTTTCCTCAGGCAATTTATGGAGAAGGGAAAGTTAATGTAAATTTAACTGTAAGGAACAATTCTAATGCAGAAGTTAAATACGAAGTTACAACAACTGTTTCAGACAGCGCAATAATAGATGATGAAATAAAAGACAATATTGAAGCTTTTGATAAAGCTTCTTTTCTTTTAGAACATGATTTTTCCTCAGCAAAACTAAAACCAGGAGATTATGTTATTACAATTGAAGTTGAAGAATTTTTTTCTATCGGTGGAGGCCCTACAGGAAACACACTGAAAACCTATGCTTATTTTACAGTAAAAAAAGACAAAGAAAGTGTTTCAGGTCTGCCGGAAACAAATCTTTTTTTTGTTTTTCTCGCAATTATTTCTGTTTTGTTTATTTTGAGAAAAAGAAAGGAATAACTGCCGTTTTCGCAAAAAGGCAAGTTGCCAAAAACTTGTTCTGCTACGCAAAACAAGCAGAGCTTACGCTCTGCCCGCGTGCCAGTTGAACGTGACAGCTGTTGGCTAAAGAAAGAAAAGGCAAAACTGAGTAAAAGAAAAGAATAAGCAATTCTTTTTTCAATTTTTAAAACAGAAAAGAATAAATAAAACAAAAGCATTTATTGTTATTTAAATGAATAAAAAAATTTTTTTTCTGCTATTTTTTCTGTTGTTTCTGAATAACCTTGGTTTTACATCTGCTTTTGACTGCATTTTAGAGGAAACACAGCCTTGCACAATGCCAGATGGTTGTGATGGAACACAAACATGTGATAGAGGTGCTTGGGGTGAATGCATTAAAGATGATCCAAACTGCCCTTATAGCCCTTTTTTTACTTTAAGCTGGACCTGTTCAACATGTTATCCTCTTGCTTTTCCTCATTTTACAAGCATTATAGGTGAACAAAGTTATAGAACTGCTAAAGTAAGAGTTCAATGCAATGACGGTCCATGTGAAGGAGTAAATGCAATTTTAGAGTATTGCCAGGGAGCTTCTTGTTCAAATTATGTTCCGATTCCAAGCTCTTCCAGCGGAAACCCGCTTTATATTTCTTCTGGAAGTTCAACAATTTCTTTAACAACAATTTCCAGCGGCTCATACAAGTATGCTATTTGGTCAAGCACTATCAAAAAAGGCTCAACTGCAGTTGAAGGACAGCAGTATAATTTAAGGCTTAGAGTCACTTCAACCAATGCCGCTCAAGCAACTGTTACAGGAAAATATTTTTACATGAATTATCTTCCTTTAGTTGTTTTAAACCAGCCTACAGGAACACAAACAATTGAAATAGGACAAAACCTGTTAATTGACTGGACTACAATTGACCCAGATGGAGATTTATCTGGAATAGATTCCGCTGTATATTATGCTCCAAAAGACTCTTGTGATACTCTTCACCAAACCCTTATTCATTCGTCAACTGGAAATCCAGGAACCTATCAATATAATTGGCCTGTTAATATTGCTCCAGGAGAATATTGTTTGTATGTTCATGTAGGTGATGACTATGAATCATTTGCAATGACAGAAAAAGTATATCTTACTGTAATTGTTCCTCCTTGTTCTGGCAGTTTGGTTTCTTTTATTCTTGAACCAGCAGATAATTCTGGTGTTTATGAGGGCCAGTCTTTTAATTTTAATGCAAAAACCACTAGTCCGACATTACCTTATTGTTCTACTGACTTAACTTTTGAATATGATAAAGGTTCTGGTTTGGGAATTTTTGAACAATTGCCTGGTTCAGATTTTGTTCTTGATCCGCCTGAAGACAATTTTTTTGAAAGCACTGAAGCAACTACACAAAATGTTGTTCTGACAAATTATACTGTGGAAAAACTGATTTCAGTTAAATGCAATAAAAAAGGAAGTTATGATTTAAGGTTTTCAACTAATCCTCCTGCTTCTTTAAGCAATGTTATTTCAGTTGACTGCCTTGAAAACACTCCTCCAGTTGGAAATATTACTTCTCCGATTAAAGCTTCAGTTTATGGTTCTTCTTTTACTGTTTCTTGGGATGCTTTTGATGCAGAAGAAAATGATTCTTTGAATTATTATGTTTCTTGGGACGGCCCGACTTCTGGTTCTGATTCTGTTTCTGCAGATTCTTATAAAATTGAAAGTTTACAGCAAGGAGATTACACTATTACCCTTCAAGCAGACGATGGAGTTAATCCCCCTGTTGAAATCGGAACAATGATTTTAATTGTGGTTGAAACCCAGCAAGAGAATACTCTTTCAATTAAATCTTTAACTGTTGTTCCTGAGGCAATCTATTCTGATGGAAGCATTGATGTTGCTTTAACTGTAAGAAATGATTCAACTGAAACAGTTGACTTTGATGTTTCTTTTTTTAATGACAACTTTTCCATAAACCCTTTAACCCAAAACCAGTCAAATGTTCAGCCAAACTCTAAAGCAAGTTTTTTTTTTCACCAAAATTTCTCTGGCCTTGCTGAAGGAAACTATGAAATCAGGATTTTAATCTCTGATTCACTTGGAAACTCTTTGGAATCTTTTGCTTACTTTGCTGTTACAGCTAAACCGCATGAAGAAGATGCACAGGGAATGCCGGAAACAAATTCTTTTTTCATTTTGTTAATCATTTTTTCTGTTCTTTTCCTAATCAAAAGAAATAAATAAATCAAAGACAGTAATAAAATGAAATGAACAAAAAAATCTTGCTTTTGCTTACAGTATTTTTGTTTTTGGTTTCTTTAGATTTAGTTAGTGCAGATATTGGGCCTCAGCCAACAAAGATTATTATGTCTTGGGTGGCTCCAGCATTTCCATATAAAATGGGTGATGATTATATACAAGTAGTAAGGGTTGATGTAACCTGCCAACAGGGAACTTATGGAAGCTGTGATGATGCAACTGCAACTCTTCAGTATTGTAAAGGAATAACCTGCACTAATTATGTTAATATGTCTTCTTCTAGCGGGGATTTAAGGCTTGTAAATCCTGCTTCTGCAACTCAAAATATTGATGAATTCGGCTCTGTTGTTATTTGGTCTTTTAATAATGACAATGCAACTTATGGCGCATATTACAGGTTTAAGGTTATTGCAAATACTGAAGGCTGGAGTGATTATATTGATGGAAGATCTTTGTATATGAGTTATCCTCCGGCTGTTTCTTTGACTTCCCCTGCAAATGGAAGTGTAATTGAATCTGGAACTGAAACTTTAGTTCAATGGACTACAGGCGACCAGGAAGGGGAAACAGTACAGTCTAAGGTTTATTATACTCCTGCTTCTAGTTGCGGGGATATTTCTTCTGGCACTTTGATTTATCAAAGCAGTTTTGAGGCTGTTGGAAACAAATCATATAATTGGAGTACTCCAGATGTTTTTGGAAACTATTGTATAGTAGTTCAAGCAGATGACAGATATTCAAAAGTAGTTTCAAACACTGTGCAGATAACTTTGGTTAAGCCCCCGACTGTTTCTTTAACTTCTCCTTCTGACGGCACAATAGTTTACCAGGGAAAATACCAGCAAATCAGATGGACTGTTTCAGACCCGCAAGGTTTGCCTGTAACTTCTAAAGCATATTATGCTCCTTTTTCTCAGTGTGGTTCTACTACAAATTTAATCTCTACCTGCCAAAAAACTTCTGTAGGAACTCAAACTTGTTATTGGAGTGTTGGAAACATTACCAGAGGAGATTATTGTCTTGTAGTTAAAGCAGACAATGGTTATTTCACTACTCTTTCAAACACTAGAACAGTTACAAAAATTGACCCTCCGACTGTTTCTTTGACTTCTCCTTCAAACGACACTGATGTTTATATTGGAGATAATCTTCAAATTAACTGGACTACTGGTGACCCTCAAGGAAGAACTGTAAGCTCTAAATTGTATTATACTCCTGCTGATCATTGCGGAAACCTTTCCTATAAAACTCTAATAAAATCTTATGGTTTTCAGTCAACTGGAAACAAATCTTATAATTGGAGTGTTCCAAAGATTCCTGGAGAATGGTGTCTGGTTGTTGAAACAAACAATAACCCTTTAACAAAAAAATCCAACACTAGAAGAATTAATGTAATTATTCCTCCTTGTAATGGAAATTTAATGCCTCAAATTATGAAACCTCAGCATGATTCAAATGTTTTTGAAGGCAAGTCTTTTGATTTCAAAGTTAATGTAACTGATTTAAGTTTATCCCAGATTTATTGCTATACTTATTTGACTTTAGAGTATGATAAAGGTTTGGGGGCAGGAGTTTTTATCAGGCTTCCTGATTCAAGTTTTCCTCCTTTAACTTATGATTTAAATACTTCTGGTTCAAGTTCTGATTTAATTTATGTGATTGATTATACTGCTGATGTTCAAGTTCCAGTTATATGCAATAAAAGAGGAGTCTATGATTTAAGAAGTTCAGTTGATCCCCCAGAAATTTCAGGAAATGTTGTTTCAGTTGATTGTTTGGAAAACACTTCTCCTGTAGGGAATTTTGTTTCTCCTTTGACTCGTTCTTCTTTTCATGGAAAAGCTTTTACTGTTGCATGGGATGTGTTTGA
>JAFCDN010000055.1 GCA_017609625.1 Candidatus Iainarchaeum sp.
GAGTTTCCTGGGCAATTATAGGAGCAGGAGGAAGAAGAACAGAAATTGAAAGCAAAAACACAATAAGAACAGGAGAAACAGAATTTGAATTGCTTTCTTTAGATCCAGGAACAATAATAGAATTTAAAGCAGAAAAATTCCATTATGAAGAAGGAACAATTCAGGTTGAATTATCAGAAGAAGTTTTTACACTTGAACCTGAAACAATAGAAGACATTTTTGTTAAAGGAACAAAAGAAGAAATAGAAAAAGAAATTACAATCAACAATTTATTAGAAACAGATTTAAGGATTAGAAGTATTGTATTAGCAAACAAAACAGGATACTTTGAGAATTTCCTTAATATTGATTATACAAATGGAGTGTTTGAATCATTTGAAAGAGAAACTGTTCCAGGGTTTCCGCAGGAATTTGAAAGAGACATGTTTAAAGCAAAATTAAGAAATGAAGTGCAAGAAGACCAAACAGATTCTGCTGTAGGAGTTATTACAGTTGAATTAGAAAGCCCGGAGTTTGGCGCAGTTTATGCAGAAGAAATTGAAGTAAGTTTAGGTTTAGGAGGAATGGAGCCAATTCCAATTCCAAGCTGTATTGAAATAGTAACAGGAGAAACAGTCTTTACAAGACAAACAACAGACCAAGAAGTCCAGTTATCTTATGATTTAGAAAACACATGCAAAGATGCTTCTGGAAGGAAAATAAAAATCCATAATCTGCAGGCAAGAGTTATCTGGAGCAGTGCAACAGGAAAAAAAGGAAGTGTAGAACTTTCAATGATGGGAGGCAATGAAACACTTAGAACAACTGAACATCGTTTGTTTTCTGCAGAAGTAATCCCAGAAAAGCAATGGGTTGCAACTTTAACTTATATTCCTGATGCAGAAATAACAGGAGAAAAAGGAAAAGTAGAATTTGATATAGAAATAATGGCAGAAATCTTTACTTCAACAGGCACACAAGAAATCCATACAGATCCTGCACTAATTAAAGGAAATATTGGAAACATTAATTTGCTTGAATGCATTGAATTTGAGCCAGGAACTGAAAGCGGAATAAGAATCAGAGCAGAAGAAGATGAAGCACAATTAAAGATAACAAACACCTGCAGAATAGATGTAAAAATAAGGTTATGTGAAGGCCAGCCAAGATGTGATGGTTTAACACCAGATATGGCAGACGGAATAACCATAAGCAAAGATGAAATAACTCTAAGAAAAGACAGAACAGAAGAAATTACAATTGAAAGATTATCTATTCCAGGAATTTATGGAATTCCAATTAGAGCAAAAAAAACTCAAGGCAGTGAAGGATGGAGAACAATTGTAACAGGATATGATGTATTTGTTGAACCGCCTCCAGAATATTATTTTAGTATGAATGATTATACAATAAAAGTTCCAACTCAAAATGTTCCAGATGTATTAGAGATGTACAACAACAGATTGTTTAAAATGGTTTCAGTTGATGCAAGCGACTGTGAATGGAAGACAGCAAAAGAAAAGAATAATTTTTGGTTAGGGGCTGGTACAGTAACAGCAGGAGCAGCAATTGGAGCAATATGGGGAGCGTATGTTGGAGGCCCAATTGGGACAGTGCTTGGAGCTATAGCAGGAGCAATTATTGGAGCAATTCTTTGCTTTTTTGGAGTCTGTAAAGACCCATGTGATGACAGAACAACATTGGATCTGCCAGATTATTTGATTAACTTAAGCGGGGGGGGAATCAACCCAACTGATCCTTCAAGCTATACTTTTAGAGTAGATGAAGAAACAGGAATGGTAGTAGTGGAAATAGATGATAAGTTCCAGCCTTTAAACAATGTAGAAAGAAATCCCCCAACTTTAGAATCAATGGAATTGTCAATTGATGGAATAAGCATAGATTTAGACTTTGAAAATGCAGAGCATTTGCAGGATGAAGAATATGGAAAAGAAACTATTCCAATATTCTTTGAAAAAACAGTTGAAACAGGAAATATAATGCCAACTTATGGAATACTTGAAGTTAAAGCATGGGAGCACCTGCAAAAAGACAGCTTGTATATTCCAAGAGGCTCATGGTATTCTTATGATCTTATATTCTTTGGATTGCCAGATAAATATGATGAAAAGTCAGTTAAAGTAAAGATAGATGATGATTTTGAATGGCAAAATACACAATACGGAGTATTTAACGACAAACTTTCAATAAAAAGAAAATTCCATGTAAGAGCAATAACAAAAACTTATATTGAAGAAATCCCTGCATTAGAAGCAGATTTAGATTGTATTAGACATACAGGAGAAAATGGAAGGTATGGAGAAGATGCACTTCCAAAAATTAAATTAAACTGGGACTGGGATAATATTTCAATAAATGAATGTGAAGTGACAAATGAAAACTATAATTACTGTGACTCAGCCCAATTTGCAATAATGCTAAACAGAAAAATAGACAGACTGCAAAAAATTATGGAAGCAAATGGTTATTCTTTTGCCTGCCCAGAACATCCAGGAGCAGATGCTGCAGAACAAGAATGGGAAAGCTCTAGAATTCATACAGTTCCAGGAGACAAGATTGGAGTAAGCGAAATAATAATTGAAACAGATGAAACAACAAGAAAAACAAAAATAAAAGCAATAATACAAAATAATACAGATCAAGCAATTGGATTAAATCCAGAGATTACTGCAAGCGGACCAACAGAAGAAAGCTGCACTAAAGCAATAAGTGTTCCAGCAGGTTCAGAGAAAACAATTGAATGCGAGTTTGAATTGCAAGAAGCAAATGAACCATATGAAATAAAAGTAATTCATTTAGATGAAGATACATATAATGGATTAGAAGATGATGATAAAGAAAAATATGATCAGTTTGGGTTTAGAGTGCTTTACAGGCCAAGCTTTGAAGGAAGTAATGTATCAGACTGCTGGGCTCCGCCAACAACATTAGATAGTTCAGGAATATTTTTCCCAGACCTTTACTTAAATGCATATAATTCCAAATTTAAAGATAAAGTAAAACAGTCTTCAGTTGTATTTGAAGGACAAACTATTGCAACAAACAGCGAAGAAATATTAGATGTAATAAAAGAAATACAGGATTTAACTCACTTTAATGCTTATTTAATAAAAGACGGATTTAGTTCAGACTTTAAAACAGATTTTGCAGACTATTATGAAAACAAAGATTTCCTTGGAACTCCAGGCTGGTTTAGCCAGGATTTAGTAAAATACTATAAAGAAGGAGACATTTCTTTTAACGGAAAATATCTTGCAGGAACTTCATATGAACTGCCTGTGCCAGGATTATATAAAGTAGATGTAACAATTGAATACAGAAATGATAAATGGAATTTATATGATGCTCAGGGATCCCCAAACTCAGAAATCAAAGTAGAATTTACAAGGCTTGACGCGCCAACTCCAAACTCAATAATGTACTGGCTGCCATTTGACGGAAAAGTAGGAGAAGAAAACGGAAGGTATCATAGAATAGGATATGGAACAGGATATGATAATTTAAGAGAAGAACAGCTAAGGATAAATGAAGAAATATTCTTGTATTCAAGTGACGAAGACAGTGAGCCAATAGAAAAAGTCACAGTAGAAAAAAGTGATGATATTGCTTCAATGAATTCAAGAGATGAAACAAGAGGAAGCTTGCTAAACATAAATTATGACGGAAGCGATACTGAAATGACTTTTTATCCGTCAAAAGCAACTCCGGTTGTATTAAAGATGTATCATGAAAAAACTTCTTCAACAGACGAAGCATTTAATTATTATTACAGACTACAGGAAAACAATTTGCCTGTAACAGCAGGAACAACAAGATTAACTTATTGGAAAGGAATGGGAGCCTGCAGAGACTTTGAAGGAAGATTTGTGCAAGGATATGGAAGATGGGACAGCAAAGCAGAAAGCGGAGAAGTAACAAACTTCCAAAACAAATATAAAATTCAATGGAGCAATGCAATAAAAGAAGGATTTACTTTTTTCAAAACAATTTTTTATACTCCGATTGAAAGAAACATTTCTCTAAAAGTAGATGCAGGAGATTCAATAATGTGTTCAAGCTTATATACTTCAGACGACACAGATTCAGATTTAGTTGGCTTAAGAGGAATAGCAGGAATGCAGTATAATAATTCAAATGAAACAGCAGGCTCAAGCCAAGCATATCTGAATAATATTCAAAATGTATTTGATTTGGTTAAAAATAAAAAAGCATGCATTTCACAAAATGATGTTTCAATGAACATTTACTGGAATGAAGCAAAATTATATGAAACAAAAGGCTCAGCAGCAAAAACTATACAAAAACTAGAAGAAGACCTGGAAGCAGGAACTACTTGTATTGAATAATCTGTGTACTGCAGAAGCAAATTATTTTAAACTATAAAAACATTATTTAATCATGGAATTAGCATTGTTTTCTTTTCTTTTTATTTCAGA
>JAFCDN010000056.1 GCA_017609625.1 Candidatus Iainarchaeum sp.
TTTGTCTGAAACAGCCAAATTAAAAGGAATTACTTTTTTCTCTAATTTGTTTAATTTGATGTTCTTTTTTAGTAGTTCAAAGTTTTCTGGAACCGGTTCAAAAGCAAAAACCTTCCCGACTCTATCTGCAATATAAACAGAAAAAAAACCTGTATGTGCACCTATATCTAATACAACAGAATCTTCTGGCAAATTAATTTTGTCAACCAGATATTCATTTCCTAAATTTATTTCAACAAAAATATCCCTGTCTTTTACTTTGCTGCGCATAAAACATTTTTTTCCGTTTTTCATCTCCAACACGAAATGTTTATCTTTTATTTTTCCCCATGCATCTCTAAAATAGTCTTTCCAGTTTTTCATATGCAATAAAATTTTGAATACATAAAAAATATTTCTAAATTTGATTGCCAAAGTACAAACCCATTGCCTTAGCAGCCTAAAACCAAAAACACAGATTCTTTTAATCATTTTTTACCTCTTGAAGTCTGCTGAAATGCTGTTCAACTGTTCTTTTGTTTACAAAAGGTTTATGGTGCCTAAAACCCCCGCCAAAATTGTGCGGAACATGAAGCAGTTCATGGATTAAAGTTTTTGTTTGGTCTTCTTCTGACTGCTTGAAAAACGGCTCCATTAATTCAATCACATAAAAAGATTCTGCCTGCATTCCAATCTGCATTGCTTTCCCTATTGTATGGATTCTTGCAATAACTCTCTTTCTTTTTGTTCCTTTTGAAATCACACAGGAAAGCCTTTCTAAAGGAATGTGATTGAACCCAAGTTTTTCAATAAGTTCTCTTGTTTTTAAGGTATAAGTTTCTGAAAAAGCGTATTTCATTCAAAAATTAAGTGTTAAATCATTTTAATTTTACTGCTGTTCCATACACTAGAATTTCTGCTGCTGAAGCCATTACTTGCGAAGTAGTAAACCTTACATTGATTACTGCATCTGCGTTCATCTTTTTTGCTTCTTCAATCATTCTTGCGCGGGCTTCTTCTCTTGCTTCGCTCAGCATTTCAGTGTATTCCTTTAATTCTCCGCCAACAATCTGCCTTAAACCAGACATTATGTCTTTTCCAAACCATTTGGCTCTAATTGTATTTCCTCTAACAAGCCCCAAAGTTTCTGAAATGGTTTTTCCCTGAATAAAATCTGTTGAAACTACAATCATTTTTTCATCTCCTTTATCCTTTCAATTGAAAGAGAAATTAAAACTAAAAACAATCCAAAAAAAATTAAAAGCAAAGCATATTTTATTATTTCCGGAAAATCGGTTACTTCCAAAAAAAGCTTGTAGAAAATATAACCTAAAATAAGCAAGATGCCAAAAAAAAATAAAGCAATTCCTGTTGTCTGGGTTTTATTCATACACTCACTTAAATTCTTCTATATCTGCTTTTATAGTTAAATTATTTGCAACCTTTGCGTTTAATAAAGTTCCGCCTAAAGAATTTGATTCTATATCAGCCAAAGAAACCACTACTTCTCCTTTATAGCCCATATTTCCTTTTTCTAAAAAAACCCCGTGAATTGAAGTTACTTTAAATTCTCCGTCAAAATGTTTTTGCTTAAACTGGCCTCCAATAAAAATACTCAAATCAAGGTCTTTTATTTTTCCTTCAACGCTTTTGATTGTTGCTCTTTGAACTTTATTTTCTGCAAAAGCGTGTTTTAATCCTAACACAACATCTTCGCCGTCTTCAAACTCCACAGAAATCATTTTTTTCCTTTCCATCAAACCACCTTAAACTTTTTGGAAAAGTTTAATCAAAACCGTTCCACATAAACTTTTTGGAAAAGTTTAATCAAAAACAACTTTTTATAAAAGTTGTATCAAAAACACTTTGTATAAAATATTGAATAAAATAGAATAAAAACTGTTTACTTTAGTCAGCCAATAATAAAAGATTTATTAATCAAAACTGAGTTATCTTGTTATGCAAGAAGAAAAAAACATTTCAGAGGAACAAAAAAGCTTTCTGGAAAAAACCCGTGCAGAGTTGGTTATTGGAGGCTATTCTGAAAGAACTCTAAAAATGTATTTGTGTTATTTAGAGGCTTTTTTCGGGCAAACCAAAAAGCCAGTACAGGAAGTTTCCAGAGAAGACATAGTAAAATTTATTGCAATAAAAAAAGAAAAAGAAAACCTGACAAATACTTCAATTGCTTTAGTTCATGCATCATTAAAATTCTTCTTTAAAACAATCCTGAAAAGCAGTTTAATGGATGAAATAAAAATCCCAAAAAAAGAGAAAAAACTTCCAACAGTGTTAACTCAAAAAGAAATAAAAGCTTTGATTAAATCAGCAAAAGCAGGCAGGGACAGAACAATAGTTGAATTCCTTTATTCAACTGGTGTCAGAGTAAGCGAATGCGCTAATATGCGCTTAACAAATCTTGATTTACATGAAGGAATTGCAAGAGTTGAAGGAGGAAAAGGAAAAAAAGACAGAATAATTATCCTATCAAAAAAATGGATCCATAACCTAAAAAAATACTTGAAACGAAAGAAAAACCCAAGCAAATATGTTTTTTCCAAAAAAAACGGCAAACCAATAACATCAGATACAATTGAAAGAATGGTAAAAAAATATGCAATAAAAACAGGCATTCAAAAAAAAGTTACCCCGCATTGCCTTAGACACAGCTATGCAACACATTTGCTTGAAGCAGGGGAAAGCATCAGGAAAATTCAGGAATTATTAGGCCACAGCAATCTTTCTACAACCCAAATTTACACTTTTGTTTCAACAGAAGAACTTAAAAAAGTCCAAAGCCCTTTGGATAAATTGTGAGGCAGTCTACTTCCACTAATAAGCCTTTTGCTAATCAGCTAAGCCAAAAAAACCCAAAAAAACCCTGAATATTATGTATAACTGTGCCATGGCCTAATACTAAACAAAAAAAGCTCGCACAAAAAAATTCCTTGTTATGTATAAGCTTGTTTTTGCTTTAGCAGTTTGCCTTTAAATCAAAGAAAAACCCTGAAATTTTCAAAACTAAAACCAAAAGTTTATATATATAAAAGTTGTTAATATTTAATTAAAGTTTTTTGAGGTGTAACTGTGACAGTAAGATTATCAAAACTTTTCGGAATGGATATTTACACTGACAATGCAGAATATAAAGGAAAAGTTTTTGATTTAGTAATAAATTTAGAAAAAGGAAGGGTTGAAACAATAACTACTGAGCCTTTAAAAGTCAAATCAAAACAAGAAGCAAAAAAGATAATCAAAGAAAAAAGCGTGCCATACAAAAATGTCAAATCAGCAAAAGATATTTTAATAATTAGAACAGGCAGAGTATCAGAATCAGAAGAAGAACCAAAAACCAAACAAACCCATTATTCTTCATATATCAGAAGGAGATGAAAACCTCCTTTTTATTCTATTTTTTATTCCTTTTTAAATAAACCTGATTTTATTTGCAAACATTTATATTTAATTAATGTGTATATATATACATAAAAAACAGTTATCTATTATAATAAAGATTACTGGAACTGGGGGGTCTCTGTGAAAGGATATTTTGTTCAATATAAATTTATTCTGCCTAAAGATGTAAAGCACTCTTCTTATACTTATCAAAAACTCTTTAGGGCAATTTATGGCTATTCCCAGCAGGTTTCAAAATCCAATGGCAAAACTTATGTTTATCATAGATTGGGTGTTCTTTCTGGAACCCCTTTTATAAAACATGGCAAAAACTGTGTGGTAATCCCCCAGGAAAAGTTTTCTGACTTGATAGGCTTTTTTAAGACTGGCAAAAATCCAAGCCATTCCTGGACAATCAAAGGAGACTGGAAAGCAGTATACTATCTTAATGAAAAAGAAGTTGAAGAAGCAGATGTAATATCTTCACTTGAGAATCTTTTAGACAGAACTTATATTTTAAATCCTTCAAAAGAACATGGCTCTCTTTTATCAGAAATGGAAAAAGCCAAAAAACAACTCTCAGAAAGGAAAAAATTAGGCCCAAACTATTCACAAACACTTCTAATAGAATCAAAGAAAATAGCAAATTATCCTTGGTTTAAAGAGGTTTATTCAAAATCCGACAAATTAAAGCGATTTTATTCAATGTATTCCTTTTTCAAGGACCAGTAGCCTTTCTTCTTCTTCTTTTTCTTTGACTTTTTCTTGTAATTTAATCACTAAATCTCTTTTTCTCCATTTTCTTTTACCACCAACACTCATTGATTCCAACAAGCCAACATCTACAAGTGTTTTGATATAAGGATATAGACTCCTGTCATTTTTATAGTCAATTGAAAACAACTCTGTAATTCTTCTTTTAATTTCATCCATTGGGACCCATTCATCAAAACCTATTACTGAAAGAATATGGTGTGCCTGGGTGTTTTCAAATATATTTAAATAATCCCACAAGCTGTAAATTTTTGAAATAATTTTTTCTTCATCTTCAT
>JAFCDN010000024.1 GCA_017609625.1 Candidatus Iainarchaeum sp.
ACCAACAAAAACAAGTCACAATCAAAGCACTAACCTATAATCTAGAAATCATAACCAAAAAAAACCTAATCAAAATTAAAGCTTTATTCCTGTGCTTCGCACAGGAATTCTACACCGCCAGGCAGAAGGAAAACAATTTAAATAGCAACAGTATTATATTTACTGAATGAAAAAAGAAGTTTTGATTATTATATTGCTTGCATTCACAATTCTTTTTGCTGGCTGTCCTGAAGACGGAAACGGAGAAAATGGAGACCCTGTAACAGATGACACTTTAAGTTCTCCTGTAAATCTTCTTGCAACACCAAAACAGAATGCAATTGAATTAACCTGGGAAAAAAATGAAAGCAGTGAACTAAAAGGATATAACATTTACAGGACACTGAATCCAGGAAAAGATTACGGAAAAGTTAATTCTTATCCTATAACAGAAAATAAATACAGGGATAAAGAATTGGTTGGAGGAATCACATATTTTTATGTTGTCACTTCAGTAAGCAAGAGTGATAAAGAAAGCGGCTATTCAACTGAAGTTTATGCTATTCCAATAGTAATTGAAGACACAAACACTGAACAACCTTATATGGAATTATGCAATAAAGAGCCAAGTCAATTAAAGATAGACCAATGCATGCAAAATTATGCTTTAGAGTTTAATGATATTTCTGCCTGCAGGGAAATGAAAGAACTAAATATTGATTCCTGCATTAAAGAGATTGCAGTTAATTTATTGAGTTATAATACATGCAAAGAAATAAAATTAAAGAATATTTCAATAAGAGACCAGTGCTTTTATGACATTGCAATTGAATTAAAAGATAACTCTGGATGCGTCCAGATAATTGATGAAACAAAAGCAAACACCTGTAATGCAATTATTGCTGCAGAAGAAAACAGTATTGAAGCATGCAAAAAAATTTCTGTTGTAAGCGATAAGGACATATGCTTTAACGCATTAGCTATAGGAACAAATGATTATGTAATCTGCACTTATATTTCAACTGCAAAAACTGAAACAGGGTTTAAAATAGATAATTGTTTGAATGCTCTTTTAGTAGGGAATAAAGAAGAAACTTTATGCACTTATTTTATTGATGAAAATCAATCAAACCACTGTTATTATGAAGTCGGAACACAAGAGAAAAATCCTTTAATCTGCAAAAAATCAAGTGACGATGATTTAAAATATTTGTGCATTAAAAACGTTGCAGTATTAGAAGAAGATCCAGACTATTGCCTGCAAATCCAAGACCAAAACATTTTCCAGCAGTGTGTTATTGCAGTAAGCGAAATTAATCCGGAAAAAAAGGCTTGTGAGCTGATAGAAAGTTTATCAACAAAAGACACATGCTATTACAATACTGCAAAAGCAACTCTAAAAGAATTGTTCTGCGAGTTTATAATGGACAATGAAATAAGAGACACATGCTATGATGAACTTGCAATAGATTTGAATAAATCAGAATTATGCAAGGAAATCAGAATGCTAAACCCTCATTTAAGAAACCACTGCTATGAAACACTTGCATTAAATACTCTTGACTCTGCTTTGTGTGAATTTATTACAGGAAGCGAACAATACATTGACTGTTATAAAGATATTGCAGTTGAACTGGCAGATTATACTGTATGCGATTCAGCAACCAAAAGATTCCCTGTCCTGATTTATTTAACAAGAGACTACTGCTTTTACAATTATGCAGACGAAATGAATGATGCATTAGCATGTGAACAAATAAATAATATAGGATACAGAAACGACTGCGATGTAAACGCTTTAATCTAGAGAATCTTTAATTTTCTTTTAATTTTCTTATTGTTTCAGAAACAGAATCAGATTTAAATATAGTGCTGCCGCTGACTAAAATGTCAGTCCCTGCAGAAATCAGTTTTTTTGAGTTTTCTGTATTTACTCCGCCATCAGCTTCAATTTCAAAAACAAGGTTTTTTTCTTTTCTGATTTTATTCAGCTCTTCAATTTTTTTAATATTTTCTTCAATAAATTTTTGTCCGCCAAAACCTGCATTAACTGTCATTATTAAAACAAAATCAATCATTTCAATAAAAGGCAAAATTGAATCTAAAGAAACTTTTGCATTCACTGCAAGTCCAGCTTTGCAGTTATTTGATTTTATTTTTTCAATGAGTTCTTTTGGATTTTCTGATGCTTCAGCATGAAAGCTCAAATAAGCAGGATTAAAATTCAAAAACTCATCAATAAAGTCTTCTGGTTTTTCTATCATTAAATGAATGTCTAATAGAAGAGAAATCTTTTCATAAAAAGATTTAATTTTTTCAACTGGAAAAGATTTATTTGAAACATATTTGTTGTCCATTACATCCAAATGAATTCCATCTGCCCCTGCTTCTTCTACTTTTTTTATTTCACTTTTAATTACAGAAAAATCTGCTGCCAACAGCGAAGGAAAAACTTTTACTTTGCCCATAAATAAAAAGAGAGCCAACAAAATTAAATAGTTTTACTGCTTTAAACAATCCAAAACATAATCATTGTATTTTTTTCTTGTTTTTTTATCTAAAACATCTAAAGTGGAAATAAGTTTCCTGCAGGTCTTGCTTCCACATTTGCATTCCATTGTCCAGTCATCAAAATTATTCATGCAGTAATCAAAAAATATTTCTTCTCCTTTTTTTATTTTTCTAATTGCAACAAAAGTTCGGTTATTTTTTATTCCTGCGTTTGGTTCACAAGAATGGTTTACATAAGTCCAAGGAGAATTTGGAAGAACATAAAATCTTTTTTTTCCTTTTTTATTAAAAGGAAAACAATGGTCTTGAACATATTCTGATAAAGAAGAATGATCTTCAGTTTCAACCACTTTTCCTTCAATTCTCATTATTAATTCATCTTTTTTGAAATCCTTTAAAGCAAAAACCCCTTTGCCTTGAATTTTAGATTTTCTAACTTCAACTTTCTCTGACATAATAAAAAAACCTCTAATAAATTTATAACCCATTGTTTACAATGGGTTGGACATTTCTCGTGCTAAAACGGCGAAAGTCCGAAGGACTGTTTTTGATAAAACTTTTCCAGTCCAGCTTTATGCTGGACGCTCTACTCCCGCGAGCAGGCGGGAATGGACTCGGCGGGAGTTGAACCCGCGGTCTTTCCCTAATCCGTTTTATTTTAGACAGCTCGGGTTTATCCCGTGCTTTTTGATACAACTTTTTTAAAAAGTTGTTTGCGAAGGGAATATGTTACCACTACACTACGAGCCCACAAAAAATTATTCATAAATAACTATTTATAGCATTAACAAAAGAAGGGGAAGATGCCTCCAAAAAAGCTATTTCTGGCTCTAATTTTTTTATTTCTTCTCCTAATTTAACAAAAAGTTCTGAAAAATTTGGATGCCCTTCAAATTTCTGATACCAAGGGTGTGAACCGCCTCCTTTTTCTTTCACAATTTGGATCGAATTAAAAGGAAGCCAGTTTCCTGGTTTTTCACTATTTATTCCAGTACTCCTATAAAACAAGTATTTCTTTCCAACACCATCAAGAAGTATAACCACTGGCCTGTAATTTTCTCCCATGCCAAAACCTGTTCCAAGCAAAGTAAAAGAATAGTTTTTGCCTTCTGCTTTAACATTTATTTTTCTTTGTTTTTTTGGGTCTAAAATTCTTTTTAAGAAAGGAATTTTTCTGCGCAATAAACTGAAATATCTTTTCCTAGTTTTAACAATTTGCACACGTTTATACTCAGGAATTTTTTTGGCAACTGTATTCCAATAAGCTTTATTTATCTGTTTTAATCTCATTACTGAAATCTTCCCTTTCATATAAAACTCCTTGCAGGTTATTTAATAGCTTTAAGGGAAACTGATTTAAATTTAAACAACATAATATTATAATCAATTTAATGGGTGAAGAGAGTGAATTTTGTGTTTGAATCAGAATTGAAAAAAATCGATGCTGGAGTATTGTTTGTTTGTTTAAGCAAAGAAAAAGTGAAAAACGAAAAAAAAGGTTTTCTGAAGAAATTTTTTGGAATAGCCGAAAAAACAGATTTCTTTAAAGGAGAAAAAAGCCAGAGTTCTTTAATTGTTTTGCCTGAAGGATTTAAAGCAAAAAAACTGTCTCTGGTTGGTTTGGGAGAAGAAAAAGAACTGACAAAAGAAGATGTAAGAAAAACTGTCGGGAGTCTGGTTAAGGCTGCAAAAGCAAAAAAGATTGAAAACCCTGCATTCTTATTTAAATCAAAAATAAAAGAAAAAGACTGGGTTGAAACTGTAGCAGAGACTTCTATTTTAGCAGATTATTCTTTCAGCAAATACAAATCAAAGCCAAAAAAGAAAGAAGAAGAGGAAACAAAAATAAAAAAAGTTTTTTTTGGAGCAAAAAAAACAAATGAACTGGAAAAAATAGTAAAAGAGAATGAAATTATAGCAGGAAATGTAAACTTAGTAAGGGATTTGGTTAATGAAAATGCAAAAGACAAAAATCCAATGTTGTTTTCAAAAAAAGCAAAAGAGATCTGCAAAAAAGTAAAACTGAAATGCAGTGTTATAGAAGAAAAGCAGTTAAAAAAAATGAAAGCAAATCTGATTTTAGCTGTAGGGCAGGGGGCAGTTGAAAAACCAAGGATTGTTGTAATGCAATACAACGGAGCAGGCAAAAAAGAAAAACCAATTCTTTTGGCAGGAAAAGGAATTACTTTTGATGCAGGCGGACTGAATTTAAAGCCAACTGATTCAATTGAAACAATGAAACATGATATGGCTGGAGCAGCAACTGTTTTAGGAATAATGAAAACAGCAAAAGAATTAAAGCTGAAAAAAAATCTGGTTGGATTAATGGGCTTGGCAGAAAATGCAGTTGGAGAGAAAGCATATAAGCCAGGCGATGTATTTAAAGGATTTAACGGAAAAACAGTTGAAATAGGCAACACTGATGCAGAAGGAAGATTAGTATTGGCTGACACAATTGCTTTTGGAGTGAAAAAATTCAAGCCAAAATTAGTGATAGATTATGCAACTCTAACCGGCGTTGCACAGCATATTACTGGAGGCTATGCTGCATGCTTTTTAACCAACAAAGATGAATTGTATAAAAAAATGTTTAATGCAGGCAATGAGGTATTTGAAAGAGTCTGGCAGCTGCCTTTATACAAAGAATTTTCAGAGGACATGAAAGGAGAAATATCTGATTTAAAGAATACAAGCAAAAACAAGTATGGCGGAACAAGCTCTGCATCAGCTTTTTTGAAAGAATTTGTTGGAGAAACAAACTGGATTCATTTGGATATTGCACCTACAGCTTTTAATGAAGGAAAAGAATCTGAATACTGCCCTAAAGGCGGAACAGGGTTTGGCGTGAGATTAACAACAGAATACTTAAAGAAAAAATGAAATTAAATGAATCCAAAAGGGATTTTAGATTTTTTCAGTTCTTTTTCGTAAAATTTTTTTCTTTCTTCAACCTGTTCTTCAGTTAAGTATTTTGCAAGTCTAATATTAACTCTTAAAATTTGACTTCTAGAAGCTCTGCTTACTATACTGTAATTATGCCGCTTAGAATCTTCCTGAACATCGAGTTCTGGCGCCATTAGCTCTAAATAATAAATGTCTCCTTCTGTCAACTCAGGTTTTGTTGAAGGAATACCATGACGTGTAGCTTTTCTTCTAGAAGCAATCTCTACATTGCCAAACCCGCCAGGTTTAGAATAAGATCTAGAATAAAATCCTTTGGAAAGGATTGCCTTTAAGTTCTCAAAAGAAAAAGGTCTGGAAAGCTTAGGATCCAAAGAAAGTCTTCCTCTAACCGCATGGATTGAAGGGTATTGGTGAATAATAATTTTTCCACGATGCAAAGAAACTGCAAATCTCACTTTTCCAAGAGAGGTATTAATCAAAAAAGTTGTTTGCTTTTCTCCTGTTTCACTGAGTTTTTTCACTGCAGAAGAAACTTTTCTTTTAAACCATCCAAGAGACAAAAAAGAACTACTTAGTTTCAGAGTTCTTGAAACATTTTCTAAATCTTTTTTTGTTAGACTTTTAATTTCTTTAAGGGAGCCTCTAAAGAAAACAAAATTTCTTGCTTTTCTTTTTCTTGTTTTCACAGGCTTTTTAACATATATTGGCATTTTTTCATCTCTTTTTCGCCTTCTTTTTCCTTTTTTTTCTTGGTTTAGTGATTTGTTCTGAAACATCTTCAGCTTTTTCTTTTATGTCTTCAACTCTGTCTTCTATTTCGTCTTTATGTGAAACTAATTTTATTATTTTTGCTATTCCTGTTAAAACCGGCTTAAACAAATAAACTGCGCCCATTGCTTTAGTGAAAATTAAATAAGGAATAAAAGAAAGAATGTAAAGGAATTTGTTTTGGATAAATCTTTCTTTGTTTGGGGAAATAAGATAGTGGTTAAATAAATCAACTGCCAGAATAAATATTGCAGCATAATCAATTACTTCCAAGGTAATCAGAAATTCCTCTGAAAAATTAACGTTAAAAAAATAATGCGCTATCTCAAATAAGCCTACAATAATTATTACTGCCAGAGAGCCTTCAGCAATTAATTTCCATTTAGCCATATCTCTGGAAGGAATTAACCCTTTAAGTTTTTCTTTTGCTTTTCTTTTAATCCTTCCGTCTCTTTTTCTTAAGCGTTTAGCTCGTTTTTTTATTCCCATCAAAAAATAAAAGCTTCAATAGTTTAAAATACCTTATTAGAAAAGAAACTAAAAAGGGAGTTTTTAATATAAGTTTGAATTATATTCTTTAAGTGGCAGAAATGGAAGAAAAAAAAATTGAAGAAGAAATTGAAGAAACAGAAGAGCCAAGGCCTATTGACGGGGAAAGAGTAGAAAAAAGCGTGGTAAAAGAAGATACAGATATTTTTGATGAATTAGTTGAAGGAAACGAACCAAAACATGTTGAAGAAAAAGTTGAAAACAAAATAATCGAAAAAGATGAGCCAGAAGAAAAAGAAACTGAGGAAACTGAAGAAAAAAAAGAAGAAACTGAAAAACCGGCTTTTGAAAAAAGCCAGGCTGCCAAAACCAAAGAAACAAAAAAAGAGGATACAAAAACAAAAAAATCAAAGAAAAAGAAAACAAAGAAAAAATCTGATTATGAAAAAAAAGAATTAACTTCACGCGAAAAAGAACTGCTAAAAGAAACTGAAGGAGACGAATTAGAAGAAGAACTGCCGGAAAAAGAAGAAATAAAAGAAAAAATAATAGAAAATGCAAGAAAAGTTTCTGAACCAGAAGAAATGAATGAAGAAGAAATTGAAGGAATAGAATATTATTCCGGTGAAGAAAGGCACACTTTAAAAGACGAAAAAAAAGAAATTATAGCAAAAGAAAAAGTTTCAGTATTTGATTTGGGTTTTCTGGAAAATGAAGAAACAGGAAACGCATTTATTGGAAGAAAAAAATCTGTTTTTGAAAAGCACGGAGAAAAAGCAGGGTTGTTTGTAGGAAAAGTAAATGAAGAAGAACTGCGTGGAAAAAATGTTTTATTGGA
Source organism: Candidatus Iainarchaeum sp. (assembly GCA_017609625.1). Taxonomy (GTDB): domain Archaea; phylum Iainarchaeota; class Iainarchaeia; order Iainarchaeales; family 1-14-0-10-31-34; genus 1-14-0-10-31-34. The sequence goes on from JAFCDN010000024.1 coordinate 7,490, forward strand.
TTCATTAAACCCGCACGTAGTATTTGTGTGCGGAGCAAGAGGCTCAGGAAAAAGTTATGTGTTAGGAGTTTTAGCTGAAGAACTTGCATTAAAAAACAAAGATGTTGGATTGATTGTAATTGATCCAATCGGAGTGTTCTGGTCAATGCGGTTTCCTAATAAAGAATTAAATGAAGTTTCAAAGCTTTCTGAATGGGATTTAATGCCTCATGGACTTGAAAACGTTAAAGTGTTTATTCCAGAAGGAATTAAATCAGAAGTTCCGAAATCAACTTTTGATGCAACATTTTCTATTCAGCCTTCACTGCTTACCGCAGAAGACTGGTGTTTGACTTTTGGAATAGAAAGATTTGGACCAAGCGGACTGCTTTTAAGCAAAGTATTAAAAAAATTAGAGCACGGATTTAAGGCTGAAGGAAAATACATAAAGAAAAAAGAAAACTTCTCTTTAAATGAAATAAGTTATTGTCTGGAAAAAGACGAGGAACTGAATTCAAGAGAAAGAGGCTATAAACAGGATTCAATTCGTGCATTGGTTTCAAGGTTTGAGGCGGCAAAAAGCTGGGGTATTTTTTCAGAAAAAGGAACTCCATTAGGGGAATTAAGCAGAGAAAGTCAATTGACTATTCTTGACACGAGTTTTTTAGAGGATGATGTAACTGCACTGGTTATTGGAATAATCGCAAGAAGGATTCTTGCAGCAAGAAAGATTTCAACAAGAAAAGAAGCAGCAAAAAAATTCAAAAAGGATTTAGATGAAATGCTTGAAATGGATATTCCCCCAACCTGGCTGTTTATTGATGAAGCGCATACTTTAATTCCTTCAGGAAATGTAAAAACTCCTGCAACATCTGCTTTAGTAGAATATGTAAAACAAGGAAGAAGACCTGGCTGCTCTTTGGTTTGTGCAACACAACAGCCCTCAGCAATTGACACTAGAGTTTTAAGCCAGCTTGATGTTCTGATATCACACAAATTAGTGTTTGATGATGACATTAAAGCGATTTTCAAAAGAACTCCTTCAATTGTTCCGGCAAAATACAAAAAAAGTTCTTTTATCAGAACTCTTTCAGTTGGAACTGCATTAGTTGCAGACAGAAGAGAAGAAACAACAAGAGCTTTTGTAATGGATATAAGGCCGAGAATGTCACAGCACGAAGGAAGAGATGCAGAAACCTCTGAAGTAAAAGAACAGGTTTCAGAAGAAGACGTAATGAAACTTGCAACAGAAATAATTTGGAAAAAATTACAGCAGGAACCACTTGAAATGGAAAAAGTAAATATTTTAGTTGACACTTTAAACGGAAAATACAAAAGCAAAATAATGCTTTCAAGTGTTCTTGATTCATTAGAAGAAAGAGGAGCAGTAATTGAAGCAGAAAAAGTTTATATTAAAGGAATAGAAAAAAAAGAAGAAGAGAAAGAGTTTGAAACAGAAGAAGAAAAATACGAAAAAGAAGTGGAAGAAGGATTAAAAGAACAGGAAGAAGGAAAAGAAAAGTCTGTGTTAAAAGAATTAACCCTTGCATTAAAGATTGATGAAAAAAATGCAAGAAAAATTGGAAACAAAAACAGAAAAAAAAGAACTTTAGGTTTGTTTGGCTCTGAAGAAAGAATTAAAGGAATAGTTTTGAGTTATGAACTAATTTATAAAATCAGTTTAAATGATTTTGATTTGAAAAGAGAATTTGTTTCAGTTGACTGTTTTGTTGATGCAATGAGCGGAGAATTAATGCATTATAACGGAAAAAATTTTGTTAAATCAAAAGGATTCAACAAAACGGCTTTGCTGAACAAAGATGAATCTTTTGTTTTAAGGAATTTACTGCAGAAAAAAACAGTGAAAGAAATTACTGAAAGAAGTTCAGAGATTTCAGAAGACAAGGCAAGAAAAATAGTTTCTGCGTTGGCAGAAAAAGGTTTTCTGAAAAAAGAAAAAAGAGAAGGAAAGATACAGTATTCTCTGGATAAAGAACTGGATTTGCCTTTTACTCCAAGGCACAAACTGATTTCTTCATTAAACAACTGCAGTTATACAGAGAATTTAGTAAGCAGTGCAGTAAAAGAAAAGTTTTCTGCAGAAGAAGTTAATTCAATGCTTAAAGGATTATGGCCGAATTCTATTGTAAAAAAAAGCACAAAATTATTCAGACCAGTTTACTACATAACTCTGGAAGAAGATGGAAAAGAAAGAGCTCTAAGGATTGACGGAACAACCGGGCAGGTTATTAGTTAGATTTAATAGTTTCTACAATAGTCTTTGCCAGCTTTTCAGGATCATGTCTCAGCAAGTCAACTTTTTCCCATAACACTCTTTTCTTTTCTGGATCGATTTTTTCAATCAGGTTTTTGCTTATTATTTTTATTCCATTCAGCCCTTTAAAATTCTTCAAATCATCTTGAACCAAAAAAGAATTTTCTTTTTCATATAATTCCAAAACCCTTTTTTCCGGAACAGAATTATTAATCAAAACAAAATCAATGAATTTTAAAGGAAGTATTTCACTAAGCGCATTTAGATAATCTGAAGCCTTAAAGTTTGGAGTCTGGTCTGGCTGGGTTACAATATTTAAAACAAAAAACTTTTTTGCTTTGGTTTTTTGCAGAGCAGAATTTAATTCTTTAACCAAAAGGTTTGGGGTAATGCTTGTAAAAAAACTTCCTGGAGCCAAAACAACAACATCTGCGTCCAGAATTGCCTGGACTGCTCCGCCAAAAGCTTTTGGTTCTGGAGACAAAAACATTTTTTTTATTTTTCCGCCTGCAGTTCTGACATTAAATTCTCCTTTAATTGTTCTTCCGTCTTCTAATTCAGCGCAAAGGTTTATGTCGTCAAGTGTAGATGGAACAACATTTCCTTTAATTGCAAGAATCTTGGAAGTTTCTTTTAATGCCAACTCAAAACTTCCTTTCATTTTAGTTAAAGCCGCAATAAGAAGATTGCCAAAAGAATGGCCGTTTAATTCGCTTTTTCCTTCAAACCTGTACTGAAAAAGTTTTTTCATTAACTCTTCTGAATCGCTTAAAGCTACAAGACAATTTCGAATATCTCCTGGAGGAAGAATCCCTAAATCTGATCTTAGTTTTCCAGAGCTTCTGCCGGAATCAGTTACAGCAACAATTGCAGTTAATTTTTTAGTGTAATTTTTCAGTCCATTTAAAAGTATTGGAAGACCTGTTCCTCCGCCGATTGCAACAATCTTTAACTCTGAATTTGATTTCTTTTTCTGCAGAGACCGGATTGCTTTTGGAAGTTCAGAAATTTTTTTGATTGAATAATCCGGCTCTTCTAAAACATTTTTCGGCTTTACCTTAGCATATCTTCCATTCAAAAGCCTTATTTAATTTATTCTAAGCTTGTTTTTAGTCCTGATTTCTGAATGAATTCTGTCTCCTACAGAAACAATTTCTTCAGGTTTTAAATTGAATTTTTTGATTACTTCCTCAAAAAATTCTTCTTTTTCCGGCCCTGTTTCCAAATCATGAATAAAAATTTTGTCAAAAGAATTTTCTAAACCCAATAATTCAATTTTTTTCTGCTGTCTGCTTGAAATTCCTGAAGTGATTAAGATTCTTTTAATCTTTTTCTCTTCAAGCTTTTTCAGAAGTTCTTTTACTCCGGGAAACAAAAAAATTTCTTCAACCTGGTCTGAATTATAAGCATTAAGGGCTTCTTTGATTATAAGGCCTTTTTTTTCCGGGAAATATTTTTCTGCAAGCAGTTCAAAAACATTTGCTGTAGGGTTTAATTCATTTAGTTTTTTTTGCTCTGCAATGAGTTCTTTTTCTGAAAGAGAAATGCCAAATCGAATCATTGCTTTTGCTGCGCGTTTTCTTGCATTTGAAACCAACAAGCCGGAGCAGTCAAATAAAGTGTCATCCAAATCAAAAATTACTGCCTTAATCATAATCAAAATCACTCAAAAAATTTTCTCATAACCAATTCGTTTCTTCCTTTATAGTAATGGTCTTTTAAAACTGCATCTTCCTGCATTCCCATTTTTTTATAAAAAGAAATTGCCCTTTCATTGTCTTCATGAGTAAACAAAAAAAGTTTTCTTAACCTGCTTTTTTTTAAAGAAAAAAATTCTTTTGCATTTTCTCCGACAGAATCAAAAAGTTTTCTTGCAATTCCGGTTCCCCTGAATTCAGGGGTTACAGCAATCCTGTCTAATTCAATTAAACCATGTCTTGGAAGGCCTTTCATTGCCCAGGAAACCAGTCCGACAACTTTTCCTTCAGCTTCTGCTATGATAAAATTCCATTCTTTTTTCTTTTCGTTTCTTAAAACTTCAATTCCTTCTTTAACTGATTCAATGCTATAGCCTTGCTCTAAAATTTTTGCAATTTCTTTTTCATCTTTTTCTTGTGCTTTTCTCAGAATTACTTCCATTAAAATCACTTTACTGTAACACTTTTTGCCAGGTTTCTGGGCCTGTCAGGATTTCTTTCCAGAAAAACTGCTGTATGAAAAGCAAGCAGCTGCAAAGGAATAATTGAAATTAAAGGAAACAAAAGTTCTTTAACCTTTGGTAAAGGAATAAAAAAATCAAATGCATCATTTTTTTCATTGCTTACCCCAATAATAAATGCTCCGCGGGATTTTGCTTCAATTGCATTGTTTAAAGTATCAGAAAAAACTTTATCCATAGGAGCAACAACTATAACAGGAACTCCATCAGAGACTAAAGCTAAGGGCCCATGCTTTAAGCTTCCAGCCTGAAAAGCTTCAGCATGAATGTAAGAAATTTCCTTTAATTTCAAAGCAGCCTCTAATGCAACCGGATAATTTAAGCTTCTTCCGATAAAAAAAACATCATCAACTTCTTTTATTTTAGAAGAAAGCTCTTGAATCGAGTTTTTGTTTAATTCAATTACCTGCTGCATTTTCAGGGAAAGGGTTTTTAATTCCTCTAAAGCAGAATCAAATTTTTCTGCACAGGAATTTGAAAGAAGATACAATAAAGCAACCTGAGAAGTAAAAGCTTTAGTTGACGCAACACCAATTTCTTCACCGCAGTTTAAGTAAATTGTTTTGTCGCTTAATCTTACAAGAGAAGAATTAAATACATTAACCATTGAAACAATTTTGAAGTTTCTTTTTTTTGCTTTTCTCACAGAATCCAAAACATCAGCTGTTTCACCGCTTTGGGATAAAGCAAAAATCAAAGAATTTTCCGGAAGAAATTCCAGAACATAAGGAAACTCAGAAGCATCAATCACTTGAGAAGAGATTCCTGCAGCTCTGGAAAAAAATTCTTTTCCAAACAAACAGGCATTAAAAGAAGTGCCGTTTCCAATGAAAAACACAGGATGTTTTTTCAGCAGTAAAGAAATTTCATCAAAATTTTTTTTCTCCTGTGAGAGCACCTGCCGCAAAACAAAAGGCTGTTCCATTATTTCTTTCAGCATGAAATGAGAATACTTTAATTTGCCGGAAGAAGTTACATCAGAATCAACTTCAAGAATTTCTCTTTCAACAGGATTCAAAGAAAAATCAAAACACTTAAAAGAATCTTTTTTTACTACAGCAATATCGCCGTCTTCCAGAAAAACAAATTTGTTTGTAAAAGAACTTAACGGAATCTGATCTGAAGCAGCAAAAATTCCTTTAGAAGAAACTCCTAAAAGCAAAGGGCTTTCTTTTTTCACTGCAATCAGCTTATCAGGCTCTGAAGCAGAAAAAACCAGCAAAGCAAAGCTTCCTTCCAAAACAGAAACTGCCTTGCTTACTGCATGCAATAAATCCAATCCTAAATTAACATTTTCTTCAATCAAGCGCAGAACAACTTCAGAATCTGTTTCAGAACTGAAATTATTGTTTGAAACCTGCTTTTTTAATTCAGAAAAATTTTCAACTATCCCGTTATGCACCAAAGAAATTTTTTTGTCAGAAGAAATATGCGGATGAGCATTTATTTTGGAAATCTTTCCATGGGTAGCCCAGCGTGTGTGGCCGATAGCAAGAGAAGAATTTATTTCTTCAATTTTTTTCGGGACATTTTTTATTTCCCCTATTTCCTTAAAGAATTCAACTTTTCCTTCTGAAAGAAAAGACACACCCCAGGAATCATAACCTCTATACTCCAGTTTCTTCAAGGAATCGGTTATGGTTTTTCCTTTAATTGACCGGCCAATAAAACCAATAATTCCGCACATCTAGTAATAATGAAAGTTAAAATTTAAAAAACCCGCAACACGAAAAAGAAAACCATTAAGAAAAAAACAATAACATAAAGAGAAAGATTTAAAAACAAAAGCAAACTATTATTAATAAAATAGTTATAGCATTATAAGAAATATCATAGAGGGTATGGAATGGATGAAAAATTTTTTAATGAGCCGTATAAGCTAAAACCTTTGCTTTCTAAAACAGGGTGGAAGATTTTCCAGCTACTTACTGAAAGAGCATATTATCCTGCAGAGATTGCAAAAAAACTAAATCTGCATGAACAAAAAGCGTATTATTACATTAAACAGATGAAAAAAAATGATTTGATTGAAGTTGAAAGGACAGAAGAAAAATACGGAGCACTGGCAAAATATTTCAGAGCAAAATTTAATGTGGTTTCTTTAGTTGCAGGAGAAAAAGAAAGAAAAGAATTTGAAGTGGAAGGAATAGAAAAAGAACTGAACAAAAAACTTGAAGAGTTTTTTTCTCCATTTATTGAAAAAGGAAAATTCAATGCAAAGATTGTTGTAGGTTCTCCTGACCCGCACGGAAGCTTTAAGGCAAGGGCAAGAGATGCTTTTCTTGCAGTGGAATTAAGTGCTTTTTTTGGCGCACTCTGTAAGGAAATAAAGTATCCGATTGTTTTTTTGGATACAGAAATCAAATCACTGAAAAATGAAAACTCTAATCTGATCATTATCGGCGGGATTTTAACCAATGCCCTTACAAAAGAGATTAATTCAAAGCTTAACGCGCATTTTATTCCTTTTGGAGGCCATTGGATAATTAAATCAAAGAGTTCAAAAAAAGAGTTTAATGAAGATGCAACAGGTTTTATTGAAGTTTTAAGGCATCCTTTTTTTGCAAGAAAAAAGATCATGGTTGTTGCCGGAAACAGAAATGCAGGAACCAAAGCAGCAATTATTGCTTTAATAAGGCATTCTGAAGAAATTGCAAAAATGAATTTATTTAATGAAAAAATCAATTCAAAAATAGTTGAAGGAATTGATTTGGACGGAGACGGCAAAATAGACAATGCAGAAATAAAAGAATAGTTAGAACTGCGGACTAGAACAGAAAAAGAATAAGAATTAAATTCTTACTGTGGATTAAAGGAACAGTATGAATGAAAATTTTTCACAAAGAGAGATGGAAGAAAAGAAATTAATGCAAAAAGACCCTGATTTGATGAATGTATTGCTTGCAAAAGAAAGGACAATTGAAGCAAAGTTAAGGACAACTTTGTCTGTTATTAACACTGGAGCAGCTATTGCTGCATTAGGTTTTGCTTTGATTAAGTTTTTTGCTGAAAATCAAGGAGCTTTTATTACAGGAATGTTTTTGCTTTTCTGCGCTTTGGCTATTGCAGCATATGGAATCAGGAGATTTGTGCATTATGCCCAGGAATCAAGAATGATTAAAAGGCACAGAGCAGATTTAGCTCAATTGATTGAGTGATTCCATGGAATTATCAGAGTTTACTGCAAAAAGCTGTATGAGCAAAACTGCCTGCGAATTTATTCCAAAAAAAAAGAAAACTTTGGATTTAAGCAAAATAGCACAAAAGCTCAGGGAAAAAGAGGTTTTGGTTGATATTGAAACCCCTTATGTGCTTATATTGAAGTTCAAAGGAAAAAACATTTCTTTATTTAAAAGCGGAAAAATAATTGTAAAAGAAACTCCAGAAGAAAAAGAAGGAAAAGAAATCGCAAAAGCGTTGATGGAAAAACTTTGAGAAAAAAATTTTAACTGACTTGCTGACAATCACTATTTTTGTTTCATCAGATATTTCTATTTATTCCCAAATTTATTTGACAAAAAGCCTCCTAAAAAGGAAAAAATAAAGCCAACTATTGCATAAAATATCATATTTAAAACAGTGGTAATAAGCACAACTATCAAAAGCAGGGTTCCTATTAAAGCTCCAATAGCGCCTCCTGCTTCAGCTCCTGACTGACTAGTTACCTGCTGTCCAGATTGGCTTGCCATTTCTCCAAAAACTGCACCAGCTCCTTGACCTAATTCAATTAATCCAAAAACCAAAACAAGAGAGATTATTAACAAAAAAATTCCTAAGAGCAGACTGCTAGCTATTCCAACACCTGCCCCGACCATTCCAGCATCTTTTGTAGTATAATTAAATTTCTTTGATGCTTTCCAACCTAAATAAATAAAATAAACAAGAATTAAAATTAAGAAAATTGTTGACAAAATTGGCTCAATAGATAATTCGGTTTCACCCAACAGTTTTGCGTTTGAAAAAATTAAACCAAGAAATTGAAGAACAAAAATTATAAATATTGAAAATTTATACTTCAATAGTGAACTAATAAGACCCCTGCAATAAAATATCTTTTTTCTTGTATAAATACTTTTCCATTGCAAATCCGCTTTGTGATGTCCTGAAATAAGGTTACACTCTAACTGTTTTGGGGTGGTTAAAGTGTTCAAATTAACTTTGAGAGCTAGAAAGCATATTGTGAAAGAGTTGGAGAAAGGAACGTCAGCTAGTGTTCTTGCAGAACACTATGAGATTTCCAGAAATCATGTGTACAGGCTTGCAAGACAAGATACTGTTTCTTTTAAAGAAGT